>CAMMOI010000015.1 GCA_946498375.1 uncultured Mycoplasmatota bacterium | reverse complement strand
GCGTATAGTGGATTTTCACCACCTAGTTATATGCCATGCCCGGCACACTAAAAAAAGAAAGATCTAAATCATCTTTCTTTTTAAGTATTATTTCTTATATTTGTTAATACATTAAAATATTAGGTTAATATAAGAAGTAAAAGTACACTAATAATACTTGTGTGTACTTTAATATTATTGCTAATTATTTTGTTTTTATATAACCATCTTTTGGTAATTGTTTATTCTTATAATGAAAATTTAAACACATTCCTATTACAAATATATATGCTAATAAATATACCCATAACATTAAAATAACCAAATTAGCAAGACCTCCGTAAAAAACATCATATCTAGCAAAATGAGTTATATAAAAAGAATATATGCTAGTAATAATTATCCATAAAATAGTTGTAAATGCAGCACCTACATTTGTATAGCTACTAGATGTTCTTTTATCTGGTGCCATAGTGTATATAATTTTAATAAACATAAACATTATAAACCAAGATACTGGACCTTTTAATAAAATAAATATTTGTTCGACTCTTAAAGTAATTTGAGAATTTAAATCAACAAATTTAAACAATTCTATTATTTTATTTCCAAATACAGGAACTAATAAAATAAAGACAAATAAAATAACAATTATCATAGTCATAATTATAGCTTTTATTCTTCTTTTAGCATATGAGGTATTAGGAATTCCCTCAATTGCATTTGAAGTTACAATTATTGAATCTGCTCCATTTGATGCAATGAAAAAACCAACAAATAAGGAAATAAAAAATCTAACACTGATTGTATTAACACTTACCATTGGAGTTATAAGTTCTGCAATTTCACTAGAAAAAGCTTTGGCTATAAAATTAGAAATAAAATTAATTGATATGTTAAAAAAAGATGCAAAATAACTAATTAATGTTGCTATAGGAACTACTGATAGTACAAAGAAAAAGGCCAATTGGCCTGGTAAAATTGCCATTTCTGGTCTTTTTAGTATTTTGATGAATCCTATTATATAAGCTTTAAATCTTTTTAAATAAGGTTTAAATTTTTTCTTCATCAATTTCACTTTCTTTTTTATTTTTTTTCTCTCTTATTTCTTGAGTAGCTTCATTTATTGCATCTTCAATTAACTTAATATCATCATTTATTGTACTATATGCCATTATTACTCCATAATCATATGGTAATTTTTTAAATTCTTTATTAAGTTTACGGATGAAACTAGCTATTTGTTTTTCTTTATATCCCACAAAGTAAACTAAGAATTCAGTACCATCAGTACGCATAATATCGGTATTATCTAACTGTAATTTAATTAATACATTAGCAGCAGCTTGAATTTGTAAATCTCCTTGTTCATAACCGTAAGTATCATTAATATATTGAATATTGTTAACATCTATTACTAAAGTTGTTTGAGGATAAATAGTATTTTTATTCCAAGTATCAATATTCTCATTTAAATAATTACGATTTTTCAAAGAAGTCAATTGGTCTATAAAACGCATTTTATCCTCTTTTTTAATTCTCTTTGCAATTTTTATTTTTTTAGAAGATCTAAATAATATTATGAATATAATTACTAAAGCAAATATAACAGCTAAAATATATCTTGCAATTGTTCCTAAAATAGTACCACTTTTAACGATTAATCGATTAGAATAAACGCCTTCATTAATTTGGATTTGCGGATCTAATGTATTTACATATTTTCTAAATAATAAATTAAAAGTATCAGTAGCATTACTTCTAAAAGTATAAACTGTATCTATTGCAGATTCATATCTTATAGTATAATTTTTAAATACTGAAGATTTTAAGTAATTATATTTGTTTTGGTCAATTATAATAATTGAATTATCTTTAACTAATTTTTTTAATTCTCGATCTGTTGTATATGTTTTAACATCTAAATATTCTAAAGATTGTAAATAATTAGATAATAAAGAGTTTTCTAAAACATATACCGTGTTATTAACTAATCCTTTTAAAGAAGTTAAAGCAATGTTATTCTCATCATAAGCTACAACATAATACTTAATATTTAATAGTGTATTAATATCTTTATAATCACTATTTATACTATTAGTATTAAAATAAAGATCTATTTCTTTTTTATTGGCTGCATTAGTTAATGATTTAATACTTTTATACTTCTCATAATTAACATCAATTTTACTAAAATCAGCAAATTTATATAAATATTGACCTACAATTCCTCCATAATCACCAGATGCATAAGCCTCATAAGGATTATTTTCTACAAATCCATAATTATATGTCTTATTATGTAATTGATCATTTTCTTCCTCACTTATGTCTAGTGCCTCTTTAAAGAAATTAAAGCTTTGATTATTGTATCTTTCTATAAAATTGTTTTCCATCCAAATATTATAATATTTTTGTAAAATTGAATTTAGCTCTGAATTATCACCACTAATATATAATGTGTAATAAATAGGAATATCAGATAAGTGAAGATTAATATAATTCGACTCATCTAATATAATATCTAAATATTCATTTAAAGGAACAATTATATAATTAATATTATCTTGCTCATCAAATTCATTAATTAATTTTTCTTTACTATCATATTGAGTAAATTGTAAATTATTTATATTATCTAAATATTCACTAACTATTGAAACTTGAGAAGATAAAATACCAATTTTACAATTACTTAAATCATTAATACTAGCTAATGAAATATCTTTTTTCCCTAATACTACATAATGATCTTGATATAAAACTAAGTCCTTTTCATCTAATTGACTGGTAAGCCTAAAATATATTAAATCTTCTGGCTTTGAAGTAGTATAAGTAGCTGGATTTATTGTTAAATCATATTCAGCTGAAAAATCTTCAATAAAATCAAAGAAAACACCTGAGCCATCTTTTCCAAATATATTACTGCTATTCTTAACACCAATATTTTGAACTATCTTACTATTATTATTAATCCATTGTTTTTCAATGATATTTAATTTATTTTCATCTCTAGATAGATAAAAAATTGTAATTACTGCTAATATAATAACAATAGCAATTACTGCAACAGCTATAATTCTCTTTTTATTTTTTTTCATAACTGCACCCTACTCATCTTCTACTGGAGTATTATTATTCCATACTATATTAGTACCATTTACATTTTTAGCACCCATAATTATAAATCCTTCAGTATCATCTGTAGATTCTTGAGATAAAATAAATTCTACATCGTAATAACCCAATTCATCTTCGCCAAATTGTTCTAAAGCTGTTATTGCTTTTCCTTTTGCTTCATCTAAAGAAATTGTTGAATTAAAATCTATACTAATATATATAGTTCTTACACTAACTCGCACGCTTGCATCTGTTATAGATTCATCTTCTTTTAACTTTGATACTACTTCCTCTTTTAAAGAATCAGATATTTCATATTTATCTGCATCTTTCAAACGATCACCATAAACACTATGTCCATTACTAAAGACAAAATACCTAAGTATTATAAAAGCCATTAATAAAATGCAAAATAATACTATCCCCATTAAAATAGTAAATACTCGATTTTCATTATAAAATTGTTTTAGCTTCTTCATTTTATTACCTCTTTTTCATACCAACATTATACTATATCTTATTTTGTTTAGCAAATTTCTATTATAACGAATCTAAAATTTCTTTTAATTTTTGTTCATCCCATATTTCAATATTTAACTCTAATGCTTTTTCATATTTACTTCCTGGATCTGCTCCTACAATGACTACATCGGTATTTTTACTAACAGAATTAGAAGTTTTAGCATCATATTTTTCTAATAATTCTTTTAATTGATCTCTTTTAATAAATGATAAAGTGCCAGTAATAACAAATTTTTTATGACTAAAATATTCATTATGTAATGATTTTTGTCCTAAGTAAGTCATATTAACCCCAATTTCTTTTAAAGTATGAATAATAATTCTATTAGTTGGATTATCAAAGAAATTAGATATATTATTAGCAAGTATTGGACCAATATCATCAATTTTGTTTAATTCTTCTACAGATGCATTCATTAAAGAATCAATATTTTCATATCTTTTAGCTAATATTCTAGCATTTTTAATACCTATACCTGGTATTCCTAAAGCATTAAGTAATCTTTCTAAAGAGTTATGTTTACTATTTTCAATTGAACGTAATAAATTTTGTACACTTTTATTTCCAAAGCCTTCTAATTCAATTAGTTCATCTTTTTTACTATACAAATTATAAATATCTGTTATATTTTTAATAATGCCTATGTTATAAAAATCTTCCAAAATTTTTTCGCCTAATCCCTCTATGTTCATAGCATCTCGAGAAGTAAAATGAATTAAACTTTCAATATTTCGAGCTGGACAATTTACATTCGGACATAAAAAATCAATTTGACTTTCTGATTTTATTAATTTAGTATGACATATCGGACAATTTTCAATCATTTTTAGTATTTTTTCTGTGCCATTTCGCCGTTCAATTACCGGAGCTACTACCTCAGGTATTACATCGCCGGCTTTTCTTAAATAAACATAATCTCCAATTCGAAGGTCTTTATGATAAATATTATCTAAATTATGTAAAGTAGCCCTTTTAACCGTACTTCCAGCTAGTTTTATAGGATCTAAAACCGCATTTGGAGTTATTTGTCCAGTTCTACCAACAGTAAAAGTGATATTCCTTAATTTAGTTATTACCTCAACAGCTGGAAATTTATAAGCTATTGCCCATTTTGGGTATTTAACTGTCGATCCTAATTCAGCTTGATGAGCTAAATTATTAACTTTAATAACAATTCCATCTATTTCATAAGGTAGTGTATTTCTTTTTTTTGTCCAATAATCAATGTAATCTAATACTTCATTAGCATTTTTGGCAACAGTTAAATTAGGATTCGTAGGTAATCCTAACTGTTTAATATATTGCATGTTTTCATAATGAGTCGTTAGTTCACTATTTGGTAAATGATATAAATAAATATTTAAATCTCTTTGTCTTGAAATACTGCTATCTAATTGTCTAATGCTTCCTGCTGCTGCATTACGAGGGTTTTGAAAAGGTTTTAAACCATCTTTTAAACGAGCATCATTAACCTTTTCAAAGCTCTTTTTGCTCATATATATTTCTCCACGAACTTCTAAATCTACGTCTTTATTTAATTTAAGGGGAAGTGTTTTAATAGTTTTTACATTATGAGTAATATCCTCACCTATTATTCCATCTCCTCTAGTAGCAGCTGATTTAAAAATTCCTTTTTCATAAATTAAAGATACAGCCAATCCATCCATTTTTAGCTCACAAACATATTCTGAATTAGGAAATTCTTTTTCTATTTTTTTTATAAAATCTTTTACTTCGTCTTCATTAAAAACATCTGCCAAGCTAAACATTGGAGTGGGATGAGTTACCTTTTTAAATTCAGATATTACTTCAGTAGCTATTTTATGAGTTGGAGAATCAGGAAGAATATATTCTGGATATTGCTTTTCTAATTTAAATAATTCATCTAATAAACTATCATATTCATTATCTGATAAAAAAGGGTTATCATTCATATGATATTCAATATTAGCCTTATTTAAAATTTCTACTAACTCTTTAATTCTTTCTTGCATTTTTCTCTCCTTATTTTATATATTACAATATTTTCAATTCATTTTTATTTTTTACTAATTCATTTAAATTTATTAATGCTTGTTCTTGAATTTGAGTAAAGTTATGTGTTTTATCATAAACCGCTATTAAACAATCATTAATTGTATCTTCGCAAAATGCTAAAAAATTAAGTCCATCTTTTGAAATAAGATATTCAAATGCTACAAATAGAGAATCAATATTTTCATATCTTTTAAATGCATTTGGAATTTTTATATTATGTGTTTTGCAATACTCATAACTCCACTGTAAATGCGTTGGTAAAAATGAAGTATCTTTTTTTCTAACCCTATAAAATTTTCCGTCAGGATTAATAAATCCGACGTATTCCAACATATCCTCTGCTTTGTATGTTTTAAAATCATACAAAGAAACATTTTGATTTAATTGCTCATAGGCTTTTTGCAAATTAAGTAGAAGCTGCAATTGAATATTATTATAATCATCTAAAGAATTATATATTCCCTTTACATTATTCTTATTAGCATCTTCTACAACGCGCAAAAAAGAATACTTATAAGGATGAACAAAATCATCAGGTTTTACATTTTTTAAATCTAATTCTGGATCTGTATATTCTAAAAACTTATAAATCCATTTTTCCAAATTATATTTTTGCTTAAATCCAATCTTATTACTTTTATAAAATTTTCCATCTGGACTAATAAAACCTTCAAACCCAATCATATCTTCTATTTTTTCATATCCGTTAAAATCCATTTTTAAGATCCTATCTTTCTTAAACTTTTATGATTTTTCATTAACTTTTTAATACCATAGTTTTTTGCAAAAGCAATACTTAAAATTGTATCTTTAACTTCAATTACTACTCCACGACCATAAATTGTATGCATAACTATATCACCTGGTTTATAAACGCTTACTTTATCTGTATACATTGAGGAAACATTTATTTTTAGTTTTTCTTCCATTGCTGGAGTTTCAACATCCAATAAACCACTATCAATTTCTTTTATAAATCGACTAGGTGGATTCATGCTATCTTTACCATATAACATTCTTCGTTTAGCATTTGATATAAATAATCTTTTTTTAGCTCTAGTAATTCCAACATAACATAATCGACGTTCTTCTTCCAAACCATTTTCTTCCATTAACGAATTCGCATGCGGAAAGACATTTTCTTCCATTCCGATTAAAAAAACCACTTCAAATTCTAAACCTTTTGCTGAATGTATAGTCATTAAGGTGACTTCATCATTACTTTCTTTATGTTCAGAAATATCTGCTATTAAACTAATTTCCTCTAAAAAATCCTCTAAATTAACAGATCCTGTTCGCTCTTCAAAAGAAGCTGTAATACTTTTAAATTCCATTAAATTTTCTAAACGCAATTCTGATTCTAATGAGGGATCACTTTCTAATTCCTTTTTTAGACCACTTTTTTCTAATATTAAATCAATTAATTCTGTCAAAGAAAGATTTTCACTTTCTTTAGTTAAATCTAAGATTAAATTTTTAAAGTCTAATTCCTTACCTTTTGATATAGCATCAAACATTGAAATATTATTCTCCGCCGCCAAAAGTTCAATTTTGTTTAAAGTAGATGCTCCTATACCTCTTTTAGGAACATTTATAACTCGCCTTAAGCTTACCTCGTCATGATGATTTAGTATTAAGCGTAAATAAGAAATTAAATCTTTAATTTCTTTACGGGCATAGAAATAATAACTACCTACTACTTTATAAGGTATGTTTTCTTTTAACAATTGTTCTTCAACAACTCGAACTTGGCCGTTTGTGCGATAAAGAATACCTATGTCGCTATAAGAAAATCCCTCTTGTTGTAATTGCTTAATTTTTTCAATTACTTGTTTAATCTCATGCTTCTCATCATAAGCACGTGTATATTTAATCTTTACTCCTTTTCCTAAATTGCTAAATAATTCTACATCTTTTCTTTCTTTATTATTTTTTATTACAGAATTAGCTGCATTTAAAATAATCTCTGTACTTCGATAATTCTGATTTAAAGTAATAACCTCAGCATTATGATAATCTCTTTCAAAGTTTAAAATATTTTTATAATTAGATCCTCTAAAAGCATAAATTGCTTGATTAGAATCTCCTACCACAAAAACATTTTTGTATTTAGATGCTAATAATTTACTTAAACGATATTGAACTTCATTAGTATCTTGGTACTCATCTATTAAAATATATTTATAGCGTTCTTGATATTTTTGCAAAATATCCTTATGATAAGTAAAAAGCTCTACCGGTAATCTTAATAAATCATCAAAATCTACCGAATTATTTATTCGTAATTTTTCCAAATAAGCATAATAAATATTTTTCGCAACTATTTCCGGTGGTGTAGTAAAAAATTGATCTATTTCACTGTCATTTAGCATCTCATTTTTAATAAAGCTTATTCTATTTTTTATATATGATGGAGAATACTCTTTTGGATTATATCCCTTATCCTTAAGCAATTTTCTAATAATAGTAGTTACATCATCACTATCTAATATAGTAAAATTACTCTCTAAACCCAAAGTTTGATAATTTTCTTTTATAATTCTTACCCCTAGTGAATGAAAAGTTCCAACAAACGCTTGATGATTAGGCTGCAACACATCCAGTCTTTGACGCATCTCTCTTGCTGCTTTATTAGTAAAAGTAATTGCTAATATATTATATGAATTAATCCCTTGATCCATTAAGTAAGCAATTCTTGTTGTTAAAACTTTAGTTTTTCCTGAACCTGCGCCAGCAATTACTAAGCAAGGTCCATCTAAGTGTTTGACTGCTGCTAATTGATTATCATTTAAATTATCTAAATACCTCATTTTTTCCCCTACCTTTTAACTATATTAGTATATCATATTCACAATATAATTTTAAAAAAAATTATATAAAAAAAACTAATATCATAATGATATTAGCAGTATTTTATAAAAATTCTACAACGCCAACATTTTCTTTAATTCTTTTTATTAAATCTTCTTTAACATACTTATTAAATACTCCAGCAAATTTAGAAGGATCCATCAAGAACATTCCACTAAATTTCATAAAAACTTCTTTAAAGTTCTCTACTCCTAAATCTTTTAAATATTTAATATTATGTATAACTAATTCTTTTGATGAAATTAATTCATTAATAATTAAATCAGTCAAATTGTTTTCAGCTTGTAAAATTTCTTCTTTTGTAAAACCAACCTCTTTTAAAAATCCCATTTTATTCCTCCTTATGCTGCTAAATTTAGTGTATTTGGGTCAAAAGCGCGTAAAACATCTTTTATAGCTTCTACTGGTTTATGTGCGTTAAAAAATAATGAAGCTAAAATCAAATCATCATCACTAGCTTCCAAATTTAAACTTAATAAATAGCTTAAATTCTTTTGAAAACTACCAACAAAGAATTTTTGATTATCAATTACTATTTCATATTTCGGACTTACCATTGCTTTTTGTTGAACCAATGCACTAATTTGCATAAATTTATCCATTTGTTGTTGATTAAGCTCTACTGGTTTTAAATAATTTCCAGATTTATAAAATTCATTTAATGCTCCTATGACATCTGGAGAAGAAACCGTTTCTACTAACGCTTTATTGCATTCTTTAGCTGAAGGAATAATACTTGTATCTACCTGACCATATAATTCATTAAATTCAGCTGCATTTTCAATAAAGCTTTCAAATTCACCACTAGGTGTTACATAATCGATACCATTTTGAATACAGTATGAGATTCGTGCAGCAATTCCTCCAACTATTTTACTCATATTTTCTGGATCTTGAATAAAATATTTAAAATCTATTCCCCCAATTAAATTAATTGCCTTTAATAACTTATTAGTTTCTCTTGTTACTACACTAAGCGCAATCTTTCCATTTCTTTTTACCAAAGAAAGACCATTTTGGCCAACCAATTGAATATTATTATGAACTCTTTCTGTAGGAGTTATATCTAAATAAGGATTTTTAGCTATAGTTTGATCATCTAATTTCATATTACTATCCGCAAACTCATCAATATTAGCAATAAATTGATCAATGTTGCTTAAATTTCTTAAGTTAATAAATTCAGGATTAATAGAATTATTTTTTAATTTATCAGCTGCACTTTTTAATTCATTCAAAGACATATTTAGAACTTCAGGATAAAACTTTAAATCAATATCATCTGCTTTAAAAGTATTTTTAATAAATTCTATTTTCGCTTCTTCTGGATTTGCCTTTTCTTCACTTTTTACTTGTGGCGTAGTTTTTAAAGTCTTAGAGTTGTCATCTTCTTTTTTTTCTTCTAATTTTCCTTTAGTTTTTTGAGAAACCTTCATTTTTTTTTCTGTACTAACTACTTTGTGAGCATTTCGTGATAATATTTCATCAAGATCAATGCTGGTTTTTGATAAATTAGATTCTTTTTTTTCTGATACTTGTACTGAAGGTTCTTCTTCAATAGGTTTGTTTTGGTTACCCATTGCTTCTTGAAGCATTTGCTTAGTTGATTTACCTACTCCTTCAAATTCATTATAAGCAGCACTTAACCCTTGATCAGGAAACATTATAGTTGGTAACATATTATGTATTTCTTCTTCACTAAATACACCTAATTTAGAAATAGTAGCCGTTATTCTAGATTTAGTAAGCTCATATCCATCATCATTTAAAGCTATTTCTAATAGATTTTTTACATCTAATCTAGTTTGCTCTTCTTCGCTTAGTCTAATCGGTGTTTCATTTACAACTTTTTCTGCTTTTTCTATTTCCGCACTATTAACTTTTATTTTAGATGAAATATCTTCTATTTCTTCAGTACCGGCCTCAACGATCGATTTGCATCTTTCACTAATGTTGGCAAAATCTATAGGTAAATTATTTTCTTCAATAACTTTTACATATTTTTTTGCTATTGGTAACATAGCATCTTTTAAAGCTAATAATTCAGAATTATTATTTTTTAAATCTTCTAATCTCTTTTTATAATCTTTATTTTCATCAGTTGCTTTTTGAATTGTTTGTTTTGCTTGCTCATCTGCATCTTTTATTGAATCTATTCTAGAGTTATTTGGTTGAATTAATTCAATTAATTTATTCAATGCATTTCTTGTACTGTAACTATCTATATTTGCCATATGTTAAGTCACTCCCTATTCTCATTATTCATTATAGCAAAAACAAAAAACAAAGTAAATACCTAAACTTTGTCTTTTATTTTAGTACAATTTTAGTCTTTTGGTTTAAAAATCAAAGTCATAATAAAGGAAAATACAATAGCAGCAGTTATCCCAGCACTGGTTGTTGTAAACATGTTTTGAAAAATTCCTAATATTCCATTTTTTAAATAACCATCTGCTCCTGCTTGATACAATAGATTTCCAAATGATGTAATTGGTAATGATGCCGCAAAACTAGCTAACTCTTTTATCTTGTCATATATACCAAAAAAACCTAGTATAGCTCCTACAACAACATAAAGGCTAGTAATATGGCCAAAACATAAAGTAGTATTATCAATAATAATTTGAGCTATTAAACACAATAATCCTACAAATAAAAAACCGTAAACATATGTCATTAAATTACCTCCAAACTTACACAATGAGCAATAGCAGGAATTGTATTTTTTTGATTACACATTACCGGAGAATGTAATGATCCTGTTCCAACTAATAAAATTTTTTTATATTTTTTTGTTTTCAATATTTTATTAAATAAAACTAAAGGTAAAGCCACAGGCCCACTAGCTCCAGAAAATGTTGGCTGATCATTACTATAAATCTGTGTACCAGCATCTATATGTTTTCTTAATTTTATCTTGTTATTTTTTTCTAAAAATTCTTTTAATATACTACTGCCACTTAAGCCAAGATCTCCTGTTAAAACAACATCATAATATGATATATTTCTTTTTAAATCATCTAAATGTTTAGCAATTGTATTTGCTGCTGATGGAGCCATTACAGCTCCCATGTTAAATACGTCTTTAATTCCATAATCAACTACTTTTCCTATTGTTGCACTTTCTATCTTTACTTTTGAGGGCTGATTAGTTATTAAAGCTGCTACAGCCCCAGTTGAGGTAAATGTAGAACGCTGTGGTTTTAAGCTTCCATATTCTACTGGAAAACGAAATTGTTTTTCACTAGTCAAATTATGACTACTAGTAATAGCAATCGCTTTTTTAGAAGCATTTGAATCAATTATATTAGCTGCAATAAGTAAGCTTTCTACAAAAGAGGCACAAGCACTATATATTCCTAAAAAGGGAATATTAAAATTGCGCATATTATAGCTAGTAGCAGAAATCTGATTCATTAAATCTCCACCCACTAATAGATCTATTTCATGTTCTGATAAATTATTTTTATAAAGCAAATCATCAATAACATCTCTTTGCATTTTAATCTCACTATTTTCAAAGCTTTTTTGACTATGATAAAAATCATTAGAAGTATTTTTTATATTTAATATTCCTTGTTTCTCATAAGGTCCAGCTATCGTGGCACTATCAAATAAATATACATTTTTAAATATTAAACTAGCCATAAATAAAAGCTCCAATCATAACTAATATAAACGCTGCAACCACTCCATATAAAATTACGCTCCCAGCTAGTTTAAAACAATTAGCACCTATACCAGTAACTAAACCATCATTTTTATAATCCAAGCAGCTACTACATACCGAATGGGCAAAGCCACTTATAGGAATAATTAAAGCGGATTTAAAAATTGTTACCAATTTATCAAAAATTCCCATGCCAGTTAACAAGCAGGAAATAAAAATAACAATTAGTAAAACCCAAGCTGAAATATCATTTATCGGTAAATGAAATAAATATTTTATTAAATCCCCTAATCCCTGAATAATAACGCCAAATATTCCTCCATAAATAAATGCTAACAAAGAATTTTTTAAGCGCTTTTCTTTAGGTGTGTATTTATCAACTATTTTTTTATACTCTACTTTATTCATAAAAAAAGCCTCCATTGTTATTATGAAAGCTTTTTTTAAACTTATGCACAACTACGCGCATAAACTCGCATTTTTTCAATTCCTTTTTTTTCATATCTAGAGACTTTAACTTGACTAAGTCCTAGTATTTCTGCTATTTCTTTTTGAGTCAAATCTTGATAATAACGATAATTTATTATTGATTTTTCCGGCTCTGGCAAACTATCAATAGTATCTTTTAAGAAAATTTTATCATCAAGGCTTAATGTTTGATCAGAAGCTAATTTTTCAAAATAAGAACGATCATCAATGTTAGTTGTAGAATCTAAGCTAATAGATTTCTGACAAGACTTCATAGTTGCTTCTATTAAAAAGACATCTTTTTGAATAAATTCAGCTATTTCATAAACGCTTGGAATCTTTTGATTAACTTGTGTTAAATATTGATAAACTTGCATAATCTTTTTATATAATCTTAAAGTATCTCTTGTTATTTTTAAATCATTATTTTGATAAATTAATTTATACATCTCACCATATACATCCTCATAGGCATATGAAGAAAATTTAGTATTTGAATTTTCATCATATCTTTTAAAAGCTTTAATTAAACCTTGAGCTCCAGCTTGAAATAAATCTTCTTTATCAATATTGGTAAATTTTGATGCTATGCTATAAATAAAAGGTGTATATTCTTTAATTAAAAAATCATAGTTTTCCATATTCATCTCTTTCTATAATGTTTTTCTATTTTAATATAGTGCAATAATTTTAATTTTTAAACTCTTTCGACAAACAATATAAATAGATAGCAAAAAAAGAGCAAAAAGCTCTTTTTTAGAAAAGGCGATAATAAGTATGAGTTTATATGGTTTATAGGATTAAATCTTTTTGCCTTTTCCATTTATAATTATAAACGCAATATGTGAAATTAAAGTGAAATTATTTTGAACTATTCATCACTTTACTAATTTTAGTTTTAGTAGATGCTACAGAAGAAACATCTGGTATCATAACATATAACTTTTGAGATTTGTAAGAATAAGTATATTCTAATGATCCTTCTCCTTCCAAACTATTTGATTCAATATCCCATTTAATCATTTTATCTATTTGCATTTTTACTAATTCGGATATTTCTTCACTACTTATATTTGTCTCAAATGAATCTTCCATTGTATCTAACAAATCGTTAAATTTAGTTATTGATTTAAAAGACATTAATTCATTTGCAATAGCTTCAATTAAATACATTTGATTTTTGCCTCTTTGAGTATCTCCATCAGCAAAAGCATGACGTTCTCTAACAAAAGACAAAGCACGAGCACCATTTACTTGATTATCTCCTACATAATAACGGTAATTATCTTTTGAAGTAAAATTATAATCAGAATGAACAGTAACTCCCCCTAATGCATCTACTAATTTAACAACAGATGTAAAATTAACTTTAACATAGTAATTGATATTAATATCTAACAAATCCTCTATCGTACTAACTGAATTCCCAACTCCATATATTCCTGCATGAGTTATTTTATCTTTATAACCTGTTGTATCATGCAACTGAACATAATAATCTCTTGGAATATCAGTAAGTAAAACACTTTGAGTTTGAGGGTTTACAGTTACTAAAATATTAACATCGCTTCTAGAAACGCTTGTTATTTTGCCATATGTATCTATTCCACTAATATAAATATTAAATGGTTCTTTTGTAACGTCTACTTGTTTACTAGATTTGCTTTCTGGAACTTTAACGCTGAATGTATATAAAACTCTAGTTTCTGGTTCAAATTCTTCATCGGCTTCTTCTAAAATCTCTTTAAATGAGTCTTCTACTAAAATAGCTGAAATGTTTTCCTTTAATAAATCATTAGATAACTCTGAAACATCATCATAATCTATTTTAGAACTTTTAATTTTATCATCAAGTTTATTTATTGCCTTTTTAGTTCCTTGACTTTCATTATCCAAATAACCAATATCTTCATCTTCCAAGTCAACTAATTCTTCATAAGAGCTATCTTCCAATACTATTACCGAATAATTTTCTGTCTTATAATTTATTTTTTCCGTAATATGATTTATAATTTCTTTAGTATCAATAATGTATTTACTTACTATACTAATTATTACAATAAGTAATATAGCAAATAACCCAAATAGGAATCTAATGGCTTTTTTAATTCTTGAGTTTAACAAAATTAAGGCAAATAATCCTAAAATAAAAACAGATCCACAAACTAGCAGCATAAAATATTTTATTGGTAACATATCTAAATAATATATTGCTGCAACAAAAATGATCATTATAAAAAATAGTAACCAATAAATAAATTTACTAATTTTTCCCTTTTTTTTCTTTTTTTTATTTTCTTTGTCCATGTTAAACACCCACTTTAAATTCGTACAAGCTATATTTTTTTAGTATATTTAATATTTTTAAAGCAACAGACTCAATAAAATCTACTATTTGATCAATATTAAAAATAAAAATTGGAGCATTTTTAGAGTTTTGGATTATTATTCCCATTTTTCTTACTATTACATCTATTTGATCCATTGGAATCTCATCTATTTTAGATTTAGGATATTCCCAATAATTACTAAATAAATCTAAAGAAAGTTCATATTTATCAATTAGAGTAATATTTATATTACTATAATCATTATATATGATATCTCTAAGTTCATCATATGTCATCTTCCTACCATATTGCTTTATGGAATATTCATTTAAAAATGTGTCAATATAATCTCTAAACCAATATTTATCTGTTAGTAAATGAATTAAATATCCCATTTCAAAAGGCTTAGTTAATTCGCTCTTATACTTATCTATAAATTTTTTTATATCTGGTTCTGAAGTTTCATCATTACCCTTTAAAAAATGTGATTTGTTTTTAGATTTGCCAAGTTGTTTACTAATATCTGGAGCAATACTTCCCAAAAAAAGTTTTTTTTCATCCATTTTTAAATAGCTATTAAGTCGTTTTGCAACACATATATGTATTATTGCTGATGCCACTTTTTATCACCAAAATGATTATAACATGCTATTGTAAATGAATTATAAAAAATCGTCAAAGTTTTACATAAAGTATGTAAATTTAACAATTAATATGTTTTTACTAATGTAAATATATAAATTATCCTTAATTTAAATTGACTTTTATTAAAACATAGCTTATTGTAATATTACCGGAGAGAAATCTCGTCAGGTCGATAGTTAGATGACGATTAATATATTAAGCGTACTTGTAAGTACGTCGCTCTAACTGGATTAAGATCACGATTGGTGATCTTTTTTCGTATTAGGAAAATAAAGTTTTAAATTTACAAATGACAAGATACTATTTATTTCATTTAGTTTTTTTATATACATCAGTCCTTTTTTTCTAATAGTTCCAGCTAACAAGTCCGCTCCTTGAATAACATAACTTTTGGTAGAATTTTGATAGGATAAAATAAATATTAAATTATTATAAAGTATTGGCGGATAATTACTATTATAATCAAAATTACAGATTCCATGGATCAAATCTTCTATAATCCCTTCTTTTAAATTATAATATCCATTACTTTTAGTTGGTTGCTGATCTATATTTAAAATTATTTTTACTACTTTATATGGATCTATTAAATTAATATTAATCAAATATTTAATTATTTCTTTAATTAATCTTCTTAATGTGTAATCTATAAACCTTCCTTTGGAAGGTTTGTTTTCTAAAATATAATCATAAATTTTTTCATTAAAAATAATTACTGCTACTGTATAATATTTTTTTATATAATTCATGAGTCTTCTTTTATCTGAGGGCTTAATATTAGTATTTTTTATTTCTGGGCATTTATTATTGCATATACTTTTATGGCAATATTTACATTTTATATCATTAATTATACTTCGATATTGAGTAATAAATTTATCTTTTTCTGCTTTAGATAAAAAAACTAGTCCCCCATAAACACACAATTCTTCGTTTTTAGTAAGTTTTCCTGAATCATCTAAATTAATATACACAACTTGTTCACTTTGTTTGATATTTATCACTCCATTTAGCTGCTACTATACCAACAAAATTTTAAAAATTTTGTCATAAAAAAATTTAGATATCCAATGATATCTAATTTCCACTAATTATTCTTTTAAAATTTCGTTTGTATAAATCCCAAATATTGGCTTTGTTTACATTTTCTTTTACAGTTAAATCCACTTCATAAATAGTTTTATTTTTATATTTGACATGTAAAACTCCAACTTTTGTACCAATTTTTACTGGCGCATTGATATTATCTGTTTGTACATCTAAAGTATATTCTTTAGCCTTTTCATTTACACTTAATAATTCAGTAACATCGTCTTTAACTTGCAATTCTACATTTTCTATTTTGCCTTTATTTATCTTAATTTTTCCTATCTTAGTATCTTTGCTAACAATAGTATTTAATTTATATGTATTAAAACCATAATTAAGCAAAGATACTGTATCAGTTGTTCGATTTTGAGAAGTATCCTCTCCCATTACTACACTAATTAAACGCATGCCATTTTTATAAGCTGTAGCTGTTAGGCAGTATCCAGCTGTTGCAGTAAAGCCAGTTTTTAAACCGTCTGCACCATCATAAAATTTAACTAATTTATTTGTATATGAATATTGCTATAGTAAAAAGTACCACTTTTTTAAAAAGATTAACATTGTTTTTTAATTATTATTTAATAATTCCCTTAATAATATTTCAGCTTTTTTTACAAAAAAACTAGATTTATCAATCGATAGATTATAACTATTTAAATCATCTTTCATTTCATCAATTGTATTATATTCCCTATCAATATATTCGCATTTTGACTCCATCTCTATAAAAATATATTTATTATTAACAAGTTGAACAACCAATTCGGTTTTATCATTTGCAAAAACAATGCTTTTATTATATATATTAAACAATTCTTTATAATTTATTGCTTTCATAAATTCAATTGCTTTCGATACGTTTATGATAGGGCATTTTACTTTTCCCTGTTCAAGGATATCTCCATTATCATCATATTTTTTATATTTATATAATAATTCCTTTTCAATTCCTACTACTTCCCTAACCAATACACATTTTTTTAATATATTTAAATTATCCATATTCGATATATCGATTGTTTTATCAATTAAGTATATATCTTTTACTATGTATGTTTCTTTTTCTGTAAAGTTATAGTATTCAAGCTCTTTTGTTAAAGTTTCGAGATCTGCTGTAACCAACACAGTTATTTCTGTTTCAAATTGCATAAAATAAACTCCTTTTTGTTATATTATTTTATAACAATCTTTTTAAATTGCTTTTTACCTTTCTGAATTATAAGCTCATTATTTTTAAAATTTTTAGTAGTAATAACTGTTTTAATATCGTTATTTTTTGTACCATTTAAATTAATGGCATTTTGTTCTATCATTCTTCTTCCTTCTGATTTAGATGAAACCATATCAGATATTGCTAATAAATCTGTTAATAATATTCCATTATTTATTAGTTCAGAATCAATTTCAAATATTTCAATATCTTCAGGAACACCACCTTTAGCAACTGTCTTATATCTTTCTTCGGCTTCCTTAATATATTCTTCGCCATGATACATCCTAATAATTTCTTCTGCATATCTCTTATGAGCAAGAATTATATCATCATTAATTAACTTTGTTACTTCATCTAAACTGATATCAGTAGTTAATTTAAAATACTCGAATAAAACGTCATCTGGTATTCTCATCGCCTTTTCATACATTGTATTAGCAGGTTCATCAATACCAATATAATTATCTAGTGATTTACTCATTTTTTCTTTTCCATCTAAACCGACTAATAATGGTAACACTATAACATCTTGAGGTTCTTGTCCATAGTCCTTCTGAAGTTCTCGACCAACAAGCAAATTAAATGTTTGATCTGTTCCACCAACTTCAAGATCAGCTTTTAGTGCAACTGAATCATATCCTTGCATAAGCGGGTACATAAACTCATGTATTCCAATTGGAATATTATTTTTAAATCTATTAGCAAAATCATCTCTTTCAAGAATTCTAGCAACTGTATATTTTCCAGTCAATTTTAAAACATCATTAAAGTTCATTTTAGATAGCCATTCACTGTTATAAACAATTTTTGTTTTTTTAGGATCTAAAATTTTAGTAACTTGATTAAAATATGTTTCTCCGCTTTTTCTTGTTTCTTCAAATGTAAGAGCAGGTCTTGTTTTACTTCTTCCGGATGGATCCCCAATCATTGCAGTAAAATCTCCTATTACAAAAACTATTTCATGTCCTAAATCTTGAAGATTTTTCAAAAGTCTAAGTGATACAGTATGACCTAAATGTAAATCGGGCCTTGATGGATCTGCACCAAATTTTACTGTCATTTTTTGACCATTATTAAGTTTTTTTCTTAATGAATCTTCATTAAATATTTGAGTCCCCTTTCTAATTATTAATTCAATTTGTTCTTCTTTTGTCATATTTTTTCCTCTCTTTCAAAAAAAACACAGATAATATTTTCTAAAGGACGAAAATACTATCCGTGGTACCACCTTAATTCTTGTTTCAACAAGCACTCATTCTTTTAACGGAGTAACCCGATTAAGTTCATAACATTGTAATTCATTTATATACTTTTGTTTATTTACACCAACCATAAACTCTCTAATAAAAAATATATAAACTACTTGTATGCTAATCACAACCTAATTAACATTAATAACATCGTATCATATATTTATCAAATTGGCTATTATTTTTTTAATTTTTTTATTAAATTAGTTTTTTTTGAAACTAATTTAAACGAATTACCTTTACCAACGCTAATCACCGCACCATCTTGTGGCGAGAATAATAAATCTTGTGTTTTTTCTCCGTTTATTTTAACAGCACCTTGTTGTATTAATCTTCTTACTTCACTTTTTGATTTATACTTACCTGCAGGACTAGATTACTTTAGTTTTGTTAATATATCTTCTAAAGCAATTATTCGTCAAAACACCTCCGTAAAACAAAACGAGACAATCAAAAACCACTATTAGTTAGTTTTATTGCCTCGCCAATTTAAGCATCATTTATTAGAAAATAACCATAAAAATAATAAGTATTAGTATTATATAAATTACTAATACTTAAAATTTTATTATATTTAACAATACTATTAAATACTCTATTCATATGGCACCCCAAAAACATATATTACAACTAATGTACTCCTAATTACTTAAAAAATCAATACCTTTTAGTTAAATTGATTTACGTTTTTGTTTTTCGAGAATAGATAAAATATAAAAACATCTTTTATATATTCTTGTTCATGATCACACACAAAAAAAGTAAGTTTAAAACTTACCTCTAATAATGGATAAGATTATTTCGTCATTATAATTAAGCATTGTCGCTTATTCATTACCCAAACTTTTTCAAAATACAACTTCATCAAATATAACATTATCTCCTTCTTTTCTTATTTTTATTTCTTTAACAAATCTTTCTAAAAACATTTTCTTTTCATGATTATTTAAATATATGAAATTATTTTTCAAATTCACAATAACTTCTTTTATAATATATTCATTTGTTAAATTATCATTTACTTTAGTATTAATTTTGCTTAATTCATTATTTAATATACCTAATTTAGAATCTACAACTTCCTTTATTTCCTTATAGGTTTCATAGTCTATTTCACCAGAGCCAAATAATTCAATTAAATCTCTTTTTTTCTTGCTAAGCTTATCAATTTCTTTTTGTAGTTCTAAAATATCATTATCAATTAATTTAGTATTTTTATTTAAAATACTTTTATTAAACTCTAAATCTTTTATATTACCTAAATAGTTTAAAAAAGCATTTTCTAATTTTATATGGGAAATCCCTTTAGCATTACAACTATTATTATTATTATGGCCGTTACATTGATAAGTAATATATTTTTTACCTTTTTGAAATTGTTGTTTAGCATGATATTTGCTACCACATAAACTGCATCTTAACACTCTAAAATAATATGTATCATCTGATGAATATTTCTTATTATGAAATTTCTTTCTTTTATTCATTAACTCACTAACATTATTAAACAAGTCCTCTTTAATTATTGGAGTTATATTTTTTCCGTTAACTTCAAACCCATTTTTTTTATGGACCCCATACCTAACCTTTCCAATATAAAGAGGATTATTCAAAATAGAATATATGGTTGACTGATTCCATTGCCCTCCTCTTTTAGTGGGAACATTTAAATCTTTTAATTTCTTTGCTATTTTTAGCATGGAATCACCATCTAAATACCAATTAAAAATTTTATTAATATAAATTGATTCTTTTTTATTAACTTTTAAAGTACCTTTACCAACTAAATAGTCATATCCAAATACCCCATTACAATTAGTATAATTACCTTCCCTAGTTTTTTGTTCATATCCAAAAGTTACCCTTTCTGCTAGGTTTTCTCTTTCAAATTCTGCAAATATTCCAATAATCTTAACAAACATTCTTCCAACAGCATTAGAAGTATCAATTTTCTCTGTTTGAGAGTTAAAAGTACAATTATGTCTATCAAATAATTCTATCAAATAAATAAGATCTTTAACACTTCTAGTTAACCTATCAAGTTTATAAATTAAAACATTATTTATTTTTTCTTTTTTAACATCTTCAATTAATCTTGATACTTCTTTTCTATCAGTTAAATTTTTACCACTTACACCATCATCAACATAGTAGTCTACTATCTTCCAATCGTTACTTTCTGCATATTTAGTCAATTTATTCTTCTGAGCGTGAATACTAAAGCCATCAGTAGCCTGCTCTTCCGTAGATACCCTAACATAGATTGCTGTATTAACAAGCAAAGTTAATATCACTCCTTTTTCTATTTAGAAGCAATGCCTTCCCTTTCATTAATAATTTTTGGAACACTAGTTTTTAAAAAAAACTTCATTATCTCCAATTCCAACTCTTCACATAATTGAATCATATACCTATCTCCTTTTACTCTCTTTTGATTCACTTAATTATACGAATAAGTTTTCTAAATATTCCAAAATACTATAGCATTATTCACATACAATTATTTTTTCTTAGTACATTTACAAATCGAAAATCAATATAAATACAAAGAAAAATTACTATAGTAATTTTAATACACTAATTTATTTGTATTAACCATCCATAATTTTGTTCCATCACTTTTAGTTAAGTACTCTTCATAAATACTAGTATAATTTAAAATTTGTTCATGTTTAATTAACTCTTTAGCCATTATGGCCATATCGTAAGCAGAAGTATAATGCCCTTCAGCATCTAAACCGTGAGGATTTTGAAACTTTGTGTGTTTTAAATTCAAATCTTGAGCTTTTTGATTCATCATGGCAACAAATTTTTCTTCAGTTCCAGCAATTTTTTCAGCTAGCGCTACTACTGCATCATTTCCGGAGGCAATTGCAACTCCTTTTAATAAGTCTTCTACTTTAGCTGTTGAATTAGGTTGCAAAAATAATTGACTTCCACCCATAGATGCCGCATTTTCACTTATTTGAACCTCTTCATCCAAAGAAATCTGTTCATTTTCTAACGCCTCCATAACCAAAATCATACTCATGATTTTAGTCATACTGGCCGGTGCCAATTCTTCGTTTTCATTTTTTTTATATAAGACTTTGCCTGTTGATGCTTCAATTAAAATAGCACTTTTAGCATTTGGTGTTAAATCTTCTGCTGCAAAAACATTTGGTATATAACTAAATAATAAAGAAAATAGTCCAATGTAAAGTATTAGTTTTTTCATAACCCACCCCTACTTAAATATTATGTAAATTTTAGCTTTTAATAACTTTAATTAATAATAATTTAAAAACTATAAATTTCAATAAAAAAAGACTTAACAATCATTTAAGTCCACATTTTCTTGAGCAAGTAAATCAGCAAATTCAATTTTAAATTTTTCAATTTCTTTTTTCTTGGCATCTTCATATATATTTTTAGCATTACAAACTGCTTTATACACATGCTTTATACTCATAACATTACTATTTTCAAAAACAGCATAAGAATAGGCATTAGCTAATATAGTTAAACAAATATCAGGGTATCGACTAGCTACTTCATAAACCCTTTTATACTCATCTGTCATTTGAACAATAAAACGCATAATCTTTTCTTTTATAAAATCGGTATATTCCATATGAGCACCGATTTGTTTTTCAATTTTAGGATATGTACCCATAAGTATTTTTACACAAGTCTCTTGATCTGCCTCTTTAACATCAATTTTTTGAAAACGACGTAAAAATGCTCTATCTCTTATAATATATTGTTCATACTCCTCAGTTGTTGTAGCACCAATCATTTTAATATCACCACGATCAAGCCCCGGCTTTAACATATTAGCAAAATCTAAATTATTATTCTTGCTCTTATTAGTAAGCAAATGAGTTTCATCTATAAATAAAATAGTATTATGTTTTTGTTTTAACTCCTCAACTAATAGTTCTAAGCGATTTTCTGTAACACCATTACTAACACTTTCACCCAATAAACTAGTAATATTTATTTTTATTAATTTCCAATTTTTTAAAGTATTAGGAACTAAATCATTTTTTATACGATAAGCTAAACCTTCAACTATTGCGGTTTTACCAATACCAGGCTTTCCTACCAGTAAAGCACTTTTTTCTGGAGTTAATAAACATAAAATAACTTGTTTAATTTCTTCATCTCTTGCAATAGCTGGGTCTGTTATATAATCTCTGGCAGTTAAATCCTCTCCGTATTTTTCGATCATACTAAACACAACATCTTTATGCTCATTTGAATTTAAGTCAAGGGTTTCGATATTATCATTCATTTAAACCTCACCGAAAAATATTATAACGTAATTTCTTGGTAATTCCAAGACTATCTTTCATTAAATCTATCTAATAATTTGTCTATAAATTTAGAAGTAAGTGAATTAATAAAAGTAATTTTTGTATTTTGATTATCAAGTTGATTTAATTTATCATATTGAACATATAAATATTGTACTCCATTTTCTAATCTAAAATAATGAACTATATAAAATAACACAAAAATAAGTAAAATAAATGCTATTATTAAAAATCCTAAAAATAAACTGCTTATGGCAAAAAATATAAGCATAAAAACACAATAAAATAGTGTTATTATTAAATGTATTAAGCGTTCATGTTGAAAAAATTTAATCTTAATTAAGTGTTCTTCTTTAATTTTTTCTAAGTTATTGTAATTACCACTTTTAATTATTTCATCAATTTGAGCTATATAATCATATAAATACTTTTTCACTTTATTTCTCCTATTCTATTAACTGGCTTTCGCCAGTTTTATAATCAATTTGAATACCTTCTTGAACATTATAAACATATACGTTAAACTTAATTCCTTGTCCATTATCTTCTACTGAATATGCCTCCATTTGAATTCCACTGGCTAATAAATTATCCCCCTCAAAAATAGGTGTTACGCGATATAAAACATGGTTAGATGTCTTTTTTATATAATCTGCCACCTCATTTTCAAATTTTAGCATAGTAGATGCATTAGTGTTCCTAGTACAAGTTATTAAATTTTTTTCATTAGCATTTTCTCCAGTAAGTTGATATCCAATTAAATGGCATCTATTATATAAGTATTTACCATCCACAATATCATATTTGACTGTATGCCATCCACTAGGCTTAATCATACCAATAGATTCTCTTTCAGAAGTTGGCATAGTATCTAAACTAACATTAGCAAAAGCAGCACCACATCTATTTAAAGAATCTAAATCACTATATTTTTCAAAAGAAGTTGTAGTCATATCTTCTTGTGAAAAATTAGGCTCATTGTTATTAATTATTACATATGGCTGATTATTATAGGCAGGAATATTATCTAAGGCATATGAATGACTATAATCATTTCTAATAAAATCTTGAATATCATCTTTAAAATAATTTACAATTCCCAATATAATTATAACTAAAATAATGGAAATTAATCTTTTTAATTTAATATTTGATTTTTTCATCACTACCATCTACCATAATCATTATAACAAATAATTTACTTAATTGCTTTAATATTTTTGTAAACTTTCAAAATAACATTGAAAAAAGCAAAGACAAAAGTTATATTATTCATAGGAGGAATAATGAAAAGATTAGGTTTTTTTATTGATAAAGATGGAAAAATAACTTACTATGGCCAATGGGCAGAACAAATTGATAATAATAACCGACAGCAATTTCATGATAGTAGTTTTTTTGATGATATTGAAAACACCCTTTATTTTAAAAATTTGCACTTAATGTTTGATCCAAATCAGGGGTTATTTAATAAAGGAATTAATTTTAGTCTTCAAGGGATGATTTTATTACTCAATTTAACTGTTAATAGTGACCGCAGTATGATTATGTTTGTTCCAACAATTTTGAGCAAAGAACAAAAAATCACATTAAATGAATTATATTCAACATTAACATACTTTGATGATATTAAAATAGTAATGCCAAAATCAGAAATTATAAATGATGAGGACGTGTATGAATCATTAGATGATTATTATAATTATTTTAATGTTCAACAAATGCAAAATATTAAAAGATAACCTGAAAATGTTAGTTGCTTAAAAATATATTTTTATGATATACTATTTTTACATTTTGCGATGAATATTTTAAGTAATTTAAAACTTTTAAATATAGAGATTTTGCGGTTGGTGTAAGCAAAAAAAAGCTTTAAATGAATTTACAAAATAGGAGCAATAATCGGTAACGCGTTATAGTATTAAAGTGTATGATTAAAATCATAAATTAAGGTGGTACCACGGGCAAAAGCTCGTCCTTTAGTTTATGATTTTTATTTTGGGAGGAAAATTATGAATTTTTTTGAAGAATTAAATTACAGAGGAGATATTTATAATCCAGAAATAAAAAAAAGATTAGATAATAAAAGTTTAATAATTGACAATTCTTATTTTGAAAGTGATAGCTTATTAATTCAAAAAGGCAAAAAAACATTTTTAAAAATTATTAGAAAAGATTAATTATGTATTATAAAGTTACACAAAATAGCGAATTGTTAATGTTTTTAATTAATTATATAAATATTTCTAAAAAGGAAGCTAAGCATTTACTTACCAATGGTTGTGTTTATGTAAATAATAAAATAGAAAAGCAATATAATTTTTTATTACATAAAAATGATGAAATTTATATTATCAAAAATTATATTTTCTATAAAAAGAAACAAAAAATTGAAATAATTTATGAAGACCGAGAATTAATTGTAGTTAATAAACCACATAATTTACTTACGATTGCAACTGCAAAAGAAAAAGATAATACTTTATATAACATAGTATCCGAATATGTCAAAAAGAGTAATAAAAATAATAAAATATTTATTGTTCATCGTTTAGATAAAGATACTTCAGGAATTATTTTATTTACGAAAAATCAAAAATTAAAATACTTACTCCAAAATAAGTGGAATCAATTTGCTTTAAAACGAGAATACTTAGCAAAGGTCCATGGAATAATAAACAAGAATCAAACTTTAAAAAATTATCTAGCTATCGATAAATATAATAATACTTATATATCTAATCAAAAACAAGGTAAACTTGCAATTACTGAATTCAAAATTATTAAAAAGTATAAGAATACTACTTTATTATCTTTAGAAATAAAAACAGGAAGAAAAAATCAAATTAGAATTCAATTAGCTAATATTAATCATCCAATCATAGGAGATAAACGTTTTGGAATAAAAGACAAATCTAGTGTTATGCTATTACACGCATACAAACTAGAAATTATTCATCCTATTACCAATAAGCTTTTAAAATTTAAAACTCAATATCCACCAGATTTTATAATCGAGTAGAGAAAATTAAATAGATTTTCTCTATTTTAATTTGTCCCT
>CAMMOI010000014.1 GCA_946498375.1 uncultured Mycoplasmatota bacterium | reverse complement strand
ATAGGTAGTTTGATAGGTAGATTTATTTATATAAAGAAAAATAAATAGTAATTTGTAAAGGAGTGGTTCAATGACAATTAAAGAAGCTATGAAAGAAAGACATATGGTAAGGAAATATGTTGATAAGAAAATACCAAGTGATTTGGTATCGAAATTAAATGAAAGAATAGAGGAAAATAATAATAAATATGATTTATCAATTAAATTGATGATTGATAATGATAAAGCAGTAAATAGTATTATTAAATTATTACTAGCAAAAGGTGTTAAAAATTATATTATTTTAGCAGGAAATGAAGCTGATAATTTAGCAGAAAAGCTAGGATATTCCAGTGCTGATATAATGCTATATGCACAAACACTGGGATTAAACACTTGGTATGTTGGTGGAACTTTTAATAGAGGAGTATCAAAATATGTTCCAAGTAAAAAAGTAATAGGAATAGTTGCTATTGGATATGGTGTAAATAATGGTGTATCACATAAATCTAAAAATTTAGAAGAAGTATCAAGTTATGATGGAACAATGCCAGAGTGGTTTAAAAATGGAACTTTAGCATCATTACTTGCTCCAACAGCTCTTAATAAACAAGATTATAAAATTATTGGCAAGGGTAATAAAGTAAAAATAGAAATAGATAATGGAATATTTACAGGAGCAAATAAAGGTTTAATTAAATATCATTTCGAATTGGGTGCAGGTAAAGAAAACTTCGAATGGGAATAATACAAAATTACAATTTATAGAGTAGATTAATGTCTACTTTTTCTTTTGATTAAAAAGTATGATATAATGAAATAGATTTTATGCGAGGAAGTGATTATATGGCAAATGAAGAAAAAAGTTTCCAAAAAAGCAGTATCAACTGGTTGATACCGATTTATTGCAACCCCTTTGGAAATCCTTGTAAATAAAGGGATTGTGAGATTTTAGATCTTACACGTTTTAGCTTAAAATAGTTAAAATTTGAGTAAAAATGCCAAAAATATCATATTTTTAAGACTTTTTAGTAGGACAATTAATAAGGTGATACCGCCGTTGCAACCCCTTAAATTTTTTAAAAAGAAAATAAATTATGTGTTATAATATATCAAAAATTACTTTACTTTGTGGGGTGTTGTGTATGTCAAAAAGTTTGTTAGAAATGAACAATAAAGAGGCTAGAAAATTTTTTTTGAAGAACGAAAGTTATTTTACTTTGAAATTACCAAGTTATTTTAATTTTGAACCATTATTAAGAAAAATACATCAAGATAATTGTAGAAAAACCACTTTTAGTGGATATTGTGATGTGAATCCTAAAAGTATACCAAATATAAATTATCATATTTTAATAAATAAAAAAGATAAAATGTCTTGGAGAACATTAACACTTACAAATCCAATTGCTTATGTTGGAATAGTACAAGAAATGTGTACAATTACTAATTGGAATTTTATTATAAATAGATTTAAGTCATTTCAAAAATACCCAAATATTATTTGTTGCAGCATTCCAGTAGAATCAGAAAATTTATCAAAAGATAAAAAAGTACAAATTTTGGATTGGTGGAATAATTTTGAACAAATTACTATACAAGAGTATTTAAATTACGATTATATGATTGTTACCGATATATCTAATTGCTATCCATCAATATATACTCATACTATTTCATGGGCACTGCATGGTGAAAAAGTAGCTAAAGATAATGCACTAAATAAGGGAAAAAATTATATGGAGATATACTTGACTCTTCAATTCAAAAAATTTCATATGCACAAACGAACGGAATACCTCAAGGAAGCAAATTATATGATTTTATTGCAGAAATGATTCTAGGATATGCGGATATGTTACTTGGTGACTATTTAATAAGCCGTGGAATAAAAGATTTTAAAATAATCAGATATAGAGATGATTATAGAATTTTTTCAAATGATAAAAATGATCTTCAAATAATTTTTAAAGAATTAACAAAAATATTAAATCATCTAAATTTACAAATAAATGATTCAAAAACGCTTAGAACTGATGATATAATTGGAAATTCTTTAAACAAAGATAAAGTTTATGGAATTTTAAATCCGATTGATGATAGCTTAAATTTGCAAAAAAATTATTTGCAATAAGAGAATATGGTAAAAAGTATCCTAATAGCGGATTATTATTAAAACAAATAATTTCATATTATAAGAACGAGATTTTTATTTTAACGGAAAAACCAGATTATTTTGACCAAATCATTAGTATTGTTGTAGACATAATGAAAAACAATATAAGGGTTTATGCAGAATGTATTTCAATACTAAGTAAATTAATCGATTTTGTCCCAAAGGAAGAAAAAAATAAATTAATTGAAAGTATTAGAAAAAAATTAAAAAATGAAATGGCAACAGAACAATTAGATATATGGGTGCAAAGACTTACAGTCATCAGTGATGTTAATAAAAAATTTGATTCTAAATTATGTAACAAAATCCATGAAGCAAATAATTTATGGGATTGTAGTTGGTGCAAGTATCAAATTGATGAAAATCTAATTATAGATTATGAAAAAATAAAACAAATAACAGATGTGGTAACACCAATAGAAATCGATGATTTTATTGATGATGTGTATTAAATTTAATTTTTAACTTTAAGTTTTTGATTTATTATTTTTAAACAGGAAAAAAATCCTGTTTTTAATATGGTATAATATTAAAAGGAGTGGTGGCTGTGAAAAAATATAAAGTTGGTACTTATATCAGAATTTCTAGAGATGAAAGTTATAGTAAATCAGATAGTATAGACAATCAAATAAAACTAACTGATTTTCATTGTAAAGAAAATAAACTAGAAGTAATAGATAAATATATTGATAATGGATATAGTGGGACAAGTTTTGACAGGCCATCTTTTAAAAAACTTTTAAAAGACATTGACGAAGGATTAATTAATACTATGGTAGTAAAAGATTTATCTAGATTAGGTAGAAATTATATTATGGTTGGTCATTATTTACAACACTATTTTCCAGCAAAAAATGTTAGATTTATTTCTATCAATGACAACTATGATAGTTTAATACATCGTAATATTATGGAAAGGTTAGATGTTCCATTAAAAAATATGATGTATGATCATGTTGCTTATGATATATCTGGCAAAATAAAGAAGTCATTAAGAATAAGTAAAGAGAAGGGAAATTTTATAGGTTCTTCTGTAATATATGGTTATAGAAAAGACCCTAGTGATATTCATAAATTAATTATAGATAATGAAGCAGCAGATGTAGTTAGAAATATTTTTCAGATGTATTTGCTTGGATTGACTAAATCTGAAATAGCAAATGAGTTAAATAATAGAAAAGTATTAACTCCAGCATTATATAAAAAAATCAATAATTTAGGGTATACAAAACCTAAAAGAGATAACAAGTGGAACTATGAAATGATTAATAGAATACTTAGAGATGAAAACTATACAGGAACTTTAGTTCAAGGAAGACGAAGAAATGAAAATTATATTAGTCATAAAAAAGTGAAAAATCCAGAAAAAGATTGGATCAAATTTGAAAATCATCACGAAGCAATTATTGATAAGGATAATTTTATAAAAGTTCAAGAAAGATTAAAGATTCAAAGAAGAAAAACTAATAAAAATGATATATTATCAGGATACTTAAAATGTGCTGATTGTAATGGTGCTATGATGTTAGTTAAAGGTAAAAAGAACGAATACTATTATTGTAGAAATAGTATAAGCAAAAAAATTTGTACAAAGCATACTTTTAGGAAAGAGTATTTACTTGAAGAAGTATTGAATCAAATAAATTTAAAGAAATTAGATGACGAAAAAATCAAAGAATTAAGTAGGGAAGTTGTCATCAAATATCTTGACTCTGTTATCGTTTATGAAGATAACAAATTAGAAGTAATTATGAAATATGATATAGAATTAATGAAAAATTAAAATTAATAATATTGAAGGAGGAATTTATGAAAGTAGTAACAATATGTGGTAGTATGAAATTTAAAGATAAAATGATGGAGGTTGCTAAAGAGTTAGAAATTAAAAATAAATATGTAGTTATTCAATGTGTTTATAGCAATGATAAATTTAATGAAGTAGAACAAGCTCTATTAGCAGATTTGCATTATAAAAAAATTGATATAAGTGATGCAATATATGTAGTTAATGTTGATGGTTATATAGGTACATCAACCAAAAAAGAAATAGAATATGCAAAATCATTAAATAAAGAAATTTTTTCTTTAGAACCTTTAAACTATTAAAATTAAAATAGATTTTGAGCTAATTCAAAAATCTAATTTTTTTATGATATAATAATAAAGAAATTAAAAAAGGAAGTGACTAAAATGAACGAAAATCAAGATAAAGTGTTTAATAAAACGAGTATCAATTGGTATCCAGGCCATATGGCTAAAACAAAAAAAATAATTCAAGAGAAAAGTGATTTGATTGATGTAGTTTATGAACTTGTTGATGCTAGAATTCCTTATTCTTCTAAAATTCAGGATATAGATAATATATTAAAAAATAAACCACGTATTTTAATTATGACTAAAAGTGATTTATGTGATCAAGTTCAAACTAGTAAATGGGTAAAGTATTATGAAGATTTAGGTTACAAAGTATTATGTGTAGATTTAAATAATAATAGTGATTATAAAAAAATTGTTGAAGCTACTAATAATTTAATGGAAGATAAGCAGGCTTTAAGAACTAAAAAAGGTCTTAGAAAAAAGGAAATTAGAGTTTTAGTTATTGGAATTCCTAATGTTGGTAAATCTACTCTTATCAATAAATTAGCGGCTAAGAAAGTAGCAAGTGTTGGAAATAAACCAGGTATAACTACTAATATGTCATGGTTAAAAACTAAAAGTAACATTTTACTTTTAGATACGCCAGGAATTTTATGGCCTAAATTTGAATCAGAAGTAGTAGCCTTAAATTTAGCTAGTATGTCAGCTATAAAAGTTGAGGTTTTACCAATAGATCAAGTTGCATGCCATATTTTAATACTTTTAAATAAATATTATCCAGGTATTCTTAAATCAAGATATAATTTAGATTCTTTAAATGATGATTGGGTATATACATATGATCATATTGGTCGTAAAATTGGAGCAATTATTTCTGGTGGAGAAATTGATTATGACCGAGTAAGTAATGCTATAATAAATGATGTTAAAAATGAATATATTAAAAACATTACTTTTGACAGATTTGAAAATAGGAATGATTAAAGTGGAAGATTTACTAAAATATGAAAAAGAATTATATAGTAAGGGAATAAAATTAATTGCTGGAACTGATGAAGTAGGTCGAGGTCCTTTAGTTGGGCCAGTAGTAGCAGCTGCTGTAATATTACCGGAAAACTACGCATTAGAAGGATTAACTGATTCTAAAAAATTAAGTGAAAAAAAGCGAAATAAGTTTTATAAGATAATAATGAATGATGCAATTGCAGTAGGTATTGGCATAGTTTCTTCAAAAGTCATTGACCAGATTAATATATATGAAGCATCAAGACAAGCTATGATTAAAGCCATAAATAATCTTAAAGTTAAACCAGAATACATTTTAACTGATGCTATGCCTCTTCATCTTGATATTCCCTCTATGTCCATAATCCATGGTGATGCACTATCTTTAAGCATTAGCGCAGCTAGTGTTATTGCTAAAGTAATTCGAGATGAGATGATGTATGAGCTTGATTTGCAATATCCTGAATACGGATTTGCCTCTCATAAGGGATATCCTACTAAAAAACATTTAGAGGCTATAAAAAAATATGGTGTTTTACCAAATTATAGGTTTTCTTATAAACCAGTAAAAGACGTGGCTTTAAAAAATGGTATAAAAGTAGTTGACAAACATAAAATAAAGGTATAAAATATTTTTGTTGAAAAAGAAAGAGATGTATCCACATCCACCTGATTGCTTAAAGTAGTGATGGGTAAGAGGCTAATAGTTACTAATACTGATAGTTTTTTTAGGTGGATACATAGTATCTGCTTTTTAAATGTGGAGGTGTGTTAAAATAGCAAACAACAAAAATCATGATTTACCAATTAATGAAAATATTAAAGTTGCTGAACTAATGGTAATTGGACCTAAGGGAGAGCAAATGGGTATTAAAAAATTACAGGATGCATTAACAATAGCAAATTATGCTGGCTTAGATTTGGTATTAATGAGCGATAATCCTAATAAAGCAGTTGGTAAAATAATGGATTATAACAAATATCGCTATGAAAGACAAAAGAAGGTAAAAGAGCAACAAAAAAAACAAAGAGAAAGTAATAAAGAAATTAAGGAATATCGTTTTACAATTGCAACAGATATTCATGATTTTGAAACACGCAAAAAAAATGCTATAAACTACTTACAAAAAGGACATAAAATAAAAGCTAGTTTGCGTTTTAAAGGAAGACAGATGGCGCATCCGGAACTTGGTAAAGAAATGCTATTAAAATTTGCTGAAAGTTTAGCTGACTATGCAGATATAGAGCAAAGTCCTAAGCAAGAAGGTAGAAATATGTTTATGCTACTTGCACCTAAAAAATAATAAGGAAGGAAGTTTTAAATATGGCAAAAGGACCAAAACAAAAAACTCATCATGCCACTAAAAAAGTTTTAAAAGTAAGAAATGGTGGACCTATTACATATAAAAAATCAAATGGTAATCATATGACTGCTAAGGATTCAGCTAAGGCAGTTAGACAAAGAAGAAATAAAGGAACATTAAGTAAAGGAGACTATAACAGATTAAAATCTGTTATCTAGTTAGGGGTGATTTAGTATGACAAGAGTTAAAGGTGGAACTGTTTCAAAAACAAGAAGAAGAAAAGTTTTAAAACAAGCAAAGGGATATTTTGGAAGTAAACATAGATTATATAAAACAGCTCAAGAACAATTATTCCATAGTGGAGCATATGCTTATCGTGATCGTAAACAAAATAAACGTAATTTTAGAAAGTTATGGATTACACGTATAAATGCAGCATGTAGAGAAAATCAAATCAGTTATTCTAAATTCATTAATGGATTAAATATTGCTGGAGTAGTTGTTAATAGAAAAATGTTAGCTGAGCTTGCTATTGATAATAAAGAAGCTTTCTCTAATTTAGTTGATATTGCAAAAGACGCTTTAAATTCCCCAAAAAAGGAAGTTAAAGAAAAAAGTGATACTGCTTCAAAAACTACTGAAGTAGAAGTAAAGGAAGAAAAAGAACAAGATTATTCAAAAATGACTTTAGCACAATTAAAAGAAGAAGCAAAGAAAAAAGGAATAAAAGGTTATTCTTCAATGAAGAAAACTGATTTAATAGATGCTTTAAAATAATTAAAAAGCTATTAATGTTATTAAATAATATTAATAGTTTTTTTATATAAAAAAGTAATTATAAATATTGCATTTTTATAGATAAAGTTATATACTTTAATAGTAATCATTACTAATAAGGAGATGCTAATGAGAAATACTAAACAAAAAAAATTAGTATATGAAATAGTTACTAGTAGTAAAAGTCATTTAACAGCTTATGAAATATATAATCAGGCAAAAAAAGCAATTCCTAGTATAAGTCTAGGCACTGTTTATCGAAATTTGAAAGACTTATGTGCTGCTAGACAGATAAAAAGGATTACGACTAAAGAAGGTACTGATCATTTTGATAGTCTTAATTATGATCATCAGCATTTTATTTGTAGTAACTGTGGTGTAATAATAGATGTTTTTAATTCTAAATGTATATATGAAAAAGAAGAATTAAAATATTTTCAAATAGAACACATCGATATAACATTTTCTGGATTATGTAATGATTGTTTAGAAGGAGGAAAGAAAAATGGAATTAAAGGGAAGCAAAACAGAAGCTAACTTAATGGCGGCATTTGCTGGTGAAAGTCAAGCTCGTAATAAGTATACTTATTATGCATCAAAGGCTAAAAAGGAAGGATATGAGCAAATAGCTGCTATTTTTGAAGAGACTGCAAACAATGAAAAAGAACATGCTAAAATGTGGTTTAAGGAGCTTCATGGTGGTGATATTCCTACTACTTTAGATAACTTAAATGATGCAGCAGATGGAGAAAATTATGAATGGACTGACATGTATGATGAATTTGCCAAAATTGCTAAAGAAGAAGGTTTTGATCGTATTGCCTATTTATTTGAAGCTGTAGGTAAAATTGAAAAAGAACATGAAGAAAGATATCGTAAATTAATTGAAAATGTAGAGGGTGGTTTAGTATTCTCTCGTGATGGCGATAGAATTTGGAAATGTCGTAACTGTGGTCATATCGTAATTGGTAAAAGTGCTCCTGAGGTATGTCCTGTTTGTGCTCATCCAAAGGCTTTCTTTGAGATTAAAGCAGAAAACTATTAATATTAGATTGGAAGTAATAAATGGCAAAATATAAATGCCAACTATGTGGCTATATTTATGATGAAGAAGTAGAAACAATAAAATTTGCAGATTTACCTGATGATTGGACTTGTCCGATGTGTTCGGCACCTAAGAACATGTTTGTTTTAGTAAAAGAAGAAGTTGATGATACTGATTCTAAAAATTTGAGCAAAGATAGTAATGAGAAATTTAACTTAAATAGCTATTTAAAAGAGTTTCAAAATAATTCTATAGATAATAAGGGTAAGTTAGCTGATATTCATTCTATGGCTATTAGTGGTCAAAGCATTATTTCGGCTATGAAAACAGAGTTGCCGATAATTAGTTGGGATGATATTTTAATTATCGGCTCCCAATTAAATAAGATGCCAATTATGGAACATGAAGATATAAATTTAAAAACAGTTATTGGCAAGAATGCTAAAAAGCCGATGGTTTTAGAAACTCCGATATTTGTCTCTCATATGTCTTTTGGGGCTTTATCTAAAGAGGCTAAAATAGCTTTAGCTAAAGGTGCCAAAAAAGTTAAAACTGCCACTTGTAGTGGAGAAGGCGGTATATTAAGTGAGGAATTAGAAAATTCTTATCAATATATATTAGAGTATGTACCTAATAAATATAGTATAACTGATGAAAATTTAAAAAAAGTCAGTGCTATTGAAATAAAAATTGGCCAAGCAACTAAACCAGGTATGGGTGGACATTTGCCTAAAGAAAAGGTTACAGAAGAAATTGCTAAGGTTAGAAATAAACCACTTGGTCAAGATATAATCAGCCCAGCAAAATTTGAAGATATTAACACGAAAGATGATTTAAAAAGATTAGTGGATACTTTAAAACACAAAGCTAATGGTCGACCAATAGGAATAAAATTAGCTGCTGGAAATATTGAAAAAGATTTAGAATTTGCCTGTTTTGCTAAGCCAGATTTTATTACAATAGATGGTCGAGGTGGAGCAACAGCAGCCAGTCCTAAAATTATTAAAGATTCTACTAGTGTACCAACAATATATGCACTATATAGAGCTAGAAAATATTTAGATGAACATAATGAAGACATTTCATTAATCATAACAGGAGGTCTTAGAACATCAGGAGATTTTGCAAAAGCTCTTGCCCTGGGTGCAGATGCTATAGCAATAGCAACAGCAGCCATGGTGGCAATTGGGTGTCAACAATATAAAATTTGTAATACAGGAAAATGTCCTGTTGGTATAGCTACTCAAGATAAAGAATTGCGTAAAAGATTTAATATTGAAAAAAGTGCTCAAAGATTAGAAAATTATTTTAATGTAATTAATGATGAGCTTAAAACATTTGCAAGAATAACCTCTCATAAAAATATTCACGACTTGAGCATGGAAGATATTGTTACTACTAATTATGAATTAGCTACTTATACTAATATAAAACATGTATAAATACATATTAATTTTGTTTAATATGTATTTTTTTGTTTTCTTGCGAAAAATATTAAGAAAGTATATAATAGCAAGCAAATGGATGTGATATTATGAATGCTTTAGAAAAATTAAATTATTTAATCTTTAAAGAAGCTGAAAGATTTATGCAAAAACAAGTTATAAAATCAGAAGACTTAGAAAAAAAGATTATTAAAGAGGATAATTTAATAATAAAGATAAATCCAGATAATGAAAATAAAACTTTTGAAGTCTTTTATATCACTTTAGAAAATATGTCTTTATTAATTAATATTATATTTAATGCTCTAAAAGATGAAAGTAATTTTACTTTGAAAGAAAAAGAAGATATTGTTAGTGATTTAATTGATAATTTTATTTCTCATAATGATGAGTTAGAAGGTAAGGATTTTTATGAACTTACGACAATATTTGAAAATTATTCTCTTGAAGATTTAAGCCAAGAATTTTTTAACAATAATGCTTTAAATGATATTCTTTTGGGAGATTATTGTTATGAATTGATATGTGATTATGATTATACTTTAGTTCCACAGATTAATGTTTTAAATATTAATGATCAGATGAGACATAATTTATTGTATATAATTAATAATTTGTTGAATAAAGGTTATTCTCTAAATGATGGAGTAACTTTTATTGCTCATTATTTAAGCAGTAATATTAGCATATCTAGGTTTGATAAAGATTTATTTACTAATTTATATAACGATAATTATAAAAGAGAAATATGGTTTAAAAATTATACTATTTATTTAAGTATTTATGATTTTTATAAAGCTTCTTTTATTTTTGGTGATGAAGATGTATTTAGAGAATTTATTGAAAATAATTCTTTAGAAGATTCTAAAATTTTGTTTTTTAATGATTGGGAATTTAGACAAGAGATTATTAAAAATGTTATTGATACACTTTCTTTTGGTTATCATAATGATTTAGATAAAATTGATAAAAAAATAATTAAGAAATTCCAACCAATGTCTTCAATTGATAAATTTTTTAAAAATTATTGTTAATGATTAAAATTATTCTAGTTTTTAACTAGTTTATTTTTAAGTGTTTTATTTGTTATTTAAAAAATCAAATAATTAAAAATTAAGTAAAAGGCTTATTTAGTTTAATTTGATAAAGAAAAATATTGATATTTTTTGACATAATTCTATTAATTATGTATAATTAAGTTAATAATACGAGGAGGTCAGGATGAGAAAGATAATTTCAAGTATTGATATTGGTAGCTCTAGTATTAAAATTGTCGTTGGAGAAATGATAAAAAATAAATTGAATGTCTTAGCTGTATCTGATACTCCAAGTAAAGGAATAAAAAGAGGTCTAGTTGTTGATAAAGAAAAATTTATTGAGTGCTTAAAGAAAGGAATTGCAAAAATAGAAGAAACAATTGGCCTAAGTATAAAAAAAACGATTGTTAATGTACCAGCAAATAATGTTAATTTTAATATTACCGAAGGTATGACAACGATTACAAACATTGATCATGTAATTGGTGGTAATGACATTGCGCGAGCCTTGCAAGGATGCGTTTATAATAAAGTAAAAACATCAGAAGAACTCGTTTCAATCATGCCAATTTATTTTTTGGTTGATGAGGAGAAGAAACTTAAAGATCCTAAAAATGTTATAGGTAATAAGTTATTAGCTAAAGCCTTAATTGCTACTGTTCCAAAACAGGAGGTTTATACTTTGTTAGGATGTATTGAAAAACTGGGTATTGAAGTAGTAGATATTACTTTTGGGGTAATTGGAGATTATTATGCTAATGATTATCAAAATTTAGATAATAAAATTGGAGCTATAGTAAACATAGGATATGACTTAACAACTATATCTATATTCAATCAAGGGATTTTAACTAACATGAAAGTCTTTAATATAGGTGGTCATAATATTGATAATGATATTTCTTTTATATATAAAATACCTAAACATGAATCTAAAATATTAAAAGAAAAATTAGCTTTAGCCCATAAAAGACTTGCTCAAGCAAATGAAACTGAAAAAGTTATAAATACACTAGGTCAAGAAATTACAGTTAATCAATATGAGCTTAGTCAAATCGTTATGAGTAGACTAGCTGAAATATTAAGCATGGTAAAAAAAGAAATTAACCACTTAACAAAAAAAGAAATTAGTTATATAATACTTAGTGGTGGAGTAACTGAAAGTGTTGACTTCAATCTCATTTTAGAAAGTGTATTTTCTAAAAATGCAACAGTTACTCATATTTCTGAGATTGGGGTAAGAAATAATAAATTCTCATCTTGCGTGGGAATGATTAAATATTTTAATAATAAAATGGCTTTTAGGAACAAAGAGTTTTCCATTTTTAATATAGAAGAGCAAGAAGAATTAGGCTCATATGAAAGGCGAGTAAATGTATCTGAAAATTCGGTTTTAGGAAAATTGTTTGGATATTTTTTTGATAATTAAGGGAGAGAGTTATAATGTATAGTCAATATGATCAAATAGCAAAAATAAAAGTAATCGGTGTAGGCGGCGGAGGTAACAATGCTGTTAATAGAATGATTGAATCTGGTGTAGAGAATGTTGAGTTTATAGTAGCTAATACTGATATTCAAGTTTTAAATGCTTCAAAAGCTGAAACAAAATTACAAATTGGTGCAAGTATTACTGATGGCTTAGGTGCAGGTGCAAATCCTGAAATTGGGCGTCAGGCTGCAGAGGAAAGTCGTAGTGAAATAGAAGAAGCTTTAAGAGGCGCAGATATGGTATTTGTAGCTTGTGGTATGGGTGGAGGAACTGGAACTGGTGCTGGTCCAGTTATCGCTCAAATAGCTCAAAGTCTAGGAGCTTTAACTGTAGGCATTGTAACTAAGCCTTTTAGATTTGAAGGAAAAAAGCGTACAGAACAAGCTTTAGTTGGAATAGAAGAACTTCGTAAGAACGTTGATACGTTAATTGTAATACCTAATGATCGATTAAGAGATATTATTGATAAGACTACTCCTATGGTAGAGGCATTTAAAGAAGTAGATAACGTTTTACGCCGAGGGGTACAATCAATTTCAGATTTAATTGCTGTTTCAGGATTAGTAAACCTAGATTTTGCTGATGTTAAAGCGGTTATGGAAAATAGAGGTAATGCTTTAATTGGTATAGGTATGGGAATAGGCGAAAATAGAGCTATAGAAGCTGCTAAACAAGCTGTATCTAGTCCACTACTTGAGGCAAGTATTTCAGGAGCAACAGATGCTATTATTAATATTACTGGAGGTAATTCATTAACTTTATTTGAGGCTGAAGATGCAGCTGAGGTAGTTAGAACTGCTGCTAATACTGATATTAATACAATATTTGGAGCAGTAATTAATGAAAATCTTAACGATGAGGTCATTGTAACAGTTATTGCAACTGGATTTGATGATGATGCTACCTCTGGAGGAGAATATTCATATCAATCTTCTGTTCAACCAAGCCGAAAACAAGTAGTAGAAGAAGAAAATGATATTGATTCAGAAATAGATATACCACCATTTTTAAGAAATAGGGATTTTTAAAAATCCTTTTTACATGGAGAGATTATGAGAAATACAAATATTCATGAAGAATTAGCAAAAGATTTTGAAAATTTTAATTTAGAGGAAGATCAAGCTATTAATTTTATTAATAGTCTATTTTCTGAGTATAAAGAAAGAGTAGATAAGTATAAATTGTATGATTATTCAGCATTAATTCCTCAAAATATAATTGGCCTTTATTACTATTATATTACAAAAAGAAATTTTGAAATTATTATTCAAGACTATAAACAAAAATATATATTTAATGAAAGCCGATTAGAGGATAATACTCAAATTGCCGTTCAAAAAGGTTTAGGTGATGTATACGATTTTATAAGAGATTATGACTTTTCTAAAAGAACATTTAATATTTTTGTAGATTCAATGTGTATTCATTAAAAATTATATTCTTATTGTGTTGGTAAAGAATTTGGTGGTCAATTACGAGATGAGTCGGTAGTACTATATGATACTGATATAGAAGTAATGCCTCATGATGTTAAAGTACTTTAATGGCTTTATAACAAGTACTAATCCTTTAATGGCTCAATTAGATGAAAAAAATGTATTTGAATATATAGAAGAATGTATTATCATTATTACTAATTTAATAAAAGCTCAGCCTTTTACAGATGGTAATAAGAGAACTTTTAGGGCGTTATTAAATCTTATGTTAAAAAGAAAAAATCTTCCACCTGTAACAATTCAAGCCGATAAAAAAGATAAGTATAAAGAACTATTATTAGAAGCTATGAAAGGAAATTATGAGGGATTAGTTAGTTTTTACTTTTATGAAATATGTAATTCAATAGTTGATTTAGATATACAGTATAAAAATTTAGATCAGGATCATAAATTAGGAAAGTAGGATAATATGGATTGGTTAGGAATTAAGGAGTTTTTTAAAGATACATTTAAATACCTTTTTATTATTGTATTTGTATTATTTCTTGTAATCTATATTATTACTTTACAACAAGTAGTAGGTCCATCTATGTCTCCGACTTTAAATAGTGGCGATGTTGTTTTTTTAGATAAAATAAGTTATCGTTTTATAGATATAAAAAGAAATGACATTGTAGCTTTATATTATGCTGATTCTAAATATTTAATAAAAAGAATAGTTGGTATGCCTGGAGATAAAATAGAATTTAAAGATAATCAGTTATATGTAAATGATGAAATTGTTAGTGAAGATTACTTAGCTGATGATACAATTACCAATGATTTTAAATTATCTGATATAGGATATACAACTATTCCTGAGGATATGTATTTAGTACTTGGGGATAATAGAGAAGATTCTTTAGATAGTCGTGATGAAAAGGTAGGATTAATTCCTAAGAAAAATATTTTGGGAAAGGTAAGAATAAAGATTTGGCCACTTAATGAAATCAAGATTGTAAAATAGAAATTTTAAGAAATAAATTTTTGCTAAAAAAGTATGCAAAAATTTATTTTTTTGTAGACAAATTTACTACTTAATCTTATAATAATAGTGAGTTCAAATTCAAATATTTTCGTCGTATTTCGGGTTTGAATATTGTATTAATTGTTAGGGAGGTTAAGTTTATATGGAAGGAAAGAAAAAGTTTGTTGTTGCAATTATTCTTTTCGTTTTTATGGGTCTTATGGTATTTACCTTCGCAAACCCATCTGAGGATGATACTGACATAAAATTAGATAGCGATACTAAAACAACTGATAGAGATTCAAAAGATGAAGAGACTAATAGCGATGATGAGGCTACTATTGACAATGACAATACAAATGACGGCGATGTTTTGGCAGAGGCAGAAGATGGTAATGGAAATACTAGTAGAACAAATGCTAGTAGAGTAACAAATGTTAATGTTAACAACGGAAGTTCTTCTAATAATGGTGGATCTAGTAATAGTGGTAATACTACAACTGATCCAGAGGAAGATAACTCATATGATTTAGCTTTAGAAGCTGTAGAAAAAGCTGAACAAGAGCTTACTACAGATGCATATGATGATGCATTAGAATTAGTTGATAAAGTAACTGATAATAATTTAAAAAATCAACTAAATGATCGTCTAGATGTAGTAAAAGATGCAATTGATGTTAGACAGTTAGTTCAAACTTTACAGCAAAAAGTTGACGATTCTGAAAATTTAACTCAATTAAATGATGCAAGAGATTATAGACAAGATAATGATATAATTAATAAAGTTGCATCACTTTCAAATGCTACTCTAAAAGATGAGTTAGAAACTACATTAGCTACATTAGCTACCATTTTAGATGATAATGAAGCTGCTAAGATTAATATTGATGACGGAGCAGTATTAAAACAAGCAGTAATATCAATCGAAGATGAAAACAATTATGTTGCTACTTTACAAAAAGAGGGTAGCGAGGCAATCACAATTGATAATAATTATGAAGTAACTGAAGATGGTGTTTATGAATTAACTGTTGTTGATGCCGCTTATAATAGCATTACAATAACATTTACAGTTGATTCAACAGCAGCTGAATTAACTAGTTTAGCAATAATTAATAACACTAAAGGTGAAACACAATATATTAAAAATGGCGAAAATATTCGTATTTTAGCTAGATTTAATGAAGAATTAAATGTAGAAGATGGTTCATTTGTTGTAAAAATGGGCGATAAAACAGCTAAGTTTAGTAGATCACAAGGATCAGGATACGAATATATTGCTCAATTTGATATTGCCCAAGCTAATTTGGAAGATGGATTAGTTACATTTACATTAACAGGATATACTGATTTAGCTGGTAATACAGGAGAAGATATTCTAAGTAATAATGTAGATGAAAAAATATTAAATTCTAAATATCCAAAATTAATCTTAGACAATACTATTCCGGTATTAAATTTTAATAATGGATTTATAACATCAAATTATACTGTTGAAGCTAGTGATGATAATTTCGATTACATGACTGTTCAATATTATGATGGACGAGAAATGCAAACTATTGAGGATACAACATTTACTTTAGATAATGAAGGCGATAACGTTCGCTATAATATAAAAGTATATGATAAAGCAGGAAATGTTTCTGAATATCGTGATATTTATTTAGATAATGTTAATCCTGTTATTGATGGTAGTGCAATAAGTAATAAAAAAGATGTTTCTTTAGAAAATAATGGAACATATCAAGAAGTAACTCTAAATATCAGTGATGGTAGTTTGAAAAAGGTCATTCTTGTTAAAGATGATAATAAAGAGGAAGTATTACAAGAATTTGAAGATAATTATACAAATAAGAAAGTGACTTTTGAAAAAACTTATACTGATGAGGGAACTTATACAATAAAAGCTATTGATAGAAATAATAATGAATCAACTATTACCTTTACAATTGATAAGACTCCTGCTACTAGAGTATATTCAACATTAGATTTTGATAAATCTGGTAAACAATATTATGAGATAGATAAAGAAAAAGTCTATTATGTTAAAAATGGAGATAGTTTTGTATTCAGAATGCAATTTAGTGAAGAATTAAAAACTGCTCCTACAGTTAAAGTTGGAGGAATGGAAGTTCCAATGACTTTAAATGAAAAGTTCTTAAATAATGAAGGTAAATATATTTATGAAGGAACTGTTAATATTACTGAAGAGGCTAAATTAAGTCAAGGTAGATTAGAAATTGTTTTATCTAATGTAGTTGATATGGCAGGCAATGAATCTACTGATGAAGTAGTACTTAATCAAACACCTACAAGTAATAGTAGAGTAGCTGTTTATGATAAAACAGTACCTAGTGCAACTAAAGTACAAATTATAAATAATAGTAATCCTAATAGTGAATATATTAAAAATGGTGAGACTGTTAGAGTAAGAGTAACATTTAGCGAGAAGTTAGCTACTGCACCAGTACTTACTATTGGAAACTATACTGCAACATTTGAAAATGTAGGTGATGGAAAAGGAAATGACCTATATAGTGCAGATATAACAATAAAAGAAGACGAAAGTGAATTAAAAGAAGGAAAAGTAGCTTTTACAATTACTGGATATACTGATTTAGCAGGTAATCCAGGTAATAAAGTAACAGAAGCTTCTGTTGAAACAAATATTACTTATGATAGAACAGCACCAGTTTATAGATCTTTAGGTATTTATGGTGGTGAACAACATAATAATGCCTGGTATGTTACTAATGGTGATAAGGTTTATATAAATGTTCACTTTAATGAAAAATTAGCTGTTAGTCCATATGTAAAAGTTAATGGTAAAGATGTTTTTCAATATGGTAATCCTGTAGAAAAAGAAACTGATGATGGTGAAAAATATTATATTTACTCAAAAGTATACAAAGTTAACGAAACAGATGGGAAATTAAGCTTTGAGATTTATGGATATGCTGATGCAGCAGGTAATATTGGTAAAACATTAACTGCTACTGATACAAAAATAGGTGCTCAAAATGGTAATATAATAGTTGATAATACAATTCCAGTATTAAACTTCAATAATGGATTTATTACATCAGGATATACTGTTGAAGCTACAGATGATAATTTTGCATATATGACAGTACAATATTATGATGGACGTGGAACTGAAATTATCGAAAGTAACACATTTACTTTAGATAAAGAAGGAGATAATGTTCGTTATAAGATTAGAGCTTATGATAAAGCAGGTAATGTATCTAGTGATAATTGTAGTATTTATTTAGATAATGTTGCGCCTTCAATTAGTAACTCTATTGCTATCAATGGCGGTAAAGAAGTATCAGTTGAAAACAACGGTACTTATCAAGAAGTAACTTTAAATATCAGTGATGGTAGTTTAAAGAAAGTATCTTTAGTAAAAGAAGATGGTACTGAAGAAGTACTTGAAACTTATAAAGATAATTTTAAAAATACAAAATTAACATTTGAAAAGAAATATGCTGAAGAAGGAACTTATACAATTAAAGCAGTTGATAGAAATAATAATGAATCAACTATTACCTTTACAATTGATAATACTCCTGCAAAAGTTAAAGCTGCTAATATTTTAGTAGATGGAGATGTTAATGAACAACAATATTTCTATGCTAAAATAGGAGATACAATTTACTCTTATGTTAGATTTAGTGAGAAATTAAAAGAATTACCTACATTTACTTTAATAAATGATGGTAACGAATATAAAGCAGAAGAAGTTATTGCAACAGGTCCTAATGACGCTGGAGAATATACTTATTCAATCAGATATACAATTAATAAAGATACTAAGATGAGTGATGGAGAAATCACGATGTTAGTAACTAACATTAAAGATTTAGCAGGTAATAAGACAGATGATGTTGTTAAACCTACTAATAGTCATATTGTATATTTAGATACTACTGCACCTGTATTTAAAGATGCAGAGCAAACAATGGAATCAGATGTTACTATTAATGTAAAAGAAGATAACTTAGATAGAATAGAAGTTACTAATAAAACAACAGGAGAGACTTATCAAGTAGAGAATGGTCATAAGCTAACACAAGAAGGTTTTTATAAAATAATTCCTTATGATAAAGCTGGTAATCAAAGTAATGTGTGGAATTTAACCATTGATGATGAAGCACCAGTTATTACAATAGAAAATGCAACATCAAATAATTATTATAATCATGACGTAGTTGTTAATATTTCTGATATCGAGTTACAGCAAACTTATCTTGATGGTGAAAAACAAGGTAGAGTTACTACTTTAACTGTCAAAGGTGATGGAACTCATACTGTATCTGCAGTAGATAGATATGGACATAAATCAGAAATTACATTTACAATTGATACTATTCCAGTTGCTTTAGTTGAATTAAGAGTTAATTCTTCTAATGCTAATAACACTGTTGCAAAAGTTGGTGATTATTTTGGAATTTATTTAAATGTAAACGAAGAATTAAAAGAAGATCCAACATTTACAGTTAATGGAAAAGAATATAAAGTAAATCAACCTGATGGTCGTAAAGTTGGGGACAATCTATATCAATATGCTGTAGTTTATGAAGTTACAGATGATATGGAAGAGGGCGAAATTCAATTTACTATATCTAATATCTATGATAAAGCTGGTAATCCATTAAATGATTTGTCAAATAATGATGCTAATGGTAAGGTAATAATTGATAAAACTGCTCCAACTGCTACTATAACTTATAATACAGTTGATCCTACTAATCATTCTGTTGTTGCAACATTAACTGCTTCAGAAGAAGTTAAAATATTAAATGCTGGTACTTGGAATCCAGAAGATGGATATGGACTTGTATTTAAAAAATCATATCCTGAAAATAATATTCAAACTGTAACTATTGAAGATAAAGCTGGTAATCAAAATACTGTTGAGGTAAAAATAAATAATATAGATAAAGAATTACCATCTATTGGTGATTTGGAAAGTAATGAAACTTATACAGGTGTTATTCCTTATGAAATGAGTGATAATAGTGGTGCCTTTACTCTATATTATGATTTAGGACATGATTATCAAAGTTGTGAACAGTTAATAGCTAATGGTTCTACAATGGGTAGAATTACTGGAACTTATAAAGGAGAATATCCTGTACCTGGTAATTACGATGGCGTTAGTGTTTGTTTAGTTGATGATGCTGGAAATAAAACTTTCCGTAACAATATTTCAATAAGAGTAAATTAAAAAGGTTAATTGTCAAATAGTGTGTGTAGCACAAGATAATTATCATAAGAGGTAGCTTAAATAGCTACTTCTTTTTTAATGAAAAATAAACCTTTACAAATCATAATCCTGGCTTTAAATCTTCTGAAAGATCTAAATCCGAAAGCTATACGCTTAATGACTTTAATAAAGTTATTGTTACCTTCAATAAAACCATTATTGAAATGAAATTTAAAAGAGTTTTTGATGTAAGGAGAAAATTCTTTTAAAGTCTTAATTGAGGTAAGCATATAATCAGAAATATTAGTATATTTTTGATTAATAGTATCGTTAAATAAATCAAAATTATCATTTTGGAAAGCTTCAAGTAATTTTTGATAAACATTATAAGTGTTTTTTAATTCATCAGAAAGAATAAGTAAATAATTTAAAACATCAGATTATGTAGTGAGGTTAGAAAAACACGTAAAACGTTTCCACATAGAGTAATCGATATCGTTTTTAGATTTTAAAAGTAATCTCCAGTATCTTTTTAGTTTATTATAATTGTCTTTGTCATACTTCATAAGCTTAATTCTAGTTTTATTTAAGGATCTAGAAACTAATTGAATCAAATGAAATTTATCAATAACAATAGAAGCATTAGGAAACATCTTTTTAATTAAAGAAACATAAGGAGAATACATATCAATTGTAATAACTTTAACATTAGCTCTGACTTTATGAGAATATCTAGAGAAATATTTAATTAAACTATCTAATCTACGATCTTCCACAATATCAATAATCTTACCAGTTTTACCATTACATAAATGAAAACTCATAGCCCCATCAGCAGATTTAACAGATTTAAATTCATCAAAGGATAAAACTTGAGGAAGATAAGATTTATGAATTTTCTCTAAATCGTAATAAGAATCCATAATTCTTTCAACGGTATTGGGAGAAACATTGTGATTAATAGCAATATCTTTTTCACTAATTTTAGAAGCTAAAGATTTAGCGATAGAATATTTAGTATTGTTAGAAATAAAATAGCCATAATTAACAATATTAGTTTTTAAAGTAAAGGCTCTATTGCAATGCTTGCAAAGATATCTTTGCTTATGAAGGCGAAGAATTGTTTTATAACCAGATACATCTAAGACTTTAATATTAGAGGTAATAAAGCCATGCTTTTCAAATAATTTATCAAAAACAACACCACATTTAGGACAAATCTCCGGTTTATATGAAAGATATCCTTCAAAAATCTTATGAGTAATACCTTTGATTTTCTCTTCTTTGTAAAAATTTTCTTTAAAAAAGATATTATCATCTTTTAAACCTAAGATATTTGACATATAATTTAAATGGAACAAGTTATCACTTCTTTCTTATATTTTGGTTAATTATAATGTAACAGGAAATGGTAAACATGTTCCTTTTATTTTGGAAAAAACAAAAGTGTATGTAAACCACTTACACACACTAAATATTTTACAACCATTAAAAAAGGAATTGCAATGATTTCTTTTTTTTTGTAAAATGAATTTAGGAAGTAGTGATTTTATGGCTTATATTAAATTTAAAGAATTATCAAAATATTTTGATTTTAAAACAGAAGTAAAAGAAGAAGATTTGCCATTTTATGCAAAAGAATATGTTGAAGATATAGAAAAAATTGTGATGGCTTATAAAAATAATAAAGATTATGTAGTTTTTACTGATAAAAAAATGATTTTATTTGATAGAGATGCCATGGCTGTATATTATAAAAAAATTCATATGATCCCTTATAGTTCCATATCAACTAGTGCTATTAATTTTAAACCAGGTAAAGTTGAACTTTTATTTAGTTTTGATAGCGGTTATCAATTACATATTAATTTTATAAATATGAATCATAATAAAAAAGAAAATATAAAGGCCTTATATAAAATTATGATGAGAACAAAAATAGCTTATTAAACACTAGAGATAATTGATACAATTTGACACTAGTGTTTTTTTCTTAAAAACAAATTATGTTAATTTAATGCTAAAAACCTTAATCTATAGTATAATTAAATAAGGTGATTAAATTGAAAATGATTGTTAGTGCTGGAGGGACAGGTGGACACATTTATCCTGCTTTGGCTATTATTAATAAATTTAAAGAGTTAGAAAATAATTTAGAAGTCATTTATATTGGCACTCATAATCGTATGGAGAAAGATATTATTCCTAAAAATAATATAAAATATATTGCTTTAGAAATATATGGCTTTAGTAAAAAAAATATTATTCGGGATTTAAAAAATATTTTTTTAATTATAAAAGCCAAGAAAAAATGTAAGAAAATAATGCAAGAATTTAAACCAGATATTGTAATAGGTACAGGTGGGTATGTAACTTATCCAGTTATTAGTACGGCGCAGGAATTAAATATTAAAACTTTTATTCATGAACAAAATTCAATACCAGGAAAATCTAATTTAGCTTTAGCCAAGCGTTGTTCACTAATTGGCGTATCTTTTGAAGATAGTTTAAAATATTTTAAAACATCTAATGCTTTTTATAGTGGAAATCCTTGTGGAGAAAACGCTTTAGAAATAGCTAAAATTGATAAGACAACATTAGGTTTTTCTAAAGATAAAAAATTGGTTATTTTTGTATCCGGCTCATTAGGTAGTTCAGCAATAAATAATAAATTGAAAGATTATTTAGTTAATTTTGATGAAGACTATGAAGTATTATATATTACAGGTCAAAACTTATATGATTTGTTTGTTAAAGATACAACTTTTCCTAAAAAAGTAAAAGTATTACCTTTTTATGATAATTTGTCAGCATTATTATCTTCTGCTGATTTAGTAGTTACAAGAGCAGGAGCATCAACTATAAGTGAATTATTAACTTTAGGAATTCCAGCTATTTATATTCCTAGTCCTTATGTTGCTAATAATCATCAGTATTATAATGCTTTATCGATCAAAAATGCTAATGCTGGAGATATGATAGAAGAAAAAGATTTAAATAGTGAAAGTATTAGAGTAAAAATTAATGAATTAATTAAATCAGAAACAAGAATTAAAATAATGCAAGATAATATGAAAAAAATGGCAGTTACTAAAGCTAGTGAAAAAATATATAAAAAAATAAAAGAAATAATATAAAAAGGGTTGAGGATAATGGCAGCAACAAAAAAAGTAAAAGTCAAAAAGCTAAGTTTTAAAAGATTATTTATTCTTTTATTAATTTTGTATTTTATAGGTTATTTTATATATTCAATCTTTAGAATGCCTATTAAAAACATTTACATTAAAGGTAGTAATTTATTATCTGATAATGATATTATTAAAGTTGCTGAAATTCAGGATTATCCATCAATATTTGAAGTATTAAAAAACAATACAACAGCTAAAATAAAAAGCATTCCTTTAGTTAAAGATGCTAAGATTAGAATAAATATATTTGGTAAATTAACTATAACTATAGATGAATATAAAATACTTTTTTGGGACAATAATAAACAAAAATTAATTGTTGAAGAAGGAGTAGAACTAGATGATTCTAACAATTATTTAGGAGTTCCTACTTTAATTAATGAAGTGCCAGAAAATATTTATAAAAAGCTAACTAAAGCATTACTTAAAGTAGATAATGAAGTTTTATCTTTAATAAGTGAAATAGAATATTCGCCTTCTATTAATAATGATCAAGTAGTTGATAATAATCGCTTTATTTTAAAGATGAATGATGGTAATATAGTTTACGCTAATTTATTAAATATAAAAAATTTAAATCATTATATAGAAATATATAGTACTTTAGATAATCAAAAAGGTTATTTATATTTGGATAGTAGTAATGAAGAGAATTTTTATTTTAAAAGATTTGAATAGTAATGGTGGTAAATATGCAAGTAGATTATAATAAGTTAATGGAAAAAGTTTTAGAGCAAATAAAAGATTTAAAAATAAAACCGAAGTTATTATTACATTCTTGTTGTGCACCTTGTTCTTCGTCCGTTATAGAAAGATTAATATCCTTTTTTGATATTACTATATTATATTATAATCCAAATATTGAGCCAAAAGAAGAATATGAAAAACGCAAATTGGAACAAAAAAATTTTTTGAAACTTTTAAATGATAAAAATAATTACGGTATAAAATTTTTGGATTGTGATTATGATAATGATAAATTTAAAAAAATGGCCTTGGGGTTAGAAGATGTTAAAGAAGGAGGCCAAAGATGTTTTAAATGTTATAAATTACGTCTTGAATATACTGCTCAAAAAGCTAGTAAATTAGAATATGATTATTTTGGAACTACTTTATCAATAAGTCCTTATAAAAATGCTATTAAATTAAATGAAATAGGTCTTAGTTTAGAACAAGAATATCAAATAAAATATTTAGTTGCTGATTTTAAAAAAAAAGATGGATATAAAAAAAGTATTGAATTATCTAAACAATATAATTTATATCGTCAAAATTATTGTGGCTGTATCTATTCTAAAGGAGAGAAGTAAAAATGATTGATTATTGTTTGACTGCTGCTAGTTGCATACCGTTTTTAATGTATATTTTTCTATTAATTAAAGAAGAAGTATTAAAACCTGAACGTTCTATAAAAGAAATATTACGTTTCGATAATTTAATTTTAATTATTGTATTTATAATATTTACAACTTATAAAGTAAGTATGGTAAATCAAATGTTATTTTTTACTATAAATTTGTATTTTTATGTTAATAAATTATATGATAAAAAATTAAAGCAAAAGATTAATATAAAAGAAAATATAATCCCTATAATTTTAATATATGTTTTAGCAGTATTATCATTTATTCCTTATATATTCTTTGAACAACTAAGATATAGTTATTATATTGCTTTTGGATTAATATTTTTCTTCCACTATTTTTATTTAATAGTTAATACTACTAAAAAATATTAGTAGTTTTTTTCATATTATGACAAGTTTTTAGATGTTAAAAATCTATAATATATTTAAGGTGAAATAATATGAAAATATATTTAGATGTTATCTTTTTAATAAATTTTTTATTTGATTTGTTATTATTATGTGCAACTAAAATATTACTTAAAAGAACAGTTAAATTTTATAAATTAGTACTAGCCAGTTTATTTGGTGCTTTAAGTATTTTTTTATTATTTTTAAAAATTAATAGTTTAGAATTATTTTGTTTTAAGATACTAATTAGTTTAATAATGCTTTTTATTGGTTTTGGTTATAAGAATATTAGATATTATTTTAAGAATTTTGTTAGTCTTTATATTATTAGTATTTTTTTAGGAGGCTTTTTATATATTTTAAATTTAGAATTTTCATATAAGCATAAGGGATTAATATTTTTTCATAACGGTTTATCAATTAATTTTATATTTATAATTATTTTAAGTCCAATAATTATTTATATTTATATAAAAGAAAATAAAATATTAAAAATGGAATATTCGCATTATTATATAGTTAAAATTATTAATAATAAAAAACAAATAATATTAAATGGTTATTTAGATACAGGAAATAATTTAATAGATCCTATAAGCCATAAGCCGGTTATTTTAGTTGATAAAAAATTAATAGATCCTTTAATTAAAATTCATAGTCCTATATATGTTCCATATAGGAGTTTAAATAATCAAGGAATAGTTGAATGTATCAAGGTTGATTCTGTATATATTAATGATAAAAAAATTGATAATATTTTAATTGGACTTAGTGAAGAATTTAAGATGGATAATATTAATTGTATATTAAATAATAGAATAGGATTGATATAAATGTTTAAAAAAATAAAAGAATTCATACTTAGTTTAAAATTAAAGTATAGTGAATGTTTTTTTATAGGAAGTAGCGATATTTTACCGCCTCCTTTAGAAAAGCAACAGGAGTTAGAATACATCATAAAAGCACAAAAAGGCGATATTAACGCTCGAAATAAATTAATAGAACATAATTTGCGTTTAGTAGTATTTTTAGCTAAAAAATATGAAAATACGGGTTATGATATAGAGGATTTAGTAAGTATTGGCTCAATTGGTTTAATTAAAGGAATTAATACTTATAAAATAGATAAAAATATTAAACTTGCTACATATGCATCACGTTGTGTAGCCAATGAAATACTAATGTTTTTGCGAAAAAATAAAAAGCGTAAAAGTGAAATTAGCTTAGAAGATGCTCTAAATTACGATGCAGATGGTAATGAATTGCATTTAGAAGATATTTTAGGAACAGATTCAGATTTGGTTCCTAAAGCTTTTGAGCAAAAAATTGATAAACAATTAGTAGCCAGTCATTTAAATATGCTAGATGAGCGAGAAAGAGAAATTATGATTTTAAGATATGGACTTAATAATACTAAAGAATATACTCAAAAACAAGTTGCAGAAAAATTGGGCATTTCCCAATCTTATATTTCACGAATAGAGAAGAAAGTAATAGCTAAATTAAAAAATCTTTTAAATGTATAAATTAAAACTTGCTTAAAAAACAAGTTTTTTTCTTATAAATATAAGTATACTTTATTTTTAAAATTGTTTTATTGACAAAATATTTTATAAAATTTATACTGATAATAGATGATGAGTAAGCAAAAGGTGTGGTTATGTGAAAAGAAATAAGCATGGATTTACTTTAGTAGAATTAATAGTAACAATTGCATTACTAGCAATAGCAGGGACTGTTATAGCTGTAAATATGGTTAGTTTGAATAAACAACAACAAGCAAAAGAAAAAACTCGTATTGAAAGTGCAATTAAAGCCGCAGCCGAGGCATATGTAAGTAAAGAAAATATAGCCATTAATAATCAAACTTGTATTTCTATTCAAGTACTAGCAGATCAAGGATATATTAAAGAAAGTGAAGTTAGTGATTATAAAGATCAAGCTGTAAGTG
>CAMMOI010000013.1 GCA_946498375.1 uncultured Mycoplasmatota bacterium | reverse complement strand
GGAGTTGGTGCCCATTGTTGTCTTCCTAAGACCGCTTGGCCTCCGACTTTAGAATTTTTATTATATTTTTTTACTTACACCAATTTTTAGACAAACAAAAAACTCAATATCATTTGAGTTTTTTATTAAAAATATATTTTGTCATCGTCTCCACAACAAAATTTCATATTATGTGACCTCTTTTCAAATTATTTATAACATAATTAATTATAAAATAAGATAATTATTTTTACAAGTTATTTTTGACAGTTTTCACAATAATAAGTACTACGTCCATTAATCTTGATTTTTTTTATTGGTTGATGGCATTTTAAGCAGGGATCATTTTCTTTTTTATGAACCATTAGTTTTTGTTGAAATCTTCCTGTAACTCCAAGTGAGGAAGTATAACTTTTTATGGTAGTTCCACCCATTGAAATAGCTTCTTTAATTATTTCATTAGTTGCTGTTATGATTTTTTGACACTCTTCTAACGTTATATTACATCCTGATTTTAAAGGATTGATTCCTGCTTTAAATAGTACTTCATTAGCATAAATATTACCTAAACCACTAATAATAGTTTGATCTAAAAGTAAACTTTTAATAGGTAGTTTTCTTGATTTTAACAAGGCAAATAAATATTCTTTGGTTAACTCTTTAGAATTAGGCTCAGCTCCTTGTTTTTTTAGTGCTTCTACTTTTTCCAAATCATCTTTTTTTACAAGATTCATTCTTCCAAACTTTCTTGTATCATGATATCGTAAATCTTGGTTATCATCAAAAGTAATTACCACATGTTCATGTTTTTCTAAAGGATCTTTACTGGATTTCAAAAAATATTTTCCTTCCATTCTTAAGTGAGAAAGCAAATAAAAATCATGAAGTTCAAATATTAACCATTTACCTCTTCTTTTGATGTCAATAAATTCATTGCCAACTAAATTTTTAATAAATTCATCTAAATTAGATTCAATCATTTTAGGATATAGAATTTTTACATCTTTTATTTTTCTATTTAATATTTGTTTTTTTAAAGTATTTCTAACTGTTTCAACTTCAGCGATCTCTGGCATTAATTACCTCCTAATAAAATTTTTAATAAAGTATTAATACTTTTATATTATAATATTTTTAAATACTCTTCTAACGTTATACTTTTTTGATATATATAAGTAGCTACAGAAGTTCCGACATACCTTAAATGCCAAGGCTCATAACCATAACCTGTTATATTTTCTTTTTCTTTAGGATAGCGTATAATAAACCCAAAATTATGGGCATTGGTTGCTACTAAATGCAAAACTTCTTTATTACTCATTTGAAAGCCAGTAAGAAATTTATTATCTTCTTTTAAACAAAAGTCTACAGCCAAACCGGTTTGATGTTCAGAAAAGTTAGGAGTCGCAACATATTTTAGCGTATATTTTAAACCATTTTTAGATAATATTTCATTCCATAATATTTGCTGTTGTTTTTTACTACGATATCCGCTTTCGACCTCTATTTCATATCCTTTTGATAAAATTAATTTTTTTAATTTTAAAAATTGTTCATAAGTCTTTTTTTCTAAATATAAGTTGTTTGCATACTCACTTTTAATTTTAACTATTTCATAATCATTTTGATTTTTAAATTCATGATTCCTATTAACTAATATAAGATATTTATTCAAAATATCACCATTTTCCTCTTCTTTTATTATCATTAAATTTTGTTTTTTAATACTGTTTCAACTTCCACTACTACTTTCATGCTATATAATTCTTTTTATAGTAATTATTTTGTATCATACCAGTTTTTGCCATAATCTATACTAACCTTTAGCGGAACAGATAATTTTATAACATTTTCCATTTTGTCTCTTACAATTTGTTCTATTTGTTCTTTTTCTTCTAATCTTATATCAAAAATTAATTCATCATGTACTTGTAAAATCATTTTACTTTTAATATGTTGAAGTTTAAATTCTTTATCAATTTCTACCATTGCTTTTTTTATAATATCAGCACTTGTTCCTTGAATTGGCGTATTAAGAGCAATTCTTTGACCAGCAGCTCGAACTTGAAATTGTTTAGAAGAAAGTTCAGGAATATTTCTTTTTCTTTTAAATAAAGTCCTAACACATCCCTCTTTTTGAGCTTCTTTAACAATATCATCCATATACTTTTGAACTCCTGGATATAACTCTAAATATTTATCAATAAATTTTTTAGCTTCTTTAGGTAAAATAGACAAATTTTCTGATAAGCCAAAGCCACTTATCCCATAAACTATTCCAAAGATAACTGCCTTAGCTGTTGAACGCATTTGCTTAGTGACATTCTCTTCACTAACACCAAAAATATCAGAAGCAACTTTTCTATGAATATCTGCACCATTAATAAATGCTTGTTGTAATTCTTTTGAATTAGAAATATGTGCTAAAATACGAAGTTCTATTTGAGAATAATCAGCACTTAAAAATAAATCATTTTCGGGATAAAAAGCCTTTCTGATTCTTTTTCCTTCTTCATGACGGGTAGGAATATTTTGTAAATTAGGTAACATTGATGATAAACGACCAGTTCTTGCTAAAGTTTGCGTATAAATTGTATGAATTTTACCATCTTCCATAATAAAATTAGGTAAAGCATCAATATAAGTAGTCATTTGTTTATTTAAATTTCTAAATTTCATTATTTTAGGAATTATAGGATGTTTATCAATTAATTTGTTCAAAACTTTAACATCCGTTTTATATGAACCATTAGATGAAAGCTTGCCAAAAGGTAATCCTAAACGTTCAAATAATACTTCTCCTAACTGTTTAGGTGAGGCAATATTAAATTTAGTTCCAGCTAGATCATATATTTCTAAGGCTAATTTATTTATTTGATCTTCAGCTTCTTTTCTCATCGAATTTATTATATCTGCATTGACCTTAACTCCTGCTATTTCCATTTTTGCTAAGACACTTACCAAAGGCATTTCTATATTTAAAAATAAGCTTTCCATTTGTTCTACTTTTAATTTTTGAATTAATTCATCATGACTATCATAAATAAATCTAGATTTTAATACACATTCTTTTTTTATAGTCTCCAAATCCAACTTTTTCTTTTTGATTTCATCAAAATAAGGAACTTCTATTTGTTTAATACTCATAAAATAAGCTAAATCTTCTTTTAAATTATCATATAACAAAGATGAAGCAATCATTGTATCAAATACACAATTATTTAGAGTTATTCCTTTAGAATTTAATAAAACAACATTCTTTTTTAAATCATAAGTATATAAAGTTTTTCCATTTAAATAATTAAATACTTCTTTAATTTTTAAAGGACTAACAAAATAATTATTATGACTATCACTTAAAGACATGCCTAAAATATTAGCAGTATGATAGTTAACATCATCACATTCAATATAAAATGAAACAACATCTTTTAAATCTAATTGTTCTATATTTTCTATTTCTTTATATTCTGTTGTTGGCTTAAAAGTTACATCCCTATCAAATTTTTTAATAAAGGAAGAAAATTCTAAATTTTTATATATTTCATATAATTCTTTTTCATTAGGACCAACATATTTTATTTCTTCTAAAGATTTAATATTAAGAGGAACATCCCTATAAATTGTTGCAATTTCTTTACTAAAAAAAGCACTTTCTTTACCATTTATTAATTTTTCTTGCAACTTGCCTTTTATCTGATCAATATGATCATAAATATTTTCAACTGTTTGATATTTTTGCAAAAGCGTCAATGCCGTTTTTTCACCTATTCCTTTTACCCCGGGAATATTATCTGAAGAATCTCCTGCTAAAGCTTTTAAGTCAATTATATTAATCGGCTCAATTTTATAATCTTTTCTAAAAGTTTGTAGATTATATCTTATATGTCCTTTTTGTTTTAATAATTTAACATCAACCTCATCATTAATTAATTGTAACAAATCTTTATCTGATGAGACTATTGTCGCATCAAAAAGAGGATCTAAATCAGCCATTTTAGCTAAAGTCCCTATAATATCATCTGCCTCATATGGTTCAAGTTCAAAATGTTTAATTCCCATCTTATCTAATATTTGACGAGCAATAGGCATTTGTTTAATTAAATCATCTGGAGTTTGAGCTCTTCCTGATTTATAATCTTGGTATTTATCTTTACGAAAATTTTTACCAATATCAAAGGCCACAGCAATATACTCTGGTTTTTCTTCTTCTATAATTTTATTAATCATTGAAATAAAGCCATATAATGCATTAGTTGGAAACCCCTTAGAATTTCGCATTATATTTCCTGTATAGGCAGTTGCATAATAACTGCGAAATAATAAATTATTTCCATCTACTAAAATTACTTTTTTCATCTTACCACCTACTAATAATATTATAAATGCCAAAGATCTTTTTGTAAATTAAAAAGCCAATAACAACTATATTAGTTATTATCAGCTTTTAAAACTGCTAAAAAGGCTTCTTGAGGTATCTCTACCCTACCAATCATTTTCATTTTCTTTTTACCCTCTTTTTGTTTTTCTAAGAGTTTTCTTTTTCTAGTTATATCGCCACCATAACATTTTGCTAAAACGTTTTTACGCATTGCTGATATATTTTCTCGGGCTATAACTTTAGAACCAATACAAGCTTGAATTGGCACCTGAAACATTTGTCGAGGAATTATCTGTTTTAAATTCTCAACAATTTGTTTACCTCTATTGTAGGCAAAATCTTTATGAACAATAGTAGATAATGCATCAACCACTTCTCCATTAAGTAAAATATCCATTTTAACTAAATTACTACTAACATTACCAATATATTCATAATCAAAAGATGCATATCCTTTAGTAGTACTTTTTAGTTTATCAAAAAAATCATAAACAATTTCTGATAGCGGTAATTTATAATGTATATTTACTCTAGTAGAATCTATATATTCCATTGATTCATAGATTCCCCTCTTATCTTGACATAATTGCATGATTGCTCCAATGTATTCACTAGGAACAAAAATATTAGTTCTAATAAATGGTTCTTTAATTGATGCTATAGTTGCTCGATCTGGCATTTTATTTGGCGAATCAATTTTTAAAACCTCACCATTTGTTAAAGTAACTTCATAAATAACCGAAGGTGATGTTGCTATTAAATCAATATTAAATTCTCTTTTTATCCTACTCATTATTATTTCCATATGAAGCAAACCTAAAAAACCACACCTAAAGCCAAATCCTAAAGCCTGAGATGTTTCAGGTTCAAAAACTAGCGAAGCATCGTTTAATTTTAATTTTTCTAACGCCTCTCTTAAAGCTTCAAATTTATTTGGCTCTAAAGGAAATAATCCAGAGTATACCATTGGTTTCATTGGCTGATAGCCATCTAATGCCACATGCGCTGGGTTAAGTGAGTTGGTTATTGTATCACCTACTGATACTTTAGATATATCTTTAATACTAGCAGATACAAATCCTACTTCTCCTGAAATTAATTTTTCTTTTTTTACTTCTTTGGGCGTATTAATTCCTAATTCAACTACTTCAGCCTCATAGCCTGTTGCCATCATTTTAATTTTATCATGCAATTTTATATTCCCATCAACAACTCTAATATAGGCTATAACTCCTCTATAACTATCAAAATATGAATCAAAAATTAAAGCCCTAGTTGGAGCATTATTATTAACTTTAGGAGCAGGAATTTTATTTACTACAGCTTCTAAAAGCTTATCTACGCCAAAACCAGTTTTACCACTACATAAAATAATATCTTCTTTTTTAAAGCCTAAAACTTCAACAAGTTCCTTTTCTACTTTAAGAATATCGGCATTTGGTAAATCTATTTTATTAATCACTGGAATTAGAGCCAAATCATTATTAAGGGCCAAATACAAATTAGCTAAAGTTTGAGCCTCAATTCCTTGAGATGCATCAACAACAAGTATTGCTCCCTCACAAGCCGCTAAAGAACGAGATACTTCATAAGAAAAATCCACGTGCCCTGGAGTATCAATTAAATGCAAATAATATGTTTCATTATTATATTTATAAGTTAATGAAACCGCATTTAACTTAATAGTTATACCTCTTTCTCGTTCTAAATCCATATTATCTAAAAGCTGATCTTTCATATCATGCTTATCTACATTTCCCGTTAATTCTAAAATTCTATCAGCTAAAGTACTTTTTCCATGATCTATATGAGCAATAATAGAAAAATTACGAATATTTTCTTGCTTCATTTTTGTTCCCCATTTCTTAAAATATTATAATAAGAAAAAAAGAAAAACACAATAAATTTGTGTTATTGATCTTTTTGACAAGCTAAACTTTCCACTTTAGAAATTACATAATTTTGAGTTTCTTCATAACTCATATTTAAAACTTTACTAAATTCAGTATATAAATGTTTCTCAGCTTTATTTAAGAAAAATGTATCTTTATCACTTGATTTTTTATTTTGCGCTTTTCTTAATTTATTTCGCATAAAAGCTGTTTTTATAATCTTAATTAAATCTTCTATTTTTCCACTATTTAATAATTTTTGATATTCCTGTTCTAAAGTTTTAGAATCATTATCAAGTACAGGAATACTGGGGATTAAATTTATAATTTCTAAAATTTCAGATTTAGTTACTAGTGGTCGAATAAGTTTAGTATTCATCGGTATTTGAAGCGTTAAGGATTTATCATCTAATGAACTTAATACATAATAATCTATATCTTTAATAAATTTAGATTTTATTGCTTTTACTTGACATACATCCTTTTTATATACTAAATAGTCCCCCACTTTAAACATTTTATCACTCTTTTCTATAATTATATCAACCACTTTATTAATTGACTATACATAAATTATACCACTTTTTAAGATTCAAATGTATGAAAAAAATTGCTAAATTTTTAGCAATTTTTATTTTTAAAATTAGAAGGTGAGAGGTCAAATGAGGTTTTAGTTAAATATTTATTGATCCCAAATATCTTTTTCGTAAAAGAAGTAAACCATATAGACCTTCTCACACCCATATTTTAATATGATTTATTATTTATGTCTAGACCTAAATTATTAAATCATCTTCCATTGTAAATTCAACATTTTCATTAATCCATTCTTTACGTGGTTCTACTTGATCTCCCATTAATATTTTAACTCGTTTTTCAGCCATAGCTGCATCATTAATATTTACTCTAATTAAAGATCTTTTATTAGGATCCATAGTTGTACTTTCTAATTGATCGGCATTCATTTCCCCTAGTCCTTTAAATCTACTAATACGATATCCAGTTTTATCTTTAATAAACTCTTTAACTTCTTCTTCCGTCCAAAAATAATTATATTTTTTATCTTTAGTAATTACATTAAATAAAGGTGGATTAGCTATATATAATTTTCCACTTTCAATTAAGCCACGCATAAAGCGAAAAAAGAATGTCAAAAGTAAAGTTTGAATATGAAAACCATCAACATCAGCATCACACATAATTATAACTTTATCATAATTAGATTCTGAGGCATCAAAGTTATTACCATATCCTGCCCCAATAGTATGAATCATTGTATTGATTTCTTCATTTTTTAATATATCTTCAATACTAGCTTTTTCGGTATTAATAATTTTTCCACGTAATGGTAAAACAGCTTGAAACTTTTTATCTCTAGCTTGCTTGGCTGAACCTCCTGCTGAATCTCCTTCAACCAAAAACAATTCATTAACTTTCGGATTTTTACTTTGAGCTGGAGTCAATTTACCAGATAAATTTTTTTCCAACTTATTTTTTCCCTTACCATTACGAGCTTCTTCTCTGGCTTTTCTTGCTGCTTCTCTTGCAATCTTACTTTTAGCTGCTTTATCTATAATACTTAAAGCTATATCTTTATTTTCCTCTAAGAAAAATTTCATATTATCATAAACTACAGTTTCTAAAGCATTACGAGCCTCAGGAGTTCCTAATTTACCTTTAGTTTGGCCCTCAAATTGTAATATCTTTTCAGGAACTTTTAAATTAATTATAGCTGTTAGGCCTTCTCTAACATCACTACCATCAAAATTACCATCTTTAGCTTTAATTAAATTATTATTCTTAGCATAGTCATTAAAAGCTTTAGTAAGACCAGTTTTAAAGCCAATCTCATGAGTTCCTCCATCAGTAGTTTTAACATTATTTACAAAAGACATAAGACACTCATTATAAGAATCAGTATACTGCATTGCAATTTCAACTTCTATATCATTTTTCTTTCCTTTAAAGTTAATAACATTATGTAATGCCTTTTTGCTTTCATTCATATATTCAACAAAAGAGATTAAACCATTTTCATAACAATATTTTTCCTGTTTTTTATCTTCCTCATCAATTACTTCAATTGTTAAACCACTAAGTAAAAAAGCACTTTCCTGCATTCTTTCGCAAATAGTTGTAAAAGAAAAATGACAATTTTTAAAGATATTTAAATTAGGTTTAAAAGTTACCATTGTACCTGTTTTTTTACTTTGACCAATAGTTTTTAGGGGACTATCTACTTTACCTCCATCTTTAAAACGAATATTAGATATTTTCCCATCTCGATAAATGGTTACATCCATCATTTCTGATAAGGCATTAACAACACTAGCACCAACACCATGTAATCCTCCACTAACTTTGTAACCTGCTTCACTAAATTTTCCCCCCGCATGTAATACGGTATAAATTACCTCCGGAGTACTTTTTCCACTTTCATGCATTCCAATTGGAACCCCACGGCCACTATCAGAAATTGTTATAACATCATCTTTATGTAAAATAATTTTTATATAATTACCATAACCATTTATTACCTCATCAATAGAATTATCTACAATTTCCCAAACTAAATGATGAAGTCCTCGTTTATCTGTAGAACCAATATACATTCCTGGTCTTTTTCTTACGGCTTCTAAGCCTTCTAATATTTTAATTGAACTTTCATCATAATTTGCCATAATCTATCACCATCTAAAATTATATCATAATAAAAAGATCCCAAGCAAGGAATCTTTACACTATTTATATTACTTCACATCATATGTTTCTGTATTAAAATTAGGAAAAGTCGAATTTTGAGCAGTTGATGATGAAGTATTATTATTAGGCATATTATTATTTTCAGTCAACTTTGGAAGTGGAAAATCAAAGGTGTTATTTGGATTTACATTAAATGTTTCATCGTTACTGAAATTACTATTATTTAAATCTGGTAATGGTTCTAATGCCGGAACTTCTTTTACTGGTTCTTCTACCTTAGGCAAATCAAAATCATTATTTGGAATAGGAAAAACTGAAGGTTGAACTGATTGTGTTTTAAATGAAGTAGAATTTGTCTCTGAAACAGTTTGAGGAGTTTCAACATTACTTTTGATACTAGATGTAAATAATGTTGGATCATATGCTAAATTATTATTTAAATTAGTATTTGTCTTTGGCGTCTCTTCTACTTTAGGCGTTTCTTTATTAACATATACTGAACTAAATTGATTTGGCATAACAACCCTTTGATGAGTAGCTACCTCTGGAGTTTTAAGTGTTTGACTATTATTATCCATTGGCGTATTACTATTATTAGTTGTTGGAATATTAATACTACTATTAATTGGTTGATTCATATTATTATTTATTGGAATATCAATACTTTGATTACTTGGCATAACTGGTTCAACCGGTTTAAAATCATTAGCTATTGGCGGAATCTGATTATTTAAATTTACCGCACTAGGATCATTATTAGTAATAGTATTTACTGGTGTATCATCAATTGATACTTTGCTCAAATCAGGAACAGGTTCAAACAAATTAGCTGTAATATCATTATTATCAGTTGATGATGCATCACTTGCTAAATTGACTGGTTCTGATTGGATAGGCGTATTTGCCATGTCTGTTGGAACCGAATGAAAGATACTAGTGTTAAATAAATTTTCTTCATTACCTGTTGGTAAATCAGTAGGTTGCTCAATTGGTTTTGCCTCTTCATTAATTAAAGGAACATCTATTGTTGTAGGATTAGAAACAGTTGGCGTAGTATCCTCTGAAAAAGACATTTTTTCAAAATTATCTACACTATTATCTGCATTAATATTTTGCGTATTATTTAACATATCAGGTGTAGAAACAATATTATTTTCTAAACCTGAATTATTACTAATATTATTAACATTTGCATTTTCATTAATATTATTTGAATTTAAAGTATTTGTATTAGTATCAGCATTACTAATTGTATTTATAGTTTCTAAATTTTTATTTAAATCATTTTCCATATTCTTATTACTTTCTTTTTCTACTTTTTTCTTTCTACCCGACATAACTAATATTATAAATAATACTGCTAGTATCGCTATTAATATGAATAATCCTATTACAAAATATTCACTATTGTATATTTTTGTAATAAAATCCATATCAAACCACCTCTATTCTACAAATAGAATATCATAACTAATTCAACAAATCAAGTTTTAATTAATTTTTACATTTTATTAACACAACTAAAAAAGCAGACTAATTATTAGTCTGCTTTAAAGATACTTTTTACTTATTTAAATCTTTTAATTTCTTTTTAGAATGAATATATAATCCTACAGCACCTGATAATAATGATCCTACTGTTGCAGTTCCAACTATTCCTGTTTGTGGATTTACTATATCAGATACCTCAGTAATAATTGTTTCAGTTATAGTTTCTTCTTCTTTTTCTTCCTCTTCTACATCACAAACCATATCTTGATCTACAAGAGTAAAATTTTGAACAGATGTAGTATCTACTACAGTAATTTCCATTGATACATCATTTGTAATATCCTCAAGAGTATAAACTCCTGGTTCTAAATTATCAATATAATATTTAGAGTTAGAAGAAGTCCAACTTCTTACCTCAATTTTTTCAGAATTAACTAAACGCATTTTAGCACCAGTAACATATTCATCTGTACATTTGTCTTTATAAGAAATTGCAACGCTAGTTATTTTTTTCTCAATAATAACTTCTTCTTCTGGTTCTTCAGGTTCATTTTCCTTATTATCCTCAGGAACATCTGGTGTAATAGTATAAATAATATTTGGAACTAAAATTTGGTATCCACTAGTTGTTGGAACATATTTAGCAACATATTTAGTTGTATCCATTTCTGCTTCTTTTGCTCCATTAACTAAATTTAAAATTGCATTTTTAGTTACAGTATCATTAGTTGAAAAATTACTAATATCAAAACCATTTGAACCTTGTAATTGCCATAAAGCTAATTGAGTTACATAATAGGCATATTTTAAATCATCATAAGTAGCATAACTACCACCAAAACCATTTTCAATAATATAACGAACTTGATTCATTTTCTCAGCTGTATCATAATCTGCTTTAGTATAAGTAACTTTACTTGATGGTGCATAATCATGGTAACTTAAACAAAACAAATAATTAGCTATATTATTAGGATCAGTTCCCAAATACTTAATTCTTGGCTCCCATCCAGCATTACTTCCTGTAAAATAACCAATGTAGTCTTTTAAATTAGCTGATGTTGATGAAATATAACTTTGGGAATTTTCAAATGCAGCAGGTATTTCTTCTACTGAATTAATTTCAGTATAAGTATTTGCAGCATTTACATTTCCCACATTAGAAATTAATGCTATTGCTAGTAGTAAAATAAATACAAAACAACTTTTCAATTTTTTCATATAAATCCCCCCAAAATATAAATATTGCTTGTTATTCTACATCACATATATTTATTTGTCAATCTTCTTTTTTAATAAAAGAAAAAATCCTTGCAACAAGGATTTTATAATCTGAATATATTTATTTTGCTAACCAATCCCCATTGACAATTAAATAATAGCATATTTACATCAGTTTGTCAACACTTTTTAAGATATTTTAACTTGATTAACAAAACCATTAGTATCATATTCTAAAGAAACTTCATAATTTCTATTATCTTCAAGACTTTGTTTTATAGCTGTAATCTCATCTGGTACTGAAGTATTTATTTGATTAAAGATTACTGTAATTATATGATCAGCTTCAGTTTTATTTTTGGTTACAACATTATCTAATAAAATACTTACACCATTTTTAGTTTGAGTTCCATTATAAGACTCTAATTGCATATTAAAAGCTCTTACTTTCAACTCATTTTGAAATTGTTCTTGTTCTTTTTTCGCTTCTTCGGTATTATTTTCGATTTTTGACTCAGCTTCTTCCATTTGTTTTTCAGCCTGATCAGTAATTGTATCCATCAAATCTATTCCTTTATCTGTCACTTTTTCAGCAACTTCATTAACTTTTTCAGCCCTATCAATAAACTTATCAAAGAAAAAATATTTTATAGTTACTCCTGATATAATGATTAATAATCCGATACCAATACATGCACCGATAATAATCTTTGTATTCTTATTTTCCATACAAATTCCTTTCTATTTAAGAATAGCATAAAAGCTTCAGAAATAATAGATTCATGATTGTAGGCTTTACATTTAACTGTTAATCAAGATAATTTATAATTTGCGATATTGCATTTAGTACAGCAATTTTACCATACTCATATGTAAGAGATCCTTGTTGGTAAGCAATAAAAGGCTCACGTAGTGGTCCATCACATGATATTTCAATAGATGATCCTTGAGTAAATGAACCTGATGCCATAATAATTTCATCATCATATCCCGGCATTGGACAAGGAAGAGCTAAACTAGATGAATCAATTGCTGAGGATGCTTGAATTGCTTGTACATATTTTATTAATAAATCTCGATTTTTAAAAATTATGTTCTGAACTATATCTGCTCTATGATCATTATATTTAGGTTCTACTTCAATTTTTAATTTTTCAAACATTAATGAAGTTAAACATGCAACTTTTAAACTACTAGCAACTGCTAAAGGGGCCATATAAATTCCTTGTAAAAAGCTTTTATTTATTCCAAGCGTAGGCCCTACTTCTTTACCTTCTCCTGGTAGTGATAATCTCTCAGCACATAGCTTGACTAAAGATTTTTTACCACATATATACGCCCCATTTGGAGCAATACCTCCACCTAGATTTTTAATTAATGATCCTACGATAATATCTGCTCCTACTTCAATTGGAGATAATTCTTCTACAAACTCACAATAACAATTATCAACCATTATAATAATATCTTTATTTATTTTTTTTATCATTTCTATTACTTTTTGTAATTTATCTATAGTTAGACTTTTTCTTGTTGAATAGCCTTTAGATCTTTGAATGGCAATAACCTTTACTGTATTTGTAGTTATATATTGCTTTATTTTTTCATAATCAAAATCATCATTACATAAATCAATTTGATCATATTTAATTTTAAATGACTTTAAAGAACTATTATTTTCTTTTATTCCAATTACTTCATGTAAAGTATCATAAGGAAGTCCACTAATACTAAGCAGTAAATCACCAGGTCTAAGTAAGGCAAATAAGCACACACATAAAGCGTGTGAACCCGAAATAAATTGATTACGTACTAAAGCATCTTCGGCATTAAAAATATCAGCAAATACTTTTTCTATTTTTTCTCTACCAATATCATTATACCCATATCCACTTGTAGAATTAAAGTCAACTTCACTTATATTATTTTTGTGAAATGCATTTAATACTTTCATGCTGTTATTAAAACAATTTTGATCTATTTTTTGAAATTGATTGACTAACTCTTTTTCACTTTCACAAGCTAAATCAATTATTTTTTTATTTATTTGCACGATTAACACCTCCATCAACACGAATAATCGAATCGTTTATATAACTTGCCTCATCACTTGCTAAAAAATAAACTACATTTGCTGCTTCTTTAGGATCAGCAAATCTTTTTAGTAAAATTTTACTTTTTTCTTCTTGAATAATATTAGGATTCATCTCTAATACTGCTTTAGTATTTACCCAACCTAAGGCAACAGCATTTACTCTAATATTAGGTGCTAAAATATTAGCTAAATTATGATTAAGTGATAAGATAGCTGCTTTTGATGCATCATAATCCATTGAATATATTTGTGGAGTATCAATTCCGTTAGTTGAAGAAATATTAATAATTGAGCCATTTATCATTTTTAAAGAAGCATATTTTGAACATAAAAAAGTTCCAATTAAATTGACATCTAATACTTTTTTAAATTCCTCAACTGTTTTATCTAACCAATAATTATCTAAAGCTACTGCTGCATTATTTACTAAAACATCAATTCTACCAAATGTATCAATAGTAAGATCTATTAATTTTTTTACTTCCTCTTCTTTTGAAATATCAGCCTTTATTACAATTGTCTTAATTTGATAGGTGTTTTCTAATTTTTCTTTTAATTTTAAAGCTTCTTGTTCTTGCGTGTGATAATTAATAACAACATTATATTTATTGGCCGTAAATTTATCGGCAATAGCAGCACCAATTTGACTACATGCTCCGGTTATAATTACTACTTTATTCATTTTCATCACCCTTTGTATATTATCAAATAAAAAAAGCATTGACAATATTTTGCCAATACTAAATTAACTAAAAGGAATAAGTATAATTTTCTTGATTAACAGTTAAATTTATACTATTTGTTGCCTCATCATAACTAGATGTAAAAGCATTTTTATAATCTGTTGTGTTTAAAGTAAACATCTCACTAATCATTTGTGCATTCAGATAATCATAAACATATAAATTATTATTTTTATCTACAATATTAATATAATTATTTAAAAATGATATATAATTAAATCCTAACTCATTTACTACTCGTTTACCATTATAATCGTACAAGTAATAAGTATCGCCACTTTTTACTGAGATAACTAAATCATTATAAGAAACTATATCATATGATAAATAATTACTCATTAAATCTCCTTCGTTATCTATTATAGCCCATTGATTATTTTCTTTTACTATGAAATAACTACTGCTTAACTGTCCAGATTCATCTAAAATATTTGCCAGACCAACAAAATCATAATCAATTTTAATAACCGTAGTAATTTCTTGTTCTATGCTGATAACTCCCCACTTATTTTCTAATGATTGAACTATCATATAATTTTGTCCTAACATATTATTATAATTTTTTATATTTTTATATGTTCCTACTATTTTAGCATCAACAATATCATAAAGATATACTAAATTATTATCTGAAATAAATACATATCTATTATTATAAATTTGACTTTCAGATTCAGTTGTTTGTAAATAATCTATAGAATAATTACTATCATCAATAAAATTCTTAGCATAGCTACATGGAGCAACTTTACAAGTATATTGCCCTAAAAGTTCATTCTTACTATTATAAAAGTTTAACTTACCATCAGCATACTTCTCTCCATTAGTAATAACTAAAGGCTCATCCTCAGGACTTTCAGGAGTATAATTAAATTTTAAATAAATACTTAAAATACTAGCTGGAATAAATATTACTAAAAGCAAAATAATAATCATTAAAATACTTTTATCTGATTTTTTCATTAGCTTACCTTCTCCTTAGTTGTTAAATCAAATGTATATACCTTAGTATCTTCTATTTTAGTATTCTGTGAAGTTGCACAGGTAATAATTAAATTATTATTTTCTTTTGTTATACTAAAGGCTTTAGCATATCCATCTTTGGCATTATAATAAGTTGTTGAACTAAGTTTTAAAATTGTATTAATTAATAAATTTCCTTTATAATCATTAACACTTAATTTATTTGAATCATCTACTAATGCTACAAACCCATCATATAATTCAACATATTTATAACCATCCTCAAATATTAAATTACCCTCAAAATCATAAATATAATATCTATCATCTTTTAAAACTTTTACATATTTACCATTATAATTTCTAATTAGTCCATCAAATTCAGCAGTAACTTTATTAGTATTATAATCTAATAAGTAAGACTTTTGATCTTTGTAGGCCAAAATATAATCTTTTAATTTTTCTAAGCGATCATATTCAAAATTGTATACTGATACAACACTTGAGCCATTAAGTTTTAACAAACCATATTTATTACTTTTATTTTTAGCAAATATAAACTTATTTTCAGCATTTTCAATATAAAAATCTGTTTTTGTACTATCACTATAAGTATCAATAGCACTATAAGTTCCTAATACTTTTTCATCAACTAAATCAACTAAATTAATTATGTCATTATCTTTAATAAACACATAACGATTATTATATATTGGAACTACAGATGCAGGAGTAGTGATTTGATCTGTTTCATTATCTTCAAAATTAGTATCACTTGCCAGTGTACAAGTTTCAAACTTAGAATCAGCACTAACGATGTTATTAGGATTATTACATTTATAAGAATTTATTAAAGTAGTTTTTTCTTCATCAGAATAAAAATACAAACTTCCATTATAATAACTTACATATTTATAAGCCTTAGAAGCCAAACCTTCTAATAGATTTATTATTGTTGTTTCTTCCTGATTATTATTATTTATATGCAAAGTTAATTCATTATTATCTAAAGAATAAGTATAGGCATATGATGCTGTGGCATCTTCATTTTTATCTTTTGTTTTTATTGTTTTAACATAATCAGTATTGTAAAGTTCTATACCATCTTCTATATATTTAGTCTTTTCGTAATCATAAATCTTTAATTTATTTTCACTATCAACTGCTAAATAGTAATTATCAAGTAAATCAATATAATTTAAATCACCATCTATTTTATTTGCTTCAAAATCATAAAGAGTATACTTATTTGTGGCATCTTTTGTTTTTACATAATTACCATTATAATTTTTTATATCTCCATTAAAAGTTTTAGTTAATTTTTCTCCCTTATAATCTATTAAGAATGAACCGTTATCTACTGATGCTACAATCTTTTCATCCTCAGAATTTTTATTTTCTGTAATAACTCCTAAGTAATCATATTCAAAATCAATTTCAGTATTCATTTTATTAGAACTAAATTTTACCATTCCATATTTATCATCTTCATTTTTTATAAATACTAAATTATCCTCATCTAAATCATAAGTCTTAATACTTTTATAAGTATCCATTACTTTTTGATTTTTTATATCATATAAAATTACTTCATCTTGATTTTTCTTTTCATTATCATATACAAATACATATTTTTTATCAATTATCTTACTTCTAATAGCTTCTTGATCTTCATATTTTGTCTCATCAAAATCATCATCATTTTCTTCATATGCAACATAACATAAATCTTTATTTTTATTTTCACATTCATATGAACCAATATCTTTATTATTAACTACAAAATATAATGTACCATCTTCATAACGATAATTATCTTTAGCAACAACTATTTGCTTTTTATTTGAACTTTTTTGATCCTTGGTTAAATTCAAATATAAAACTACACTAATAGCTGCAAGAATAACTATAGTGGCAACAACTATTATAATTGTTCTTTGCTTAAAACTCAAAGATAACCAATTATCTTTTAATCTGGTAAATATATTTTCTTTTTTAGGTTTTTGTACCTCTTCTTTTGGTGTTTCTTCAGCTGTATCAAAATCTAATACTTCAATTTCATCATTACCCTTATTATTCTTCTTCACATGCCTCACCTACTATAAAACAAGTATATCATAATTTCTTATTGACGATCAAGTACAGTTGATCACGTTTAACAATTGACTTGTCGATATTAATATTATCAAGTAACCCCCAAACAAATACTTCTTTATTTTTAGTTAAAAAATAATTAACTAAATCGTTAGTTAAAATTCCTTTATAAAGACATATAAAATCATAATTATCATAATTTTTTTGCGTATTAATTACCATATTTAATATCCCTATTTTAAAATATTTTTTAAAAGATACTAATTTATTTATTACTTTAGCACTAAAACTATCAACATAAATATTTAAATTTCTATACTTATTTAATAGTTTGACCAATTTAGCTAAATTTATATCATAATCTTTAATTTCAATTAAAATAATTTTATCAGTTTTTAATTTTAAAACACTTTCTAATTTTGGAATTCCTAAATCTAATAATTGTTTAGTAGTTTTATCTTTTACTAAACCACTTTTAGTAGTTACCCTATCTATAAAAGGATCATGAATAACCATAAAATCTCCATTTTTAGATGTTCTTATATCTAATTCAAATCCACTAAAATAATCATCCTTAATAGCATTTTTAAATGCTTGAATACTATTTTCTAAAGAATTTTTTTTATATCCTCGATGAGCAATAAACTTCATAGTAAAAACCCCTAATATAATATATTAGGAATTTAGATTTTGGTACGTTTTTTAGATGGAAATAATAGTTTTTTTAAGATAAATACACAAATTAACCACCCTATAATAATACATGTTATTACTACTTTAGAATTATAAGTTTTAGGGACACTCAAATCTAATGCTGCCTTATTTAAAGCAGCAACATTTTGCTCTTGTTCTTTATTAACAATAATTTTATATGTTTGTTTGCTCTCATTATTAGTTACATTAATATATACTGTAGTTTCATCTTGATCTATAAATTCATTATTTAAAATTTCAACTTGAGCAGATTCATCTTCGGTTTCATAAATAATATTAATTTTAGAATCTTCGTTATTAATATTAACTGAATATGTATTATTGTATTTATCAAATTCGGGACTTAAAGTATAATTTTCAACACTTAAACTACTCAAATAAGCAGATTGTTCTGCTGCCTTTACCACATTTATGTTACTTAAAAAAAGAATACTTAAAAATAATAATAGCTTTTTCACGTATCCCTCCTTTTTTAGTTTATCATTATATATTTTGTCCAAATTTTTAAATATATACTAAAAAAACTTTAGATAAACTAAAGCTTTTACTAAATTAACTTTAATAAAATTTCATTCATTACATATAACTTATCTGGATTAATAAAAATATTACCGTCTTTATAAATTAATTCTTTAGTTTTTAATAAAGGTTTTATATTAAATACGTCTTGTAAATTAACTTCATATTTATCAAAAAATTCACTTAAATTTATACCATTTGTTTTTCTTAGGCCTAACATAAGTTCATTTTCCATAATATCTTGCTTAGATAAAATATTTTCTTCTAATACGTATTTTTTTTCAATATAAGAAGTTAAACTTCTTGTATTTTGATATCTTACTCCATGCATATAACCATGCGCACCTAAACCAAACCCATAATAATAATTATTATTCCAATAAGTTAAATTATGTCTAGATTCAAAACCTTTTAAAGCAAAATTACTAACCTCATAATGATAATAATCATTTGCTGTTAATTTTTTTACAATTAATTCATACATTTTATAATCTATTTCCTCATCAATAGGTAAAATATTTTTAGTTTTTATTTTAGTATGATCCTCAATTATTAGAGAATAAGTACTAATATGTTCAACATTTAATTTTAAAACATTATTTATATCTTTTTTTAATTTTGGAATACTTTGAGTAGGAAGAGCATAAATTAAATCAACGTTAATATTGTTAAATCCGACTTTTCTAGCCATAGCAATTGCATTTTCGGCTTGTTCAAAACTATGATCTCTTTCTAAAAATTTTAATGAATTTTGATCAAATGATTCTATTCCAATACTTAAACGATTTACTTTATTTTGATACAAAAATTGTAATAAATCTTCGGTTATATCATCCAAATTACATTCAAAAGTAAATTCAAAATCTGCAGCTAATCTAAATTGTCTAATTATTTTAAATAGCATATTTAATTCTTCTAAAGATAAACAAGAGGGAGTTCCTCCTCCAATATATAAAGTTTCTAATTCTTCATTATTATACTTTTCATCTACTTCAGTTTTTAAAGCTTTTAAATATCTTGCAACCCATTTAGGATCATAATTCATTTTGCAAAAATCACAATAAGAACATATATGTTTACAAAAGGGTATGTGTAAGTATGCACTTTTCATAATACACCTCACTTCTTTACCCTTATTATACCCATTTTCCCCTTAATTTACAATTATTTCCAAAATTTTATTAAAAAAACCTAATAATTAGGTTTTAGTTTATAATTTAAAATCATCTATAAAATCAGCAAAGCTTATTTCTTTTGCAACTACTTCTTCTGAATGTACATTTTCTTCTTCATAATTTTGATCATTATTTTTATTATTTAAAAATGATTTCATTTCAACCGGTTTAAAAACTTCATCAATATTATATTTACTTATATTAGATCCAGTAGAAGATAAATCCATAATAGGAATATCACTATTTTTTAAAAAAGTTATCTCGCTATCAGATTTCATCCCTATTTCATCTTTACTATTAGTAATTAAAGCATGAATAATTTCATAGGTAACTGTCTTAGTTTTTTTAATTATTGCTTTGCCTTTTTTTGCTCGATTAGAGATTTCTAAATCAGCTAGTTTTAATCTTTTAGCAGTTTTGTGATTTGTAAAAATATTTAAATAAATATCTGATTCTTCAATTGTATCGGCAAATACAACCTCATCATCTTTCAAATTAATTCCCTTAACGCCTCCAGCTTTAACTCCAACAAGTGGTACTTCCTCATTATCAAAAATAAGCGCATAACCATTTTTAGTCACAAATAAAATATTTTGACCGTTTTTCTTAACATTAATCAATTCATCATCATCTTTTAATTTCATTGCTGTTAACGCTTTAGAATAACGTGAAACCTCAAAATCTTTAACCTTCGTTTTCTTAACTTGACCATGTTTAGTAAATAAAACTAATTCTTCATTTGGATCACTTACTAAATAAGCACCAATAACTTTTTCATTTTGTTCCAAAGGAATAATATTACTTATATGCTTTCCTAACTCTTTCCATTTGGCATCAGGTATAGCATGCACTGGAATATATAAATATCTGCCTAGATTAGTAAAGACAATTAAAGTATCTAGTGTTGTAACTTCATATAAACCAGTTAAAAAGTCACCTGGTTTTAAGGTAGTGTCTTCTAAATTAGATGATGCATAAGATTTTAGACTTACCTTTTTTATATAGCCTTCATTAGTAAGTGCCACAATAACGTTATATTCAGGAATAGTATTTTTAATATCAATTTTTATTTCTTCAATTTCAGCAACAATATCTGTTTTACGAGGTACAGCATATTCCTTTTTTATTTTCTTTAATTCTTCAATAATAACTTTATTTAACATAGATTTATTTTCTAAAATTGACTTAAGCATTGTAATTAATTTTCGTAAATTAGCTAACTCATCTTCTAAGGCTGTAACATCTAAGTTAGTTAAACGATATAATTGTAAATCTAAAATGGCAGTTGCTTGCTCTTGGCTAAATTGAAACTCATTAATTAAATTATTTTTAGCATCTGCCTTATTTTTAGAGGCTCTAATAACTTTAATAACATCATCTAAAATTGATAAAGCTTTAACTAAGCCTTCGGTAATATGAAGTTTGTGAGAAGCAAAATCATAATCATATTGAGTTCGTCTTGTAACAACATCTTCTTGATGAGCAACATAAGCTTTTAAAATAGGAATAAGTCCGACTTGTCTAGGTCTTTTATCAACTATTGCTACCATATTAAAAGAATAATTTGATTGTAATTCAGTGTTTTTAAGTAAATAATTAGTAATTAAATTTTTATCAGCTCCAGCTTTTAAATCAATAGCTATTCTTAAACCTTCTTTATCAGACTCATCTCTTACCTCAGCTATACCATCAATTTTTTTGTCAATTCTAATTTCATTAATTTTACGTACTAATAGTGCTTTATTAACCTCAAATGGAATCTCGGTAATAATAATTTGCTCTTTACCACGATTTTTTTCATAATTATATCTACTTCGTACTACAATTTTACCTTTTCCATTAGTATAAGCATTTCTAATCCCGTTTTCTCCGTAAATAATTCCTCCGGTTGGAAAATCTGGACCTTTTACAATCTTCATCATCTCATCTAAAGAACAATTAGGGTTATTAATAAGCATTATCGTTGCATCAATTAATTCGCCTAAATTGTGAGGAGGAATATTAGTTGCATATCCGGCTGAAATACCAGTTGCGCCATTAAGTAAAAGATTAGGAAAGCGACATGGTAATACCGTTGGTTCTTCTCTTGTATCATCAAAAGTAGGAGTCATTTCAACTGTATTTTTTTCAATATCTCTAAGCATTTCATTACTTATTTTAGATAACTTTGCTTCAGTATAACGATAAGCAGCAGGAGGATCACCATCAATAGATCCATTGTTACCTTGAAATTCAATATAAACATTATTTTGTTTCCAATCTTGAGACATTCTTACCATCGCATCATACACCGAAGAATCACCATGAGGATGGTATTTACCAATAACTTCTCCTACAGTTTGAGCAGATTTAACAAAACCTTTTTCATAAAAATTCTTATTTTTATACATCGCATATAAAATACGTCTTTGAACTGGTTTTAATCCATCTCTAACATCAGGAATAGCTCTATCTTGAATGATATATTTAGCATACTTACCAAATCTATCTCCCATTAAATATTCCATTGTATAATCTTCTATCCGTTTTAAGACTTCTTCCATTTTTACTCACCTAAAAATGATTATAACACAGAAAAAAAATGTAAACAAATCAGTTTACATTTTTTAGATAGTTAAAGCCGACATATCAATTTCTAAGTTTACATTTTTTGAAGTAGCATATAACTCATCCAAAGTTTTAATTACTTTATTTAAATTACTATCAAATTTATATTTAATAATTATTTGAAATCTATAAATATTATTTATCCGAAATTGATTTGCTGGGGTTGGACCTAAAATAATGGTTTTAGGATTTAAATTTCGCTTTAAATATTTAGAAGCTTTATTTGCCTCTTTTGATGCTATATCATAATCCTTAGAAGCTACTTTAATACTTACTAAATAATAATATGGTGGATAATCTAAGGCATGTCTTTTGGCCATTTCTGATTTATAAAAGCCTTCATAATCATTATTAACCACAAAATTTAATACCTCATCATCAGGATTCATAGTTTGAATTATTACTTCACCTAAATTATTACTTCTTCCGCTTCTACCAGCAACTTGGGTAAGTAAAGAAAATGTTCGCTCTCGAGCTTTAAAATCCGGCATATTTAAAGATAAATCAGCATTAACTACCCCAACTAAAGTAACAGACTTAAAATCTAATCCCTTAGCAATCATTTGCGTTCCAATTAAAATATCATAATCATGATTTTGAAAGGCTTTAATAATTTTATCATGGGCTCCTTTTTTAGTTGTTGTATCTACATCCATTCTAACAATTCTAGCTTCCGGAAATTTCCTTTTTAATTCATTTTCTAATTTTTCTGTACCCATACCATAATAATTTAAAGCCTCTTCATTACAACTAGGACAAGTCTGTCTTTTAATAAGCGTATAGCCACAATAATGACATCTTAAATGATTAGATGATTTATGATAAGTTAAAGTTATGTCACAATGAGGGCACTTAAAAGTATAACCACAATTTTGACAAGTTATAATAGTTGAATAGCCCCTTCTATTTAGTAATATTATTATTTGTTCATGCCTTTGCAAACGCATTTTAATTTTTTCTTCTAAAACATCACTGAAAATCATATTTCTTTTTTTTAATTGCACTTGCATATCTATAAGTTTAATAGTAGGTAATTTTGAATTTCCAATTCTAGATTTTAATTCTAAATATTTATAAACATTCTTCTTAGCTCGAGCCATTGATTCTAAACTAGGAGTTGCACTTCCTAATACTAAAGGAATCTGATGGTATTTAGAACGAAACTTAGCCATATCTATAGTTTGATATCTAGGCGTATTTTGTTGCTTATAATTTTCTGAATGTTCCTCATCAATAATAATTATTCCTAAATCATTAATTGGGGTAAATACGGCACTGCGTGTACCAATAATTACATCTACTTCATTATTTTTTATTTTAGTATACTCATCATACTTTTCACCATCTGATAATGCACTGTGAAAAATAGCAACCTTAGAGGAAAATCGTTCATAAAATCTTTTAACTATCTGAGTAGTTAGCGTAATTTCTGGTACTAATACTAATGCCCTTTTTTTATTTTCTATTACTTTTCTAATTAAATGAATATAAACCTCTGTTTTACCACTACCAGTTACTCCATAAATTAAATAAGTATTCTCCTTATCTAAATTGGTAGCAATATTTTGATATACGGCAAATTGTTCTGAGGTTAATTTGTTGTCTTGAACATTTTGTTCTAAAACTTCAATTCGATATTTTTTAACCCTTTGCTCAACAACAATCCCTTTCTCAATTAAAGTCTTTAAAGCACTAGTTTTAATTTCTTTTTTTAAAACTTTATTATTAGATTGTAAATAATTTATTAATTCAATCTGCTTTTTACATTTTGAATTATTAATTTTATATTTTTCTAAATCAATATTTTTATTTAAACTTATATAGATATTATATTTATTATAATTACTTTTTTGATCTTTAACTTTTAAGGATGAAGGAAGCATTGTTTGATATGCAGTAATTAAGTTACATAAAGTTAACTCTTTTAAATATTTTCCCATTTGCAGCAATTCATCATTTAATACTAAATCTTTATCAACTATTTCTTTAACAACTTTTATATCAAAATTATCATCTACTTTATCTATAATACCTACAACAAAACCATTAATATACTTTTTTCCAAAAGGAACTTTTACTTTCATTCCTATTTGCAAAACATCCTTTATAGAATTATCAATCAAATATGTAAATGTTTTATCTAATTTTTTTACCCCATATTCTACTAAAACTTGAGCATACAAAAATATCACCTCCTATAAATAAAACTTAAGGAATCTCCTTAAGTTATTATATCAAAAATTTTATTAATAAGAAATTTCATAAGGGGAAGATGATGTTCCATTTCCTGAGGTTACATAAACATCAGCCCGTAAATTAATAACAGGACGAACATCTCTAGAGGTAAAAACTGTTTGTTGATAAGAATACCCGTTATATGCACGATATACATAAGCAGTTGAAGACTGATTAGTTGAATAAGGAGACATACTCCACCAATAAGTACCAGATTTATATAAATAATTAGCACTAGTAGAATTATACGTACTACTACTAGTATATCCTAATCCGGCCATTAGCATTTCATCGCGTGATAACAAACCTACCTTCAACTTATATTTTCCACCATATGTCTTATCCGTAGTAGGACAACTAAAAGATGGTGCCTTACTAGAATTTGTTCGTGTATACGGTCCATAGTATAGTGTAGATGCTTGAGTTCCCGAACCAGTAGAAGTATCATTACAAAATATTTCACTAGCAACATAGCCATCTAAATTAGCATCAATAATTGTTGTTTGATACCAATTATCTATATAATTTTTAATTGTACTATCAGCCCCTCTAATAACAAAACCATCATCATCTAAAGTATTATCATAAGTATAGCCAACGTACTTTCTATTATAAGTACTATACGAATTAAAAACACTACTACCAACAGTATCATTAGTAATCATTCTAACAGTTCCATCTCCATTTATACGAACTACTCGCCATGTAAGGCCGGCAAATTTAACATAATTATTAGTAATATTTCCTCGTAAATAATAACTAGTTCCTAAATCATCTGCTGCACTAAATAATCCCGATAAGTTAGATGAGTATGAAGAACTTGGTGCTCCATAGGTAAAATTAGGTGCAGAAGTTCTTGAAGTATTAGTAGATATAATTTTTTTCGACAACGAATTACTAGAAGAAACAACATAAGGATTTTCTTTAGTTCCACTACCACTAACTTTAGTATCAGCCTTTAAATTGATAACTGGTCGGACTGCTAAACTGGTATCCGTAAGAGTAGATTCAATTTCCCCATTATTTCCAGCAAAAACGTATCGATAAGATGAATATCCCCTGTCTGGAGTCATAGTCCAATAAGATCCATTATAAAATAAATAGTTATTTGTAGAGGGCAACATATCAGTCCCATATCCGGCAAACATCATCTCATCAGCAGTTAACAAACCTATTTTACTTTTATAGTATCCCCCTGAATTCATGCTGCTGTTATCTTCACACTTAAAAGTTGGTGTATTATTTTCCATTCGTGTTTCTGCTTTATAAATGGTCGTCATAGTAGAACTACTAATTGAAACATCATTGCAAAAACTCCCTTGGGCAATATACGAATCATAATCGGCAATTTCTTGATACCAGTCATTTTCTAAATAATCTTTAATTGTACTATTAGTTATATCTTTATTATTAGTAAATGTCTTAGTGGTGGCATCATAAGCACTAATACATGGTGATGATTTAGTACAAGCACTGCCATGACTATAAGTCTCTCCCCAAGGATCATCAAACATTTTTGACTCCCCTGTATCATCATCTAATATCAATCTTGTAGTCCCGTCCCCATTAACTCTGACAATACGCCAAATGTATCCGGCAAAGGAAACATAATTGTTTTGAACATTTCCTCTAAAGTAATAAGTAGTTCCATCATCATCTTCTGAGGCAAATAAACCACTATCAGAAGTTTCTGTATCCGCAACACTTGTATAGCGATCCACATTAGTTATATAGTTATAATTAATAGATCTAGTATATCTAGTTGAATTAGTTACACTCGTTCCACTTACGGTATTTATTCTATAAATCGTTGTACAATTAGTCCCCGTATTATTATTACAAGTATAATAATTTTTGTAACTACTACTATAGCTTACGCTAGTATAAGTAGTTCCTGTAATGGTAAAATAACCTGTTGATGGATTAAAAGAATAACCAGTACCAACTTTTCGATTAGAAGAACTAGTTAAAGTTGATGTATAAGTACTGCCAGAACTCATCGTGTAGTTATTACTTGAGCTATTTACCTTAACTGAGTTGATTTTATACATCGTTGTACATGTAGTAGATGTTGAATTACATGTATATTTACCAACTGCTGAATTATTATAAGATTGATTTGTACTGGTTGAGGTTAATGTGTATTGTCTACTATCCGCATCAAAAGTATATCCTGTTCCCAAAGTCTTATTACCACTAATATTAGAACTATAAGAAACTGATACGTTTTCTTCTATATTTTGGGCATAAGTAAGGGTCATAGGCGACGGATTAGAAAAGTCAGGATCTTTATAAGTGGTATTACCATTTTCATTTGGACTAGCATTACTAATTACATTACCTAAAACTTTTTGATTTAAATAGTTACTAGAATTTCCTCCTGCTACAGCATAAACACTAACTTTAAAAGAAAAATTCTTATTGGCCTCATCAGTTGTAGCGGCATCACTTACCCATGCTCTTAAAGAAACAGTTTTAGTTTCATCACCATTTAAAATTCCTGTAGTTAAAATTTTTCCTTTAGTTGCTCCACTTATTAGTGCTGAGGACTCAGCATCTTGAAATTCACTTAGTAAAGTAGCTTTATTATCATAACCAATTTTAATAAAAGCATCATCTAATGTAGATGTAGATAGTTCATTAATAATAACACTATAGGCTGCTGGAGTACCACAAGTATTTTTGATAGTAGCTACATACTCTGTTCCCTTAAGTCCAACAGCATCAGATACCGGATAGCCATTAGTTATATTAACTACTCCTCCAGAGTTATCGCTAAAAGAAATATTAAAACAATCATATGTGTTTAAGTTTGTTCCACTTTGAGTAAAATTACTTTGCCAAAGGGCATAAGAAAAATATATTACACTAGCTAATATAACAGCGGTAATAATAGTTACGACAAGGATAAGTTTTTTACTTAACTTTTTCATAGCAATGCTCCCTTGATTATACTATTTTAATTTTAACATAAAAGATTTAAAAAAAGAAGCTTTATTTTGCTTCTTCACTTACTCTTACTTCTCTTACAACATTTATTTTAATTGTTCCAGGATATTGCATTTCTTCTTCAATTTTTTGCTTTATATCCCTAGCAATTTTATAGATTTTATTATCATCTACTTCTTCAGGTTTTACAATAACTCTAAGTTCTCTACCCGCCTGCATAGCATATGTTTTTTCTACACCCTCAAAAGAGGCCCCAATTTTTTCTAGTTGCTCTAATCTTTGAATATAATTTTCTAAAGAATCATTTCTAGCTCCTGGTCTGGCCGCAGATAGTGTATCTGCTACTTGAACTAAAACCGATATTATAGATGTTGGTTCTACATCGTTATGATGAGAAGCAATGGCATTTATTACTGTTTTATCTTCATGAAACTTTTTAGCAATAAGTTCCCCAATTTCTACATGAGATCCTTCTATTTCAAAATCTATTGCTTTTCCGATATCATGAAGTAATCCTGCTCTTTTAGCAAGAAGTACACTTTCTCCTAATTCACTTGCCATGAGTCCTGTAAGATATGCAACTTCTTTAGAATGTTGTAAAGCATTTTGACCAAAACTAGTTCTAAATTTCAATTTACCAATTAAATTTACTAACTCTGGATCTACCTTACTTAAGCCAAGCTCATATACAGTTTCATTACCAATTTCCGTAATTTTAGTATTCATATCACTACAAACTTTGGCATAAATTTCTTCAATTCTTGTAGGATGAATTCTTCCGTCCTTAATTAAAGTTTCAATAGTTATTTTAGCCATTTCTCGACGTAATGAATCAAAAGAAGAAATAACAATTACCTCTGGAGTATCATCTATAATTAGATCTACCCCTGTTACAGCTTCAATAGTTCTAATATTTCGTCCTTCTCGTCCAATTAAACGTCCTTTCATCTCATCATTTGGTAACTCAATAGTACTAACTGTTTGTTCTGAGGCTACATCTCCAGCATAGCGTTGCATACATTCTACAATAATCTGCTTTGCTTTATCTGATGCTTCCAATTTTGCTTTTGCTTCCTCTTCTTTTACATAATCAACTATTTCATCAGTTATCTCATCTTCTACTCGCTTCATAATTAAATCACGAGCCTTATCTTTAGAAAATTTAGAAATCTTCTCTAATTTTTCCATTTCTTCTTTTAAAAGTTCATCCATTGTAACTTCTTTGGTTTGCAACTGTTTTTGCATCACTAATAAATTATTTTCTTTTTGATCTAACATTGCATCTCTATTTTGCAACATTTCTTCTCTTTTATCTAAATTTTGCTCTCTTTGCAATAATTTATCTTCACTTACTGATATTTCTTGCTTTTTTTCTTTAATAATCTGTTCAGCTTCTTTTTTTAATTTAAAAGTTTCTTCTTTTATTTCCATAAGAGTATCTCTCTTATGTTTTTCTGCTTCTATTTTCGTATCTTCTAAATATTTATTAGCTTTATTAATAAGACGCTTATTTTTTATAAAAACACTAATTATAGTTAATCCAAAACCTAATCCTAAGCCAACCAAAAGAGTTATAATGGGCATTAAATTATTTCCCATATTTTCCTCCATAATCTATTATAAATATTCATATTTTACAAACATCTATATTTTCATTATAAAGACATTTTAGGCTTTTATCAAGTTTAAAATTTTTTATAAAAAAACTAAGTTAGTTTAAAAATAACTTAGTTAATTATTTTTCATCCCGGGAATTTATCAGTTTTAAAACATTGAATATAAAGAATCCATTGAAAAATGGGT
>CAMMOI010000012.1 GCA_946498375.1 uncultured Mycoplasmatota bacterium | reverse complement strand
AAAGAATTAGAAAAGCATACATTGATTCAGTATTTACTGAAGAAGAATATAAACAGGAGTCTAAAACTATAGATAGTCAAATAGAATTTGTTAATTCTAAACTATTAGAAAATTCACAAGCAGAACAATTAAACTTTACTACTGAAGATATATTACTAAAAAGAGATATGGATTTTATCAATAAAGTTAAATTGCCAATATCTTATTATGCTTTTAATGAAAACTGGGATTTACTAGATAGAGATACTAAAGCAGATATAGTTATGAGATATATCGATGATATAGAATTAGAATTAAAACATAATAAATATGAAGTTAAACAAATTAACTTTAGAAGTACCTTTTACAACGATTTTGAAGATTTATATAAGAAAGGTTATATTGATAAGAAAAGACCGCTTACATACGATATAAATGGTGCTTGCGTGGATACTAATATAAGATATAGTGAATACTTACCTATTAAAGATATAATGCAATACTTATATAGGTTAAATGAATATTATGAAGTTAATTTTTATAAAGGAACTTATTATAAAGGAACTGAAAAATTAGATATAGGACCACTTCAAATAAATGAAGTTCCTATAAGAGTATTCCCATTACAAGATAATAGTAATGGAGATAAGAATTGGTTATCAATGGGAATGTTTGCTACAAAGAATAACCCAAATGATATAAAGGTAAACATTAGAGATGTATTTGAAACAATACCAGATAATGTTACCGAAGAAGATTTTTAAAATGCGTGGCACGTTTTGTTTACGAAGTAAATGAAAGTGGCGATAGCAATTTAAAAATTAATACTTTATGTAGTTTTAACTATTTACGAAGTTTATAGTTATTACGAAATAAAGTAAACGGTTTCTAAGGTGGTAAACCTTAGCTTCCATATCTTGTTTTTGACAAGATATATAGGAAGTTATGAATAATGACAAAGCCACTTTCGTGCCATTTTCAATATTCATAAGATAAGGAGGTGCAATCTATATGGAATTATCTTATTCGCTACATTTAGGTAATGATAAAAACAAATCTATTAAAGCAAGACAAGAAGCAAAGAATACTCCATCAGGTACTACATCAAAGAATAATAATGCTATTCAAAATGTTAAGCAATTAGGAAAAGTTAATCATCATAACTTAAGACAATATGATAATAATCAAGAACTAATTAAAACAATTAAAGGTTCTAATGATATTGTTAAAGATGTTAAAGAATTATATTTGGATTTATTTGATGAAGCAAGATTAGAATACAATAATAAACAAACAAGAGATGATAGAAAAATAGATAATTACTTTAATAAGATTAGTAATGATACAAAACATGATCTTGCTTGTGAGATTGTTATTGAACTTGGAAATATGGAATATTGGGATGAGAAAAGTTTAGAATATAAATATCAAATGACTGGAGTTTTTGAACAACAACTTGAAGATTTAAAAGAAATAGTTCCAGACTTTTATATAGCAAATGCTACTATACATTTTGATGAACATTCTCCTCATATGCATATAGTTGGAGTTCCAGTAAAAGAAAATTGTAAAACAGGTTTATCAAGACAAGTTGGTAAAACTTCTATTTTCACAAAAGAATCATTAGTAGTTATTCAAGATAAAATGAGAGAAAGATGTATTGATGAATTTAATATTGCTTATGGTATGGATTCTAAATTAAAAGAAAAACAAAAAGGTAAAAATAGAGATATTACATCATACGAAAGAAAACTCTTTAACGAAAGAGTTAAATGTCTTAAACAAGAAATATCTAATCTTCAAAATGAAGTATCTGATTTAGAAGATAATAAAGAATCTATCAATAAACAAATAACTAAACTTAACAAAGATAAAGACGATATAAATGATGAAATTGATAAAAAGAAAAAACTTAATAACAAAATTGTTATCAAATCTAAAAAACAACTATTAGATGAAAATAAAAAATTAAAAGAAGAAAACGATGATTTGAAAAGATTAAATTATCAATACGAAAACAGATATAATGATTTAAAAGAAAAAACGGATTATCTTATTTATCACTTAAATAAAATAATTAAAAAATTACCAGAGTTTATTCAAGAATTAATTGATAGATTATTTAATTACAATAATATTAATATTAAATTTTTTAAACAGCAATATGATCCAGAAGTTAAGAAAAGAGAACAAAAAGAAATGGAATCAAGGAAAAGATTTAACTTATTCAATAAAAAGGAAATTGAAAAAGCAACTAAGCATATTAATGGTGAAATGGATGAAGTTGCAGAAGAATTTTATAAAACAAAGAAAGACAAAGAAAAAGACGATGGTTTATCACTTTAAGCTATCGTCTTAATTTGTTGAAGTAATATATTCCATATTGATTAATCTTGCTAATTCGGAAAAATTCATATCTTCAACTTCTTCGTATTTATTATCATCAAATCCAACTGATAATACATAAACAAAATTATCAAAAGAATAAATAACCTCTTTGCCAAACTTAATGTTTTCTTCAATATTATCTGCTTTTGTTAACAAGCAAATTTGTTGAAATCCTTTATCAATAATTCTAGTATTACCATCTGGGTGTGCTTTTTGAAAATGTTGACTTGGAGTAAGTGCAATCAGATTTTCAACAAAACCACTAATTTCTTGAAATTCATTTTCAGGGAAAATATGATGCATATTGATTGCATGTCCCACAGCCAATTCATCTTTTACTTCTGATAATCCATTATTAAATGCATCATTAAATGCTCTTAATAACTTTTTAGCTTTAGCTGATTGATATTTAATTAAATTAGCATTTGGTTTATCGACTAATGATTCATAGTATTCACCACGAGTCATTTCCTTTGGTTTATTTACATAGATATCTCTAAAATTATTCCTGTTATACATTAGCATATCTTTAGTTATTTTCCCTTTTGACATTCGACCTTTTTCTGTTCCAAAAGTATTTTTCATAAATGCTAGTGGATTTAAAACTTTAGTAAATATTCTATTACATTCAGTCATTCCATTTATAGGAGTATTAAATACTGTAAACCTTCCAAATTCATGTTTCATTTTTTCGTATGTGTTGTTTGTTGGATTAGAAAAGAATTCTTCAAAATATTTATATATACCACTATCTTTTAGCACTTTTGTATTATATAATTCTATGAATTTTAATGCGTTCATTTCTCTAATAGATATAAATTCTAAAAGCATTTTATTCCATAATTTATAGTAGTTTCTGTTTCCAACTTTTTTCTTCCATAAAATCCCAGCATTTGCAAACATCTCCATAGGTTGTTGAAAAAATTTATCATATTCATTTCTTGCTTTTTGTTCGTCAGGATTAGGTTTCTTAAAAATTGATTCAACATTTTGGATTGTATAATCATTATGCCAAATATCAAGTGAACTAAAATATTCTTGTTCAGGATTAGCATTAGTAAATTCCAAAATACAGTCTGCTATTATACATAATACATCAGGAGTGCATTTTTGATCAATCCATCTAGCATTATGGCTTTCTCTTATATCATAATTGTAATGTTCCATAAATTTTATAATTTGTTCTTCTGTTAACCAATTCATATTATGCCTCCTTTAATTTTCCGAAAAAGAACACTGAAGTTTTATCAATATTTAATGATCTTGTTTGATAATTTCTTGCAATTTTATAAAAACTTCTATATTCATCAGTTGCATAAAATAACATATCTTTTTTAGTTAATTTAATATTATCTTTAGGTATTAATATTGCTACTGAACCATTTACTATTGTTCCTTTAGGTTTCTTACAAACTCTAGGCTTATACGACATATTAGGGGTAATATAAATGTTATCTTTATTTAAAAATTCATAAACATTGTAACTCTTAATATCTTTTTCATTTACATATTGATCATAATCTTCAATATGATTTATTTCAGTTGCATCATCATTTATATTTCTTGATTTAATAACCCAAATATCTTTTTTAGTTTTAAAACTATTATTATTTGTTATTTGTCTATCTCTAAATACATCAAAGATATCAAAATTCATTTTATTTAATAATTTATCAAATTCATCATTACGATATATAATCCAATAAGGTAAATTTTTATCAGTTATATATTTTTGTTTTTGAATTGCTTCTTGTTTAAGTGTTATAGATAATACTTTAGTATTACTTGGTTTATTACAAGTATTAACATTTATACATATTGTTTCAATTAATACTCCCTCAAAACCTTTTTCACCAAAGTCGATTATAGATTTTATATTTAAATTATAAATATAATCTCTTGTTCTTGAATATTCACTTGTATTTAATAAAAACTTAGGCATTACCATAACAACATTGTCTGCTAATAATAATGATTTTTCTAAAAAATATGATGATGTATTATTTGACTCATCATTAATACAATTTTCTCTATATTTACCTAGTAGTTTATTGTTTGAATTCATTTTCATAAAAGGTGGATTACCAGTTATAACATCATATCTATTTTCAAAATTATGTAAAAGATAATCATCACATATATAATTAATACTAACATTTTCAGGAATATCTACTATTTTTAACAATTCCTTTAATACGCTTATTGAATAATTATTTATATCAACAACATCAATTATTAATTCTTCAGCATAACTATATTTAGCAATTATGTATGGTATAAAATTACCAACTCCAACAGAAGGCTCCAATACTCTTATTTGTTTTTTATTAATGTTAGGCAATTCTTTATAAATATAATTTAATAATTTTTTGTTTGTATAAAATGCTTCTTTATTATTTCTTTCAGCGTTGGATAATTCAGCGATTTTAGATAAAGTTGTAAAAGATAAAATATCTTTATTTGCTTTTATAAAATGATTAAGATTTCCATTATCTAACAAATCATTTTCTTTAATTAATTTATTGATTTCTCTTAATGAATAATTTTTTCTATTTAAGTTATCTTTAATGTTAATAGCAATTTGATGAAAAATTTCAGTAGGAACTGCTTCACCAATAGATTGTCTAATATTTACTTCTTCTTTTTTTAAGAATTTTCTTTTATCTTCAATAGATAATTTGTTCAATTCTTTTTCATCAAGTTCAACCCATTTGAATGATTTAGGAATAGTCATTATATTCATTAACTCTCTTATACTGAAAACCCTATCATCAGATGGATGAATAGTATTTTGACTAGCAAGTTGATCATTTCTTGTATGAATACATGGAGCGACTTTATTCCAAAATTGTCTTTTATATTTATCTCCAGTTTTATTAGCATTTATTTTAATTTTTCCATCTACAATGGTATGCGGTTTTTTATTATCATCTTCTTGATCAAAGGCAGATTCTCCCTCTTTTAAATCGTGAATCCATGAACGCATATGTTCAGGGTATACTCTGAAAAAATGATAAATATCATCACTGCTTATTTCACCGAATTCAGTCAATGGTTTTAATTTTCCAATAACTTGCTTTAAATTTTTTTCTTTTCTTCTCTTTGGAAATAGGTCTATTGGAGAAATATAATCTTCAAAATCCATCCTAACTCCAATTACAAGAGTTCTAGTTCTACTTGAGTTAGATCCGTAATCTTTAAAGTTTATGACACGACTCATAATTACATAATTATTATCTAAATTATAATTAATAGCTTCTTCTATAGATTTAATTTTATCATCCGTATCAATACAAGCGGTTTTTAAAAATGCAGATACATTTTCAAAGATAAAAATCTTTGGTTTAATTTCTTTAATAATTTTAATAGATTCAATAACAAGTGAATTTCTATTAATTTCATTATTCTTTTTTAAGTTAGCAACAGACATGCCTTGACAAGGTGGAGTTGCGATAACTACATCAATATTATCTATGCTTTCTTTTTTATTCCATAATTTTATTTCGTCAAATAGTTTATTTTTAGTTTCATCCAAAGTTATATCTCCACATATATAACCAGAATCGTATTTACATTTATGATTAACTTTTTGAACATTTAATCTTCTTTCTATAAGTTCATTAGTAGCAACACATTCAAAATCTTCCATTTTAAATCCATAGCATCCAATACCAGCACTACTAAACAAACTAATATAAGTATACTTTTTATTTTTCATGTGTTCTACCTCCTATAACAATTATAGCATTTTTATTTTGTCTTGAGAAGGCTTTCTTCGAAATTTATTCAATTTATCTATTACAAAATAAAACTAATGCGACAAATAGTGATATAATATTCAGTTAGGAGGGAGTTTATGATAGAAGTAATTAACAATTATACTTTTAAATCTTTTAAAAATTATTCTGGTCCAAATTCAGAAGATAAATTTAAGCAAAAAAATATATTTTTTGGATACAATGGAAAAGGAAAAACTGCCTTATCAAAAGGAATTTTAGCAGAAATTAAAAAAAATTCAAGTTTAACGGATGAAAATTATCGATTTTTTAATAAAGACTTTATCAAAGATAATTTATTGTTAGAAAATAATGTTGATTTGAAAGGTATCGTTGCAAATTTTGGTAAAGAAAATGTTGATATAGAAAAAGCAATCGAAGAAAAAATGAAGAATTATAAAGATATTTCACCTATACAAAAAGGAAAAGAACAAGCAGAACAAAATATTAAAAATGAGGTTAATAGAATTTTTGATTCAAAAAAAGGAAATTCTTCAATAAAGAAAAGAACATCCGAAAGTGTAAAAGAATTAGTTTCCTCATACGAAAAAGATTTAGAGGCAGCACTAAAAGTTGTTAAATCAAAAGATGATTTGAAAAATGTAAAAGATTCTTCTAGCTACGAAAAGGAATTAAATACTCTTCAAGGTATTGAGTTACTAACAATACAAACTTTAACGAATGATGAAATCGATACAATATCATCAATTATGAATAGAAACTATGAAAAGAATGAAATACCATCGGCTGAAGTATTATCTTGGCTAGAACAAGGATTAACTATTCATAAACACGATAATTCAAAAAAATGTAAATTTTGCGGGAGCAGTATTGAAATAAACGAAATTGAAGAAACAATCAATAATTATTTAAATGATAAGAAACAAAAAGATTTAATTACACTTAATGGATTACATATTAAAATAAAATCAATTATAGAACTAGATTTAAAAAATAATAAAGATTTAATGAGTAATTTAGTTAATGATTCAATACATAAATACTATGATGCTTTATGCGATAATCAGCAACAATTAATATCTATAAATGAAAAGATTAAAACAAAACTTGATAACTTTGAAAAAAATGAACCATTTGATTCAACAACATTAAAACATATTATAAGTAGTATTAATGATAATCAATTAGAAATTAGTAATTCTAAACACGAAAAAGAAAAAGAATTAAGTAAAATGATTGAAAAGAGTAATACTTTAATTAAAGGCTCGATAGCATTAGAAATATCAGAAAGTAAAACCATTGCTGATGAACTTAAAAAATTAGAAATTAAAGAAAAGGAAATAGTATCAGTATCTAATTCTAATAGCATATTAACAAGAGAAATAAATGAATTGAAAAATAGTAAATCTACTACAAATGATTTTGCTAATTTTATAAACGGACTATTACAAGAATTAGGAATAGATTTTTATCTTGATATAACAAATAACAACTATACAATAAAGCATAGAAAAGATGATATTTCATTAACCATAAATGATATAAGCGAAGGTGAGAATAATTTATTAGCATTATTATTTTTCTATTATGAGTTATTTAACGATAAACTTCAACAAAACTTTAAAGATGAAATAAAATATATTATTATAGATGATCCAATATCTAGTGTAGATGATGTTAATAAAGTGTATGTATTAGAATTAATTAAAAAATTATTAGAACTAAGTAATCCACAAGTATTTATTTTTACCCATGTATGGGATGATTTTTGTAATATGAGTTATGGCAAGTCTGATAAAAAAGATGGGAATGGAAATGAAACTCCATATAGATTTTATGAAATTAAAAAGAATGAAAAAGGTAGTTATATTGTAAAAACTAAAACAAATGAAACTCCATACATGCATGATTTTAAAGAAATATATGAATTTTCTAAAAAAGATAATGCAGATGATTTAGATGAATGTGAAATGTATCATTATCCAAATGTTATGAGAAAAGTATTAGAACAATTCATGAAATTTAAAGTAAAAAAATCTAGTCCAACTTTAGATAATATAACAAATGTTAAAATAGCATTATGTGGTGATGTGAATTGTTCTCATCAAGATGATATACAAATACCAGCATTATTAGATATATGTAATATATTATCGCATCAAACTGTTCGAACACCAGATCAAATATTAAAAAGTGCAAAATATTTAATGAGAAAAATTAAAGAAACTGATAAAAATCATTTTTCTGCTATGACAAACTAAAATAGATATGCTATAATGTTTGTAGTGATTAGTTGTTTATCAACTTTTACTTTAGGGTTTCAGATAACCTTTGTTATCGCCCCATTTATAAAAGTTAGATCCCATTGGGATTAAATAAAAAAAGTTCATAGTACTAAGTATTATGAACTTTTTTTATATATTTTTAAATTTTTATAAGTAAAACTAGATTTTAAACAACTTAAAAAAATGTAAATATATTATTATAGTTGTTCAAAATTTTTAGTTATTACATGTTCATTAATAACTAAGCTAGTTGTAGTAAGTAGCATACTAGCAATAGATACAGCATTAATTAAGGAATTTATAACAACATTAGTTGGATCAACAACTGATGTTGTTGTTATATCCTCTAGTTTATTTTTATTTATATTAAAAATTTTTTGAAAACCAGAATTAGCAATTTCTTTTTTAAGACTATCATCTATTCCAGCATTATACAAAATTTGTTCAAAGGGTAATAAAAGTGCTTTTTTTAATATTTTAAATCCTACATTATCCTCTTTTATTTCTTCACTAATTTTCTTTAAAACAATTCCTGACCCTGGCAATATCCCCTCACTTGCTGCACTAACTGCATTTAATGCATCTTCAAAACGCATTGTTTTCTCTCGTCTTTCACTAATAGTTGCTCCACCAACTTTAATTATCGCATTACCATTTTGAAACATTGCAATTCTTTTATTAATAAATTCTTTATCATAATCATCTAAATCATTTTGCAAATTTTTATTTAATTCTTCTAATCTTTTTTTAGTCAATTTATTTTCCGTAAAATTTATAATTGTCTTATCTTTTGTTATTTTTAATGATGCTTTACCTAAACTATTAAATGCAATTTTAGCTAAATCTGTTATTATGGAAGCATTTGTTATTGCTTTAATATCTTTTATAATATCTTGACTTCTTATTCCATATTCCGGCATTTTTAATAAACAAACATTAATTTGACGCTCTAAATAAAATGAAAGTAAATTTTGAATTACTTCATCAGTATAGTCTTGAGCAATTATTACTAAACTAGAATTAATTCTCATTATTTCATTTAAAATATGTTCTATTTTCTTAATATCATTTAAATATTCATTTATAATTAAAACATAACTATTTTTAAATTCTATAATTTGCTTATCTTCAAAAAAGTAATCAGTTGCTATATTTGTATCAAAATAATAACCTTTATTAAATATTACCATTGATTCCATATCATCTACTTCTTGAATTTCAATTGCACTTTTGTTATTAACTACACAGTAAGCTTGACTAACTAATTTACCTACCTGAGTACTTCCACCAGAAATAGTTGCTATAAATTCTAAGTCCTGTTGATTTGGCTTTTTAGAATAATTTTTTATCTTTTTTATAGTTTCATTCATAGCTTGATTAAGAAACTTTTTTATTATAATTGGATTAATTCCTTTATTTATTAATTCTGATCCATAGTTAAAAATACCTTGTAATAATACTAAAGTGGTAGTAGTTCCATCACCGACAACTTCATTAGTTTTAATAGCAGATTCTTTGGCTAATTCTAAAATAGAATTAACTATGGGATCATCACTTTCAATATTTTGAGCAATTGTAACTCCATCATTAGTAATAAAAGGACTAAAAGCTGAATTATTAATTATAACATTACTTCCTTGGGGGCCAAGTGTAGTTTTTACTGTATTACAAAGCATGTTTATAGCCTCCAATTTTTTGTCGTAAAGTTCTTTGCCACTAATTACTTTTTTCATATGTCCTGCTCCATTTCTATTATATATTTCCAATATTTTTTAGGCATAAAATTCATCCGACATTTATCGTTTTTTCGTTCTGAAATACCTATTGTGCGATAAAATTCTTTCCACAAATCCTGCATATTCTTCTCATTATTGCTTAACTTTTCAGTTGATAAATTAAAATTTTCCTCACTAACTATATAAAAATTATGTTTATCATAAACACTGTACATTTTTCTATTTTCATCTTTAATAATCCAATATTCTAAAGGTAATCTATTTTTAAAATGACAAGATAATAAATATAAAACATCATTGTTTAAATATGCTTTAGCATATAATATTTTATTAGATAATTCTTGAAATCTTAAAAACCCCTTTAATTTATGTACTTCATCTTTAACTTGATGAGCAAGTTTTAGTCCTAAAGATACACACTTCAAATTACGCATATGGATTACATTAGCATGATACTTTAACATATTTAAATAAAAATAATAAATCACTAATTCTTTATTATCATATTTTGATAAATAAATGTAATATAAAATTCTTAATATATCTTTATTACTAGTTTTTATAATATATTTAAATATTTCTTTATCTATAGTTATATTTAAATTAATTAATTCATCTAATAAATTTGGTTGGTAGTCTAAATTCTTAATGTTTTGGGGCTTTATTTTATTTGTAATTAAAAAAGATATTAAATTTAAAAGTCCTATAAAATTATTATCGTATAAATAAATTTTATTATCCATTAAACAAACTTAATTGTTGATAATTATGAGTATTAGGACTTTTATCTTCTAAAATTAAATTAGATTCAATGAACCTTTTATTAAATAAATTAGTATTAGCAAAGTATTTGCCATCACATATAATAAAATATTTGGCCCTTTTTAAAACTACGCCCATTAATTTTAAATCTTTAAATGTAATTTTAAAATGTTTGCGACTACTAATAATTCTTTTAGCTGACTTTTCGCCTATTCCTGGAATTTGCAATAATTCATGATAAGAGGCTGTATTTATTTCTTTAGGAAATAATTCTAAATGTTTTAATGCCCAATTAGCTTTAGGATCAATTAAAATGTTAAAATTAGGATTTTCTAAATCTAACAGATCACTTACTTTAAAATTATAAAATCTAAGAAGCCAATCAGCTTGATACAAACGATGTTCTCTTTTTAAAGGTGGCAATTTTAAAGCTGGTAACAATTTATCATTATTAATTGGAATATATGCTGAGTAAAATACTCGTTTCAAACTATAATTGTGATACATTTTTTCTGATTGCTGCATTATTTGTAAATCACTTTCTGCAGTTGCCCCTATTATCATTTGCGTACTTTGACCTGATGGTACAAATTTTTCATCTTTATGATCATGAACATATTGCATAATATCATTTACTTGATTTTGATTTTTATTTGGTGCTAATAGTTTTAAAGAATCACTAGTAGGAAGTTCAATATTAGCACTTAATCTATCAACTAATAATCCTAATTTTTTAACTAGCATTTGATCAGCGCCTAAAATAGCCTTAGCGTGAATATAGCCGTTAAAATGATATTTATTTCTTAAAAGGCTAATTGTTTTAATTAATAATTCCATTGTATAATTAGCATTTTTTATAATCCCCGAACTTAAAAATAAACCTTCAATATAATTTCGTTTATAAAAATTTATAGTAATAGCGCATATTTCTTCTGGAGTAAATGTTGCTCTTTTTATATTATTTGATTTTCTATTAAGACAATATTTACAATCATAAATACAGCAATTAGTCATAAGAATTTTCAGTAAAGAAATACATCTTCCATCAGAGGCAAAAGAATGACAAATACCACTAAATGCCGCATTTCCTATTCCTTTATTATTTTTTCTCATACTACCTGATGATGAACAAGAAGCATCATACTTGGCACTATCTGCTAATATTATTAGTTTTTCTTTTAATTGCATTAAAATCACCAAAATTATTATAATATAAAAAAATTATCTTGTAAACATTTGTTCGCTTTATAAAACATAAAAAAAGCTTATTGCTTTTAATTTACAAACATTTTAAAAGGTTTTAAGAATTCATGATCGCTTTTATAAATTGCTATTACTTCATCATGATATAAAAAAACAACTAGTTCTTGATTATATATATTGGCAATTTTTTGACCATTTTTAATTTTAAAATATTGTTCATCATTTATTTCAATTTGTAAATATTTATTTAATACTTCCTTTAAAGATAAAAAGTGATAATTATTATTTTCTATATCTTTTAAACTATAAGAATTTTCAATGCTAAAGTCTCCTTGTTTAATTCTAATTAAACTATTCATAGTCCCAATGGTATTTAATTTACTACAAATATCCTTTATTAAACTACGTATATAAGTTCCCTTAGATACTAATACTTTAAATTTAATAAGATCTTTTTTATAGCTTAATAATTCAATTTTTTTAATCTCTATTTGTCTTTTAGGTAACTTAACATCAATATTATTTCTGGCATACTCATATAATTTTTTCCCTTTAATTTTTACTGCTGAATAAAGAGGAACTTCTTGCATACTTTTATGTAAAAATGAATTTAATACATTTTGAATTTGTTCTTCAGTATACTTTTTTGTTTCCTCTTCTTTTATTATTTTGCCAGTTATATCTAAAGTATCGGTTAAAATTCCTAATTTAATCTCAGCAATATATTCCTTATAAGTAGCAGTCAATAACTCACATAATTTAGTAGCTTGATTAATACACACAACTAATACTCCCTGAGCTATTGGATCTAACGTTCCCGTGTGACCAATTTTTTTTGTATGAAAAATTTTATTAAGCCTATTTATCACATCTCGGCTAGTCATATTACTATCTTTGTTTACGATTATAACCTTGTTCATTTTGATCATTTATTTCACTTCCATAAAAGTAACTACTTTCTGTTTCATCTACAATATACCAATTTCGTTTTTCTACTCTTTTAATCCCTGCTACATCACTTTTATTTATTTGCGTTTCTAATTTTGTGCATCCATTTTCTGATGCCCAAGTTAAAGCTTTCTTAGTTAATGCGTTCATAATAGTATTCCTAAAATTATCTACTGGTAATATTTTCATCCGCATAGAAGGTACAACATAATTATGTACAAGAGTAGCTACTTCATCTTCTTTATGAATATAACTAAATCCAACTATGTTTTTATTTATAGTATCATATGCTATAAACCATTGATCATTGGCATAAATATTTGAATACTTCATAATCTTAAAAATTTGAGTTACAAAAACAGAAGCTGGACTTAAGAAAAATAATACTTTTTTGTCATTATTTTTATAAACTTCATTATAAAAATCATAATATACTTTTTTTAAATCTTTTTTATCTATATTATCTAAATTATTTGTTATTGTTATCATGAATTTCTTTTATTATTCTTTCTATATTATTCCCGTAAGCTATTGAATCATCATATTTAAATTTTATTTCTGGAATATTACGTATTTCAACACGCTGTGCAATTTCTTTTCTAAAAAAACCACTGGCATTATTTAATTCTTTTAATATTTTATCTTTATTTTCCTCATCAATAACTGTAAAATAAATAGTTGCAAAACTTAAGTCATTAGTTACATCTGCTCCAGTAATTGTTACTGTTTTAAATGTTTCATCACGTGATTCAAAAGAAATGATATTACTTATTTCTTTTGCTATTTCTGAGGCAATTCTTTTTATTTTTACACTTGACATATTATCCCTCTTTCTAAAAATATTATAGCATGCAAAGTAATTAAAATAAATCTATTCTTGTAAAGAAGAATAGATCTTATCTATCATAGGTTTATCCTCATCATATAAACAAAGAGTAAAATTATTAATTCCTAGTTTTTGATAATCTTTTATTTTATCAATCATATTTATATTTTTATAGTTTAATATATAAGTATTACAATTTTTTGTTTTTATAGGAAAAAATTGCTTATTTCTATCTTTTAAATAATAATGCTTCTTATTTTTACAAACACTACATTTGAAGTCTTTATTTAAAAACATATTTAAAAAACAATGCTTTAAAACCATTAATTCAATTCTACCATAGATTGTTACATCAACATTTGGTAATTCATTATTTCTTAATTTAAATTGGTTTATCATATTCTTTATATTAGTAAAAGATGCTTCTATAGATAAGCCTATTTTAGTTGCTTTTAAATTATGCAAAGTTTCTAATGAATAAGAATTGGTAACATTTAAATAAATATCACTAACTACATTATTATTTTTACTATATTTAACTACACTACTTAAATTACTAGCCACAATATTTTCATTTTCTAAATCAGGCAATGTGTATGCCACTTTATCAGTTATATAAAAAACATTATCTTGTTTATACTTTTTATATAAAATGTAATCATCAGTATAAATATTAACATTTTTAGTTAATAAATATTTTAATTGTTCTTCATTGCTTACCTTAAAATTAATTGATTTAGTAGGTTTAATTTTAGGACAAGTAATTTTATAATTACCATATTCTAAAACTTTATTTGGCTTAGTACGCTGGTGGGTTAAACTATCAACTAAAGTTCTTCTTAATTCATTCATAAATTTAACTGGAATAAAAATATCTTTATCACAATTAACAACTATATCTTGTAAGTGATATAAAGTATCATTTAATCTTGAAAATTTATCAACTATTTCACTTTTTAAAACTGGACAATTATTGCTTTTAGATACTGTTTTATACTCACAAGTAATATTATTAATCCCATCAGTAATAGTTGCTTTAAAAGGTTTATCTATATAAGCATCAACTGTAATATTTACAGGTATTTTTCTTTTAGGAATATCTTTTATAGTATCCATTAAATGCTTATCTAAAGTTTTTAATACTTCACAACTAGAAGTTAAAGATATTTTATTATCAACATATACTATACTGTTTTTAGAAGCATGATTAATTAAAAGAAAATTTTCATCATATAAATAATTAACAATCATTCCCCCTTGTTGAGAAAATCTTATTCCATCATATTGATATATATCATCGTCTAATTCAATTTTTATTTTGTTTTTATATAATGTTGCTTTGCCTAAATGTGTACCAATATGATTAGATGATTTAATATTCATTAACTTATAATTTCTTTCTTTAAATAAATGACCTAAAGTGAAATCGCGATTGTATAATTTTTTTAAATTAGTAAGTTCCATATTAGTAACATTCATCTCTTCATTATTATAATAAGCATCTATCAAACGGCGAAATATTTTAGTTACATACCCTACATATTCTGGGCTTTTCATACGCCCCTCTATTTTAAGACTATCAATATTACTATCAATAATTTCTCTTAAGTGCGATAAAGTATTTAATTCTTTAGGACTTAATAGATACTCACCATCAGTATTAATAGGTTTATTTTCTTCATAAAGTTGATAAGCTAAGCGACACATACCAGCACAAGATCCTCTATTCCCACTTCGTTTTAAAACAGAGGAAGACATTAAACACTGTCCTGAATAACTAATGCACAAAGCCCCATAAACAAATACTTCTTTTTCTATAGGAGTTGAGATCTTTTTTATTTCATCTAATGATAATTCTCTTGCTAATACTACTCTTTTTATTCCCAATGATGCTAAATAATTAATTGCCTCTTCATTATGATTATGCATCTGTGTAGAAGCATGGATTTCTAAATCTGGATATACTTGTCTAACTAAATTAATCATTCCTAAATCTTGCATTAAAACAGCATCAACATTATTTTCATATAAAAACTTAATATAATCCATGCACTCTTTTATTTCATCTTCATATAACAAAGTATTAATAGTTACATAAACTTTAACTCCATATAAATGAGCATATAAAATAGCATCTTTTAATTGCTCATTGTCAAAATTATCAGCATATGCTCGAGCACCATATTTTTTTCCTGATAAATAGACTGCATCAGCTCCATTATTAATAGCACTTTCTAACATTGCCCAATTTCCAGCAGGAGATAATAATTCTACTTTTTTCATCTTAACATCACACATTTATTATAAACGAAATACTTAAAATAAAAAAGAAAAATAAGTATCTCACTTATTTTTAACTTTACGTTTTTTCTTTTTGGGGACTTTTACTTTATTTCTTTTCTTTTTTCGAGGCTTAGCTTTAGAATTATTTTTCTTAATATTTTTATTTGAAGAACTTATTTTCTTCTTTGAATTTTTCTTTTTCTTACTTGTTTTAAGTTCCCAATATTTAGCTAATATAATAATTATTATACAAATTATAAAAGTAAACATCACAGTAATAATTTCCTGAATAAAACTCCAATTATTCTCTTTTATATTAATTGTATATGTTTTTGAATCTCCTGCTTCATTAGTAACTAGAATTTGAATTTGATGAATATTATTTTTTTGATTTTCTGAAATACTTACTTTAGAACTTTGTAAATAAGGATATGCCGTAACTATTAATTTATCAAGAGCATCTAAGCTCACATCATATGTGTATTTATTAGAATCAAAATTAATATTTAAACCGTTTATATTTAAATCTTGTAATTTAGTACTATTTTCTAAAGATTCCTTTTTTGATTCTTTATTTACTTTTATTTTATATTCATTAACTACTTTTTTATCATCTAGAATTTTAATACTAATAGTATTTTCTTTTTCTTCTAATGTAGTATTTCCTGATATTTCAATCTTATATGAAGGATTAGATGCAAAAGCATATACATCTATATTAGCTTTAGTTGTTGTTATATCATATTCAAATACATCTGGATCAAAATCTATCTTTTCATTAACTAATGTTAAACTTTCTAATTTATCATTATAAGTTATATCATCGGTTTTATCGGAATTTTTAAAGACATTTATTTTATATGACTTTTCTGTTCCTGCCTCACTTCTTACTTTAATAAATATAACATTTAAACCATTTTCAATTTTTACTACTCTTGGGCCATACCTATCAACAAACTTAGCTGAGTCAGAATTCAAAGTTGCATTAACATTAAGACTATCGATATCTGCTCCTACACTTACATTGTAGGTGTATTTATCTTTATCAAAGTTTATTTCTTGATTAGATATAAATAAATTACTTAATCTAGCATCTGTACTTCTATTATCTATTCTTTCAATATTAAGTGAATATTCTTTAATAAAACTATTATTAGTTTTAATTTGAATTGGTAAAATGTTTTGACCATATCTCAAACTAACTTCACGTGATCCATAATTTTCTACAAATGATTCTTTATCTTTAAGTGTTGCATATATAACGGCACTTGATGCATTTACTTCATAATCATAAAATCTATCTAAATCATAACTTGTTGTAAGTGATTTTATGTTAATTACTAAAGAGGAAACAACAAATAATAAAGCAATAATTAAGATAGAAACAATAAATACCTTATTATTTCTTTTTCGATACTTCTTCATTTTGATCTCCTTGCCACAGCCTGTATTATAACATTTAACATTTTTTTAGTAAAGTTAAAGTGATTTTATATCCTTTATTTTATTAATATCAATTGTCTCATTTTCTAAAGTTAATAAACTATTATTTGTTCTACCAATAATAGTTTTTCTATATTCAGAATTATCATCTTTTGTAATTATTACTTCCTTTTTATAAATGTAATTTGGCGATTTAAAAATTCTATTTATTTTACTTTCAATACTTAAATTATCTAAACTAGATCTTGAAGATATTTTATCTTTATTACTATTACTATAATAAATATCCTGAGTATTCTTAAGATCATCTTTTATAAAAGCAGGAAAAACTTTAGGTAATTTTTGATTCATTTTTACTCACCTCAATATTAATATATGAAATTAATTTTTTATGTTGTATAAATTCCTAAATTATCCATAATAATAATATGAAAAAAATTTATAAAAAATCATTTATATTAATATTGCCAATAATAATCTTAACTATATTTAGTTTACTCAATTTATATTATGCACCTAATATTTCTAATTTATATGATGGATTATTTTTAAAACAAATAATTTGGTATATAATATCTTTTATTTTAATGATATTAATATTATTTTTAAAACCTAATTTTATTATAAATAATAGTAAATATATTTATGGTTTAAATGTAGTATTATTAATATTGGTATTATTTTTTGGAAATAAAGTTAATGGCTCACGTGCTTGGTTTAACTTTGGGGTATTTTCTTTTCAACCAAGTGAATTTATGAAACTATCATTAATATTATACTTAACTTACGTTATTAGTAATAGTCAATTAAAAAGTAAAAAAGATCATTGGGTTTTAATTTTAAAAATATTTATAATCTTTTTTGTTCCTTCTTTTTTAACTTTTTTAGAACCAGATACTGGCGCTGTAATAATATATTTCTTTATAACTTTAAGTATTGTTTTATTTAGTAAAATTAGCAAAAAAAACATTCTTATTTTAGCTATTATAGGCACTTTATTTATTCTAGGAATAATTTGTCTTTATATTTTTAAAAATAAAGTATTTTTTAATATTTTTGGTAGTGATATTTATTATCGTATAGAACGTTTAAGTAGCTTTAGTAGTGGTAAAGGTATGCAAATTGAAAATGCTCTTACTTCTATAGGAAGTGCAAGCTTTTTTACTTGGCCGACTAATGCACATAATTTGTATTTTCCTGAAGCTACTACGGACTTTATTTTTACTCTAAATATAAACAATTTTGGGATTTTAGGGTCTATTATTATTCTTGCTTGCTATTTTATTTTAGATATTGCTATTATTTATTATATATTTAATACTCATAATGAAAGAACTCAAATACTAACAATAGGCTTTTTAGGAATGTTTATTTATCAACAAATTCAAAATATTTTTATGAATTTAGGTTTACTTCCTATTATAGGTATTCCCTTACCATTTTTATCATATGGTGGATCAAGTTTAATTTTATTCTTTTGCAGCTTTGCTTTTATATTCAAATTAAAATTAGAAAATGAAAAATACCCGTATAGAGTATTTTATCGATAATATGGGTATGGATTATAATACCCATAATTACTATAATATCCAAATCCTCCTGGACGCGGTGGTCCATAGTATGGCGGATTTACATAAACTGGACGTGGTCTTGTTAAGCCAACTGCTGCTCCACCTGTTACAGCACCTACTAAAAATGGAAAAATAAATCTATCATCAGGATGTTTTGGTGGATAAACGTTTTTATAATTTTGATAAGGATACATAAACTTACTCCTTTCTAAAATATAGTATGAAAAAACATCATTAATAGTGTATGATGTTTTTATTATTTCCAAAATTTTATAATGATAATTCGTATGGAGAAGATGATGTTCCATCACCTGATACAACTTTAATATCTGAACGTAAATTGATAACTGGACGAACAGCAAAATCATTATTAACTGTTCCGGTTGTTAAATTACCATTATATCCATGAGATACATTAGCATTATAATTACTAGAATTAAATGGCGATAAAGTCCAAAAACCACCTGAATAATATAAATAATTATTACTATTGGTATACCCACTTCTACCATATCCAGCTAACATTACTTCATCAGCAGAAAGCAGACCTATTTTACTTTGATAATACCCACCAAAGTTTTGTGCTGTATCATTACATTCTAGACTTGGCTGATTATTAGTTACAATTCGCTCATTTGCTCCATAATAATTTGTATCTCCGGCAATGCTGTCAATAGTTGTATCATTACAAAAACTTCCTTGAGCAATATATGAATCATAATCAGATATATTAATATACCAGTTATTTTCTAAATAATCTTTAATTGTACTATTTGTAACATTTTTATTATTACTAAAAGTTTTAGTATTAGTATCAAAAATGCTTATACAAGGAGAGGATTTAGTGCAGGAACTTTCATTATTATATGTATAGCCTACATATTGATGGCCAACATAACTATTATTAAATTTACTACTAACACCAGTACTTCCATTTAATACTAATCGAATAGTTTTATCACCATTAATACGTACAACTTTCCATGTTAATCCAGCAAAATATACATAATTATTTGTGATATTTCCTCGTAAATAATAACTAGTTCCATAATCATCTTTTGTACTAAACATTCCGCTATTACTATTTATTCCCTCAAAAGAATATCTTGTTGCTTTAGTTATTTTAGAATCTGATACTTCTTCAATTTTATATATAGTTGGACAATTAGTAAAACTAGCTGAATCGCAAGTGTAATATCCAATATAATCATCACTATAACTTACAGACTTTTTAGTATCAGTTAAAGTATATTTTCCTGTTGTACTATCAAAAATATAGCCCCTACCAACAGTTTTATTATTAGAACTTGTTAAATTTGTTAGGTAAACATCGCTAACTTCTTTATATGTATAGCCATTAATAACTCCAGTTGTAGTTGTAGGTTCTCCATAAGCAAAAGCAGTTGTAGTAGGATCATCTGATATTAAATTACTATTAGAAATTATCGTTTCGCTTAATAGTGGAAGTTCATCCTCTATCTCATCTCCATCTATATCTATCCCATCTTCAGTTACCTCAATATTTAACCTAACAACTTGATTATCTTTTGATACAGTTATAGTTGAGCCATCTTCACTAATAGATGGTGTTTTGCCATTAACTATAGTAACTATTTTTTGTCCTTTTATATTACCCATGGTATCCATGACATATATAGTATGAGTTCCTTTTTCAACTCCAATTAAACCATATTCTCCATCAACAATTTGACTGGTTTGAACTTGGCTATGCATCTGTACATAATCACAAGCGCTATATCCTATAACATTACCTTCAATAATAGTCATATCACTTATATCATTTATTTGAATTTTTCCTGTAAATGTTCGTCCCTGATTACTATTTTGATTACCTGTTGTTTCTTTAAAATGGATAGTTAAAGTATATTCTTGAACAACGCCAGGTTCAATAATAATTGGAGAAATAATTTTGCCATTTGTAGATGGGGCAACAGTCTCAGTTTTTATTCCACCACCATTAGTACTAGTTATACTATATACTAATTCATCTTTATTCAAAAAATTATTATAAACATCTATCATTGTTATAGCATAAGTTACCGGTAATGTTCCGGTATTTTCTACCGTAAAATTTGTTGTAATTGTTGCTCCTGGATAAATACTTTCAGCTCCTACTAAAGTTGTACCATCTAATTCGATTGCCATTGTTCCTGTATTAGCTACTGCTCCTTTAGCAGTTTCATTCCCCTTTACAATTGCTGTAAAATAAGCATAAGTTACACCTATACATACTAATAAAATAATAGCACATAAAAATATAATTAACACTTTTTTGTTGACCAACAATTTTTTATACTTTTCTACCATAACGAACACCTTAATATTTTCTATTTTAACCTAATATATTATATCACAACTATTTAAAATAATAAAATTATATATTTTCTAAAGTATTAAAAAATGTAGATATTTTTACATCTACATTATTCTTTATTTCTTCTAAATAAATTTAGGAAGAAATCTTTTATTGCTCCAAAATTAATATAAATACTATATCCTAATATTTTTAAAACAATGTAAGCAATAACAAGTAACCCAACAATTACTCCCAAAATAATTAATATTATCTTAAGTACTGAAAATGAACTTTTATTTAAATTAATTTTATAAATTCTAGCACTACCATCCTCGGCTCTAACCATAATATTAACTACACTATCTTCAGTTAAATGCTCAGTGCTATCCATTGTAACCTCTGCATTACTATCTTCGGCTACAGCATTAATATTTAATGTCGTCTTATCACCTAACTTTATATCATAAGTTAAGACATCTTTTGCAAACTCTATGTCATAACCGGTAATGGTTAGCGATTTTAAATAATTATTAGTTGATATTTCTTCAGTTTCTTTTTTGATTATTCTTAGTGAATATACTTTAGATGTTCCATCAGTAGCTGTTACCGTAATTTTTACATTATTATCTCCAACCACTAAAGTTTCTGGATTCTCAATTTTAATTTCTGCATTACTATCCTCGGCTACAGCTTCGATTTCTAATTTTTCTAAACTCTTTGGTACATACATACGATAATCAGTTATATCAGGATCAAAAGTTAAATTACCACTGTTTAATTTTAATGATTTTAATCTTGCTGATGTTTTTCCCTCTGAAGTTTTTCCAGTATAATTAACTTTAATTTTATATTCTTTTTCATCACCTGTAGAGCTTTCTATTTTAATAGATACTGTATTTTCTCCACTTTTTAAATTTACTGTACGTGGACCATAATTTTTTACAAATGAAGCATTACTATCGGCCAATGTTGCATCTACAGTTATTTTGGAAACATTTGATGTAGCAGTATATTCCAAAACATCAGGAGAAAATTCTGGAGAAATTTCGATATCTTTAATTGATAGTGCTGATAAAGAATTATTATTAGTTTTAGATGATTCAGATATAGTTACTTTTTTTCTATTACTAATATTTCCAGCTGCATCTTTAGCCCATACATAATATGTTCCAGCCTCTTTATTAACAACATAGCTTGTGCTATTAGTATTTAACCACTCTGAAGATAAATTAGGCGCACTATCTTGTTGACTTACATAATATCCACCAATTCCACTTTCAGAATCAGAAGCATTAATAGTTAATGATTTATTTACCGATGAAGGAATTACTGAATCTAAATGAGGAGCTGTGTTATCAATTTTAGAAACTGTTACAGATTTATAATTATTACTAATATTTCCAGCTGTATCTTTTACCCATATATAATAAGTTCCAGCACCTTGTGAAGTTGTCCAAGTTGTAGAACTTGAAGCATTCCACGCAGATGAAGCATTTGGTTTTGCCGAACTTGTTGAAATGTAATATCCAGCAATATTATTAGATCCTTTTTGAGCTGTAACGGTTATTTGTTTAGAAGTATTAGTCCATTCATTAGAAGTTGTAGCACTTACAACACTAAGGGTGCTATTTGTCCCAGTTGGAACACATGTATATGTCCATTCTTTGGAGCATACTTTTTTAGAAAGACCCATTGCACTAATCATAGAAGCTGATAAATTAGAACAAGAATCTTTTACAACAGCTGTTTTAGATTCATCCCTAGCATATCCACTGGCACAACTTACTAATTGTTCAGATTTTGTTTCCTCTAAATATTTACCATCCGATGTATAATAACAATGTTTAACAGTTCCACTTCCAGTTGCATTACTTATGTAATCACTCGAACAAGAATTACTTACGGTTAGCGTTTTATTATATTTAGTAATTGCTCCATTACTAGCTCTTACCCATAAATAATAAGTCCCATTTAATAAACTTACGTTAATTGAAGATTTACCATTAGCAGGATAATAAGTAGCATTGTGAACATTATTTGAAGTCCCTACATAAAAACCAGCTACCCCCCCACTAGAAGAATTAGTTTGAATTGATACAACATCTGATCCATTAGTAATATTTGCTCTTGTTATTGAAACTCCTAAAGCATAAGATTCATTAATATTTTTAGCAAAGACAGTTATTGATACAGTACAGATTACAATAAAACATACAAATAATATACTAAATATTATATTTTGCTTCTTAGACATCTTCATTTCCATCTTCCTTACTCTATCAAAATGATATCATTATATTTTTTCTTTGTCAAAAAAAACTACTAATTTATTTAGTAGTATTTAGGTTTATATCTTTATTTATTTTTAGCACTTTTTTTAGAACTATTAGAATTTTTAGAATCACTATTTTCTAGTTTTTTAATAGTCGCATTAAGTAAATCAATTATATTCTTTTTAGCATCTTGAGCTTTTTGCTCAACAATAGGAGCTCCTGAGTTTATTGCATAATCAACTATATCTTGAGCTTTATTTTTTAAAACACTTGCTTTTTCTTTAGCTATTTTTAGTACTTTTTCTTTATCTAAATCTTGAACTTCAATTTTTAATTGTTCAAAACGATCCTCTACGTTTTTTAAAATTTCATCATAATCAGCATTTTTAATTTTATTTGCAGTATCTTTAGTTTTTTGAATTAATTCCTTACGAGATTCACTTCCCTTTTTAGGTGCAAATAAAACTCCTAAAGCACCACCTATTGCTGCTCCTGCTAAGAATTTACCTAATCCACCTTTTTTACTCATTTTCTTCCTCCTTTTTATCAATATTATTTTCTTTTTTAGACTTTTTATTAAGTATTTTGGAAAAGCCATTAATAATCAAATCAATTAAGCGATCACTAAATGAAACAATTTTATCAGTTGTAAAATCTATTATACTAAAAAAATTATTTAATGATTTAACTTTTTGATTTACATCATCCACAACTTCTTCCACTTTTCTTAAAGCTTGTATAGCCTTTATACCTAATATTATGCCCACTACTATCAAAATTATTAATAAAAAATAAATTACTACTGGTAAAAATTCTTGTAAAAAAATCATTATTTTTCTTCCTCTCTATCAGCATACATCGAATCAATAAGATTAAATAAATCACTTTCTAAAGTATCATCTAGATTAGTATCTTTTTTTACTTCTTTTTCTATTGTATCAAGTAAGTTTAAAGAATCAGCAGTATTTTGATTTTCAATATTTTTTTCTTCCCTCTCTTTCTTATTTTCTTCATCAATTATTTGTTCATCAACTGGAATTTCCTCATCAATTACTTCAGTTAATAATTCATTAATAGTTTTAGTAGGTTTTTCTTCATAAAATTCTTTTTTATCTGTTTTTATAGTTTGTTCAATTTCTTCTTCTAAAGTACCATATGCTTTATTTCTAATACTATCTATATCTACCACCTTCTCGCGATTAGAAATAGAGTTATTTTTTTTCTGTAAATCGACTTTAGTGTAATTTTTATCTAAAATACCATAAACCGGAGAAATCACTGGCGAAGGAACAAAGTGTTTTGGCTCTTCTTTAGGCTCTGGTTTTTCAAATCTACCAAAATCAATTTTTTTAGGAATATTTTTATTTTTTACTTTAGGAGTATTATTCTTAACTACTCGACTCTTAGGGGATTCATTAAATTCCTTTTCATCAAAAACTGGAAACTGAAAAGTAGGTTCACTTTTAAAAGTTTCCCTTTCATTATCTTCTTGAACTTTCACTTCTCTTACTTCTTTTTTAATATTTTTAGAAGGAATATTAACTTCTTTTACTGGACTTACCTTTGGTGTTAAAACATCTTGATTTTTAGAAACTTCCTTTTTTACCCTATCTGTTTTAACATTTTCCGTGCTAGCTTTTTCCTTAGTAAAAACCGGTATTTCTATTTCTTCTTCTTCAAATAACACATTTTTTATTTTATTAAATAGTCCCACTATTTACACCTTCCTTATTCTATTAAATCCGAATCATGAGTAGTTTCTTCTTCATACTGTCCATACATTTCCTCATAATTAATATAATTACCTTCGGTCTCTTTAGTATCAAATATATTAAGTTCTGTTTCTTTAAACTGTAAAGCATTATCTCCCATAACATTTTCAATTATATTTTTATTATATTGAATTGAATTTAATATGGTGATAGCACTTGCAACAGTACTATTGATATCTCTATGATTTACTATCACTTCTATTTTAGCATAATTATACATTATTTCAACTAAATATTTATCATCAGTTTGGTTAATCTCTATATATCCAAATTTTTGATCATGATTTATTTTTGCAGAGTAATAAGCATCATCATTTATTTTATAATCTTTTTGAACATCATAATAATAACTAACAACATCTACATATAGATAGTAAGTATATAAATCAGAATTAAATCTTTCATTATAATCACTTTGACTTACTACATTCAAGCCTCTAGGAAGATAATATTTATATCCAGTTCGGTATTGATTACTTAATTTTTTATCAGTAGTAATGCCATCATTTATGATACTAGAAATGTTTGCAGAATTAATATTGGTGCATCCAGTTAACAATACAATTGCTAAAAAAACTAGTACTACTTTTTTCATAAGTCCTCCTACCCTTGCATTTAATTATACCAAAAATTACTAGATTTGGAAAATTTATTTTTTTATAGCCTTTAAATAATTAATTCTTATGTTCATTTTAGAAAATTTCTCTTCATATTCACTCATGTAATTTTCTTTGTCACTATTATGCAAATCCAAAGAAATATCTACAATTTTATAACCATAGTCGTTTAAAGAAATGATACTGCTTTCAAATAAATGAATATTATCAGTTTTTTGAATAACAGTTTTTTCTTTTTTAAAAATTTTATCGTAAATTTGCAAAAATATTTTTGAAGTTAAACGACGATTAGCATGACGATTTTTAGGCCATGGATCAGAAAAGTTTAAAAATAATGTATCAATTTCTTGATCAAAAATATTAGCAAGTTCCAAGGCATCAGCTCTAATCACTTTTAAATTATTTAAATTATATGGGCTGATTTTTTGAATAGCTCTAGCTAAAATACTAGTCATCTTTTCAACTCCAATATAATTTATATTAGGATTATTAATTGCATTTTGAATTAAGAATGAGCCTTTGCCCATACCTACTTCTAAATAAATTGGATTATTATTATTAAATAACGTATTATATTTTCCTTTATATCTTTCAGGATTTTTTATTAAAAATTCACAATTATTTACTATCTCATTAGCATTTTTTACATTTCTTAAACGCACTTTATCACTTCCTTTGAAACTTTATTAAAAAATTTACATATAATATCATGAAAAGGGAGGAATACCTATGAAAAAAGATCGAAATACCTTTTTTGAAAGTTCTCAAGTAACTTCTTCATATACGCCAAATATGATGCCTCAAATGAATATGGGCTATAATCCTTCAATGATGCCCATGCCCTATCAAGCTGCTAGTAATACTTCCAGTTTTTATGCTGGAGGAGCACCACTAAATACTTATCCTAGTAATCAAGCAATTACTTCTACAGATTATGATGCAAAGATTTCTAGAATAGAAAGGCAAATTCAAAAACTTGAAGCACGTGTTAGTAAATTAGAAAATACAAACTTTACATCAAATGCAAACGATGATGTAAATATAACTTCTAATATGTATATGATTTAACTTAAACTTTACTCTTTATAAGAGGAAGTTTTTTTATAAATTTATTTATCATAGCTTGACCAAAAATATCTTGGAGAATATGCATCTTATAAGCTATAAATAAATAGACAATAGCCCCTAATACTGAATTAATAGCCACATAAATTACACAAGAAAGCTTAGAATTATAATTAACTGGAATTAGTCCTTTGAAAATTATAACTATTATAATCATTATTGCTAGAGGTATTAAAGACTTTAAAAATAATTTAAAAGTTTTTTCATAATGTAAATTATTAGCTCGTTTTAAAGTAAATAAGGCTATAAAGATTGACAGTCCATAGCCAACCATTGTCGCTACGATTGCACCAAAATATGCGGGCAAACCAATATTATTAAATAATAGCATTAAAGGCACATCTAATAAGCCATTAACAGCAAAACCTAAGATTGTACTTAAATATACTGCTTTAAATTTGTTTAATCCTTGCAATGTAGAACTTGTAACAACAAATAAATTTGTTAAAATAGCCGAAAAAATATTTACAGCTAAAATTGTTACCCCATATTCATTGTATGTGTAAAACAAAGACCAAATAGGACGAGCAAGTAAAGAAATACCCACTGCCATAGGAATAGATATAATTAGAATCATTTGCAAAGCTTTATTTAATTTATCATTAACATCCTCCCATGATTTTTTTACAAATGATGAGACAATTGTTGGAATTAGACTAACACTCATTCCCGTAGCAACAGCAGAGATAATCATATTAATCTTAGGAGCATAAGTAATAATAGAACTAGCAATAAATTCTACATTATCAGCACTAAAATTCAAGAAATTTAATGTTCTAATAATAAGAACCATATTCATAAAATTATAAATACTTGCAGCAGTATCAATGATGATAAAAGGAATAGCATAACTAATTATTTTTTTTACTATTTCTTTATTAGTTACTTTATCTTTTTTTAAGTTATTATTTAAATCCAATTCTTCTTTGTTTTTATTAATTTTTCTCCTAATATATATACAAGCTACTATTCCTCCAGCTAGTGCTCCACTAACAGCGATCCCAACTCCTAAAGCTACATTTAAATGTAATACTTTTATTGTTATAAAAGAACCAGCAATAATTACTACAATTCGAACAACCTGTTCTAAAACTTGACTTATTGAAGGTGGTTTTATGAAATGGTGACCTTGTAAATAACCTTTAGAAACCGCTAAATATGGAATAACCAAAATAGCTAAAGAAATACATCTAATTACAAAAGCTACATCTTCAAGTGTGTTTCCCCCACTCATATCACCAAGTATAGCTAGGGCAATATATTTGGCAAAAACAAACACAATTATAAAAGAGACAACAGATAAAATAGTAACCATTTTTATTCCTATTTTATATGCTCTAACCTTAGCTTCTTTTTGATTTTTAGTATTATATTCATTTATTAATTTACTAATAGCAATAGGAAGCCCTGATGAGGCTATATCCAAAAATATATTATAAATTGTGTAAGCATATGCATATAAACTAGCACCCTTAGTACCAATAATTTGATAAAAAGGAATTACATAAAGCATTCCCAATAATTTAACAAAAACTATTGCTGCTGTTGCAATAAATGTTCCCTCGAAAAAAGAATTTTTCTTCATTACATCACTACTTTTCATTATAAATAATCATTGCTGAGAAACAATAAACTTGTTCTTCTGCAAACATCGAAACTGAAACTTGATACTTAATATCAATTATATCAGAATTTAAAGAACTAAGAAACATATTCACTGAATTTTCTAAATCTTTTTCATGACCTTCATCAAATATTTTTACTTTCATAATCACCACTCTTAAAAAAATATTATCATAAATAAAAATAATTTTTTGTCAAAGACTGTTATTTACTTCTTTTTTTAACCACTTTATAATTAAAGTCAAGATAAATTTAATTTCCTGATTATTTAAATCTCTATCTTTAGGAATTTTATACCATTTATTTAAACATCTTCTACAACAAGTAGCAGTAGCATGCATTGCAATAAAAACAGGATGCCCTCTAAAAGGCGTTTGCTTTCCGTCCTTTTTTAAATCTATTTTTACCAAACGAGAAATTACAAAATCCGCAGCATGCGATTTTATAGTTTCCCAACCTTTATTATTTATGTATTCAATATCTTTACTTGTTAATGAAAAACTACTTCTAAATTTTGATAAAGATAATTTTTTCAAAACTATTTCAATATCATATTTCACATAATCATTTCCTTTGTAATTTACAATTAATATGAGATATTTTTTTCTAAATTATTTAATCGTATTAATACTTTTATCACTAACTACATAATTTTAAAAAAATATCAACACTTTTCTAAATCCTTATTTTTGATTAAATAACTAATCTTTATTATATCAATCGAGTAGAGAAAATTAAATAGATTTTCTCTATTTTAATTTGTCCCTCTCACA
>CAMMOI010000011.1 GCA_946498375.1 uncultured Mycoplasmatota bacterium | reverse complement strand
AATTTGGAGAATCAACGGTAAGTAAAATTTTAGATTTGGTTGAAAATGCTAGTAGCAGAAAATCGAAATCAGAAAATTTTATTAGCAAATTTGCCAAGTATTATACACCAATTGTTGTTATATTAGCACTTATATTGGCAGTAATTCCTCCACTTATAATAAAAGATGCAACATTTAGTGATTGGCTATATAGAGCCCTTTCATTTTTGGTTGTTTCATGTCCATGCGCTTTAGTTATTTCTATTCCACTATCTTTTTTTGGAGGAATTGGTGCTGCATCTAAAATTGGTGTTTTGGTAAAAGGAAGCAACTATTTGGAAGCATTATCAAGCACGGAGATTGTTGTTTGTGATAAAACAGGAACATTAACAGAAGGAACATTTAAAGTACAAGAAATTGATGCAATTGGATATTCTGATAATGATTTGTTGAGATATGCTTCTTATGCTGAAAATTTTTCTAATCATCCAATATCACTTTCATTAAAACAGGCGTATGGAAAAGAAATTAATGATAAACTTGTTACTAAGACAGAAGAAGTATCAGGAAAAGGTGTAAAAGCGAAAGTTGATGGAAAAAATATTTTAGTTGGTAATGAAAAATTAATGCGAGAATATGATGTCGAATTTAAAAAAAGTGAAAAAGTGGGAACTATTGTTTATGTAGCTATAGATGGTGAATTTGCAGGAACAATTTTGATAGCTGATAAAATTAAAGATGATGCTTATAAAGCAATAAAATTATTTAAGAAAAACAATGTTGAAAAAGTTGTAATGTTAACGGGCGATCGTAAAAATATTAGTGAGAATGTTGCCCGTGAACTTAATTTAGATGAATGTCATTCGGAACTGCTTCCTACTGATAAAGTTACTTGGACTGAAAAATTGATGACTCAAAAATCAACAAATGGAAAATTAGTATTTGTGGGTGATGGAATTAATGATGCTCCTGTTTTAGCTTTGTCAGATATAGGAGTTGCTATGGGTGCTTTAGGCAGTGATGCAGCAGTTGAGGCAGCAGACGTTGTTATCATGACAGACGAACCATCTAAAATTGCTAGTTCCATCCAAATTTCTAAAAAAACAATGAGAATTGTAAAACAAAATATAGCGTTTGCAATTATTGTAAAAATAACAGTATTAATATTAAGTGCTTTTGGTATTGTAAGTATGTGGGCTGCAGTGTTTGCTGATGTAGGAGTATCAATTTTAGCAATACTTAATGCTCTTCGTATTTTAAAAATAAAAAATCTTAGTAATTAAAAGGTGGTTTTTTATGAACAAAATAGTTTTAAAAATAAAAGGAATGACTTGTAGTGCTTGTTCTTCTGGTTTAGAAAAATATTTAAATAAACAACCAGGAGTTATAAGTGCAAATGTCAATTTAGTACTGTCTATTGCTACAATAAATTATGATAATGTAAGTAAGAAGGATTTAGAAAAATATATATACCAAGCTGGATTTGAATCTTTGGGAGAATTTAAAATGCTTGATGAAAAAGAAAATCAAAATCAAGATAAATTGAAATTAGTTTTACTGGGAATATTAATTTTATTTATAATGTATCTTTCGATGGGACAAATGTTAAATTTACCTAGTATTCCTATTATTAATCATCATAATATTATTGTCTTAGCAACAATAATGTTATTATCATCACTTGTGTTTTTGTATTATGGATATGATATATTAAAAAGTGGTGTAAAAAATTTACTTCATAAAATGCCTAATATGGATACGTTAGTAATGTTTAGTGTCTTATTTAGTTTTCTTTATAGTATTTATGGATATATAAATATTATATTTAATAAAAACTTTACAAATCTTTATTTTGAATCAACATGTATGGTTATTTATTTTATTAAATTAGGACGATATATAGAAAACAAAAGTAAAAATAAAACTAAAGATGCTATTAAAAAACTTGTAACTATTACGCCTTCAAATGCTATTTTAAAAATTGGAAATAATCAAAAGAAAGTCTCAATTGATGAGGTAAAAGAAGGGGATATATTAATTTGTAAGGCTAATAATAAAATAGCAGTAGATGGGATTGTGGAAAGTGGAGAAACTTATGTAGATGAAAGTTTTATTACCGGAGAGAGCGCTCCAGTATTAAAATTAAGGGGAAGTAAAGTTATTGCAGGATCAATTAATTATGATGGTTATATTGAATATAAAGCTCAAAAAATAGGGAAAAATTCAACAATATCAGAGATTATTAAGCTAGTTATTGAAGCTACAAATTCTAAAAGTAAGATTCAGAAACTAGCAGATAGAATTAGTGGCTATTTTGTACCAATTATTCTTATAATTGCATTTTTAACATTTTTATTTCAAATATTATATGGCTTAGCATTTGAAGAGGCATTAACTCATATGGTCAGTGTACTGGTTGTTGCCTGTCCGTGTGCTTTAGGTTTAGCAGTTCCTTTAGTAGTAGTTGTAAGTAATGGCTTATGTGCTGAAAAAGGTTTGTATATAAAAAGTAGTACAGTATTAGAAAATGCCAGAAGTATAGATACTATTGTATTTGATAAAACAGGGACTTTAACTTTAGGTAAGTTAAATATATTTAAAGTTTTTAATTATTCCAACTATAAAGATACTGATTTATTAAATATTGTTTCTAATTTAGAAAAATATTCAACTCATCCAATAAATACAGCGTTTAAAATAAATAAAAAAATGGATGTAGATGATTTTAAGGCGCTAAGTGGTATTGGAGTTTATGGAAAAATAAATTCTAATAATTATTATTTGGGTAATGATAAGATATTAACTAAATTAAAAATTAAAAATAGTTATACAAATGATTATAATTATTTAGTAGAAAATGCTTGTAGCATTATATATGTTGTGGAAAATAAAAAAGTCATTGGACTTATTGGAGTACGAGATATAATAAGAGATAATACAAAAGATCTTATGAAGAAATTTGAACAAAAAAATATTGAAGTAATAATGTTAACTGGAGATAATAAAAAAACAGCCAAAATAATTGCAAATGAGCTGGGAATTAAAAATGTTATTGCAAGTGTATTACCTCAAGAAAAAGCAAAACATATAAAAAAGTTAGTAGATAATAATAAAAAAGTTATAATGGTTGGAGATGGAATAAATGATGCTGTAGCATTAGTTAGTGCTAATATAGGAATTAGTATAAATGATGGAACAGATGTTGCTATAGATTCAGCCGATGTGATTTTAATGAATAATAATATGCAAAATATTTTAGATTTAATAACAATTAGTAAGAGTTCATATACTATTATTAAACAAAATTTATTTTGGGCATTTTTTTATAACATTTGCATGATTCCTATTGCGATGGGATTATTTAGTGATTTTGGCTTAAATATGAGTCCTGTGATAGCTTCTATTGCGATGATTTTTAGTAGTTTAACTGTTGTATTAAATTCTTTGAGATTAAAAAAGAGGAGAAAAGTATGAAAAATGTAGAATTAAGTATTAAAAAAATGGAATGTGAAGGATGCGTAAACAGAATTAAAAGGGTATTAGATTCGTATAATAATATAAGTGATTATCAAATTTCTTTAAAAAATAGTAATATTATTTTATTTAATATTGATCATAAAATATTACAAGAAGTAATAAAAAAAATTGAAGATTTAGGATTTGAAGTAATAAAAAAATAGATTAATATTTTTTAAATTTCCATAAGTAATTTTTAGATATTAATCTATAAATAATACGAAAGGCAAAAATAGTTATGCTTCCAATAAATAAATCATTTAAAACTTCTTCACGACTTGAAAAAAAGTCGTGTTTTAAAATTATTTGTTGTCTTTTACTTAAGATTTTTAAAATAGTTAAATCATTAAAATTTATTACATCAAATCTTTTTTTTATTTCATTGCAATTAAATAATTTACAAGTAAGATTTTTAGTTTTACAACCTTTATTACTTTGATATATACATCTACAACAACAACCATTATACCTTTGAGCTAGACAGCGATTATTTTTAAAACCACATATATTTTTATTTTTAGTATGATTATCTATAATGTTACAAGCAGAATCATAAATGAAGCTAATTCTTTTTCTGCGATTTTTAATATTAAGGGCATTAATTATAATATTTATATCTTTAGATGAATTAAAATTATTTATTAGATAGAATTTTGTAAAACGATAACTTTTATAAATCCATAATTTTTTAATAAATTTTTTGTAATCTTTTTCATTATTTATTAGTATATATTTATTCATATTTAATTAACCTAAATAAATTATTAATTAAGTTGGCATTTATATTTTTTAGATAACAAAAATACTTCTTCATTATTATCTAATATAAAACTGCCTTCATTCCATTTAAAAACATTAACGTGATTTTTATTAACAATACATGATCGATGAACCAAAATAAATCTTTGATCTAATTGTTGTTTAATGCTGGCAATTGATTTATTAATTAAAAATTTATTTTTAGTCGTAACAATCATTACCTTTCTAGTTGATGTATCACGAGAAATATATAAAATATCTTTTAAATATATTTGCATATCTATATGTCTGTTACTATATTTGAACATCTTAGTATCGTAATCTTGTTTTAAAATAGTTTCTATGTCATTAGTTAATCTAATATTCATATGATCAAATTTTTCAATAAAATCAAAAATTTTAAAAATACTACGATAAACTTTTTCAAAATACTGATCATGATTAGTTAAAAAAATAATTTCACTATCCCAATCGTGTTTACGAATCATTTGAGCGATACTGATTCCTGTTATTTCAGAATTTAAATCTATATCTAATAAATATATTGTTCGTTGGGATTTATCAGCTATATCATTTTCCAGTTTTGAACAATCCCCTTTATAATTTTTAATTACTATTGAATTTTTATTGGAAAAAGTAATTGTATTTATTATTTTTTTAATTTCATGTTGCATTTTTACATCATCATCTACTACTATAAAGCGAATCATGTTACACACCCATTTCTATTTTCATGTTAAAATTATAGCATAATATTTTCTGATAGCAAAACACTATTTTTTAAATCAAACCGATATCATCATCTGTAATACTATTATTTTGAATAAATATATTTAATGCTCCGGCAATTAAGAATAAAATGGCACTTATTAAAGCTAAATGAGTTAAAAATACTTTTTTGTCTGAAGCATTATTTTGTAAATTTTTAATTGATTCATAAGAATCATAAACAAAGTATAAGTAAATAAAAAAAGCAACTATCAATACATATTTATTTATATTTCTAAATAAATCGCGACTTTTTAGATTATGATTACAAATATAATCTCTTTGTAAATAATCAGAATATAAATTAGCAATTATTAAAAAGAAATAAACTATCCAGATAATATCTCTAATATTGGTGCCTTTTAATCTATTTAAAATAGTATTTGTCATAATAAATATTATGTTTTAAATGTTAAAAATAATAAATTATTATCAATAAAAAATCAAATTTAAGTATAAAAAGGTTTTACTTTTAATTATTTTATGTTATAATTTTACCTGTAATGATTTTGTCTCCGTAGCTCAGCTGGTAGAGCACCTGACTCTTAATCAGGGTGTCCAGGGTTCGATCCCCTGCGGGGACACCAATTGTTTTTTTAAAAAAATTGTTGCATTATACTAAAAAGTATTATATACTTTAAAAGTGCTGAACACGAAATGGGCTTGTAGCTCAGCAGGTTAGAGCGCACGCCTGATAAGCGTGAGGTCGGAGGTTCAAGTCCTCCCAGGCCCACCATTTTGTGGCCAGTTGGTGAAGCGGTTAACACATATGCCTTTCACGCATACATTCACGGGTTCAAATCCCGTACTGGTCACCATTTAAGAATTTAATTCGAATTATTCGAATTTTTTTTATTATACTAGTATTTTTTATTATAATTTATTATAATACTAGATAATTAAAGGAGGAAATTATGGCACATACTGTTTTTGCTTTAGCAGATATAAATAATTTGATGGTTTTAAGTTATACATTAGATGAATTTAATTATTTTAATAGTGATTTAAGTAAGTTACTTAGTTCAAAGTCTCAAGATAAGATTATTCATATTTTGCAAAAATTAGATAGTAAAAGTGAATTTGATTTATTTGCATTAAAAAATGAAAAAAAATTTTATGACGAATATGAAAAAGTAATTAATTTAATTAATCGTTATTCAACTATAGATAATTTTATAGATTTTAGTTATAATCCTCAAGGAAATTTAACAGAAGACTTTAAAATATTTTATCATTATATGTTAGATAATAAGTTAAAAATTAGAAGAATTCAGAAATTATTATTTAGTCTGAAGACTTTAGACTTTAAAAAAATAATCTTTAGTGAAAACTTTGACTTTACTAATCAAGAATATTTAATGTTTACATCATTTAGTAATAATGTTAATATTACTTACTTAGATAATATTAAAGTTATTCCTAATTATAATAGCGATATAATTATGTACAAATCAACTAAATCTAATTATAAAATTATTAGCAATTTATCTTATAATTCTTTAGATACAAATAATAGTACTATTGAAGTTAATAGTTTGGTATTTAATCCGTATAGATTACCAAATGATATTACTAAAAAAAGCTTATTTGGTCAAATAAGCTCTTTAAAAATAAAGTTAGAAGAAGATTGTAATATTTTGAGAAATTCAGTTAATTTAAATGTTCGTATTAATAGATTATATGATGAATTTAATTCTTTGAAAGAATTAATCAAAAATATTAGTGACTTAAAATAAAAAGAACAGTTATGCCAAGCTTTATTAGAAATTAGGGATTCATTAAATAAACTAAAAGTAATAAATGAAGAATACGATAATAATCTTTTAAAACAAAATACTATTTCTAGTAAAGAGTTAGAGCAAGAACAAAAGAAATATTATTTAAAGAAAAATTCTTTTAATAATAGGAAGTAGGGAAGTAAATAATGAAAAAAAGGTTTCATGAATTATCTAAAATAGAAAAAAAGAATTTAAAAAAAGATTATCTAAAGACTAAAGAAGGAGAGTATGTCATTAGTAAATTAAATAAAGTTTTAGTAATTGGCATTATTGGTATAGCTTTTTCGCTTTACTTAATTATTTCTGCTTATTTAAATAATGATACAGTTGCTGTTTATATTTATAGTAGTTTCTTACTACTTTGTTCTATTTTTTTTATCGTTGCTTCTTTAATTGTCAAAAAAAGAAGATTGCGTATGTTTTATTACAATCCTAAAGTAAAATAAAAACCTAGATAATTCTAGGTTAATTTTTTTATGGCGGAGCAAGAGAGATTTGAACTCTCGCGCCGGTTGCCCGACCTACACCCTTAGCAGGGGCGCCTCTTCAGCCACTTGAGTATTGCTCCAATTAAACAAACAACAAATAAATTTTATAATATTTTTAAATATCTGTCAATATCTAGTTAGATAATTAGTAAATAAAAAAAGGTATAACCAATACCTTTTTAGCCACCAATAATCACATTACGAATATTATCAATATTTTGTTGAAGTAGGGTATAATAATTTTCATTATTTTTTCGTTGCTCTTCTTTAATAGTAGACATAACATTCATTTCAATACTTTGAGCCTTATAATTATTAATTAAATTATTAACCACATCACTATTATCTTTATCGTTTCTAGTAAGAATATATTTGTAATTTTCTTTTTCAAAAGCATCTTGAATTGATGCCAAAGAATTTGGCGTTAAGTTATTTTCATCTTCTAAAGAAATAACTCTATAGCCGTAATTTTCTAAAAACTTAAATATATTTGAATCAACTACTAAAGTAGGGTTATCTACGCTGTTTGCAATTGTGCGCAACTCAGCATCCATTTGAGATATTATAGTTTGCAATTCTTCATAATTTTCATTGATTGTCTCAATAGTATATTTACTATCTAGTAAATCTTCTAAATTTTCTTTAACAGTTGCAGCTAACATTAAGAAGTTACTTGGACTAAGCCATAATTCTTCTACTGAATTTTGTAAAGTTAACCCATAAGATACATCAATTATTTTTAAATTATTATTTTTATTAATTAAAGTTCGAGCTATATCTTTTTCATCTGTTAAACCATTATAAATGAAAATTGATCCCTTAGCATAATCATTTAATTGTTTATTAGTTAATTTATAAGTTTGTAAATCACTACCATCAGGATAAATACTTGTTACATTAGCATCTTCTCCATATAAGAAACTTGCTAAAAATTCAATAGGGTATGAGGTTGTATAAATAGTAGAATCATTACTTTGGATTATTTGTTGATCACAGGCACTTCCTAAAAATAATATGCCGAGTGATAAAAAGATTTTAAATATTTTTTTCACATTTTTCCTCCTTATTTGGTACAGGATCATAACCAAATGTGCCAAATGGTCTGCACCTTATTATTCTTTTTAAAGTTAAGTAACTTCCCCTTATAGCTCCATATCGTTTTATAGCTTCAATCCCATAATTTGAGCAACTAGGAATAAAACGGCAATGATTATGAGAATTTAAGGGGGTTATTTGATACAATTTAATTAAGCGTATAAGAATATATTTCAAAAAGTATCACCGATATAATTTTACTATAAATAATGTTTTTTGTAAAATATGTTTAGGAATATTTGTAAATATTTGATATAATAATTTTTGGTGATAATGCATGACTTTTTTAGATAAGTATAATATTAATTTTAAAAATGAGGATCTATTGAATATAGCATTAACTCATAGTTCTTATAGTAATGAACATGGTGGACAAAATTATGAACGTTTAGAATTCTTAGGTGATGCAGTTTTACAAATCGTTATGAGTGAGTATTTTTATACAAATACTGATTGGCCAGAGGGCCAAATGAGTAAAGTAAGAGCTAGTTATGTTTGTGAGCAAGCTTTACGAATTTATTCCCAAGATATCGGTCTAATACCATATATAAAAGTTGGACATGGTCAAGAAAAAGATATTTCTGATAATATCATAGCTGATATATTTGAAAGTATGCTTGGGGCTGTATATTTAGACCAAGGTCTTTTAAAAGCTAAAGAAATAATTTATGATATAGTTATACCTTATGTTAAAAATAATCATGTTTTTTTAGATGATTATAAATCATTATTACAAGAATATACTCAAACCACAAAAAACACTTTAGATTATGAAACTATTAAAGAAACTGGTCCAGCTCACAACAGACGCTTTGAAGTAATAGTAAAAATTGATAATATTATTTATGGCAAGGGGGTAGGCAAATCTAAAAAGGAAGCAGAACAAAATGCTGCCTATGATGCTTATTTAAAAATTGCTAAATAGGAGGAAGTAACATGTATTTAAAAAGTATTAAAGCTCATGGCTTTAAATCTTTTGCTGATAGTATCGAAATAAATATAGAAAAAGGAATTACAGGAATTGTAGGACCAAATGGTAGTGGTAAGAGTAATATAGTTGATGCTGTTAAATGGGTTTTAGGTGAACAATCAATTAAAGTATTACGCGGAACAAAAGAAATGAGCGATGTTATTTTTTCCGGTTCAAAAACTCGTGATGCTATGTCAAGAGCATATGTATCATTAACTTTTGATAATTCCGATAGATATTTAAATACTGAATTTGATACTGTTGAGATAAAAAGAGTTCTTTATAAAAACGGTGAAAATGACTATTTTATCAATAATAATAAAGTTAGACTTAAAGATATAACTGATCTTTTTATAGATAGTGGAGCGGGAAGAGAATCATTTAATATTATTTCTCAGGGCTCAGTAGCAGATATTATTAATTCTCGACCTGAAGATCGACGAATTATTTTTGAAAGTGCTGCTGGAGTTTTAAAATACAAAAAAAGAAAAGAAGAAACTAATCGTAAATTAGATAAAGTTCAAGATAATTTAGAGAAGATAAATTTAGTTATTAATGAATTAGAAGAAACAGTAATTCCTTTAAAAAAACAAGCTCAGGATGCTAAAGTATTTTTATCATATAAAGATGCATTAAAAAAATTAGAAGTATTTGTAATAGCCGAGGATATTACAAAAATCAATGAAGAATATACTAAAGTAAAACAACAGGTTCAACGCTTAAATGAAGAAATGTTATTAGAAGATACTAAAAATAATGAAAGTTTAGCTAAATTAGAACATTTAAAATTAGATAATCTTAAATTAGACGAAAAACTTGCAAAATTTAATGAAAATTTAATTAGATTAACATCTGAGTTGTCAATGCTATCTAGTAAACGTCAATTAACTATTGAAAGAAAAAAGTATGAAGTAGATAGTAATTTAATAGATAGTAATATATTAGCCTTAAAAGAAGAAGAGTTGACTATACATAAAAATATTGAAACTTTAAAAAAAGAAATATCACTACTTAAAAGTAAATTATCTTCTAAGGAAGAAGAATATCAAAAATTTGTAAAAACATATCAGATGCACTCTTTAGATAAGGTTAAATATAATGAAAATTTAGATTCTTTAAATAAAGAACGCTTAAATGTATTAAACCAAATTGAAATTTTAGAAAGTAATATTGATAATGATGTTGCTTTGCCAAATGCCATAAGAGCTATTTTAAACAATGTGCGTTTAAAGGGAATACATAATACTGTTGCTAAATTATTGCAAGTAGAGGATAAATTTGCTTGTGCTATTGATACAGCTTTAGGTTATTCGGCTAATATATTAGTAGTTGATAATGAAAATAGTGCTAAAGATGCGATTAATTATTTAAAGGATAATAAATTAGGTCGAGCAACTTTTTTTCCTTTAAATATAATTAAAGCAAAAACAATTGATCCTGAGATTTTAAATCAAATTAAAGACTTTAATGGTTTAATTGGTACGGCTTCTTCTCTTGTTACATATGATAATAAATATGCTAATATTATAGAAAATCAACTAGGAAATATATTAGTTGTTGATTCACTTGATGCTTTAAATAAATTAGGTAAATTAATTAAATATCGTTATCGAATTGTTTCTTTAGATGGAGAATTACTTCATACAGGTGGAGCTTTAAGTGGAGGAATGACTAAGTTTTCTTCTAATAGTGTTATAATCCAAAAGGAAAAATTAGGTAAATTAAAAAAACAAAAAGTTGAATTAGAAGAAAAAATTCTTATTGCTACTAGCAATTTAAATAAATGTAATTCTCAAAGTGATTACTATGATGAGAAGTTAAATGAGCTTAATATTGAGTTAAACGATGTTAAAGAAACAATTAATCGTAAAATGATAACTCTTAAAGATTTAGAAGATGATTATGAACGTAAGCATAATGAATTAGAAGGTTCTCAAAATGTAAAAAATAATACTTTAGATCAAGAATTAGATGACTTATTAGAAAAGTATTATCAAAAAACTTCCGAAAAAGAAATTTTAGAAAAGGAATTATCTAAATTAAAAAATGATAAAAATGAATTATTTTTATCGATTAATGATTTAGAAAAACAAAAAAGCGAAAAGAATAGTATTTATAATAAAAAGCAACAGCAGTTAAAAGATGCAGAGATATTATTAGGAAAACTAGATGTTAGATTAGATAATCTTCTAAATACTTTAAATGAATCATATAATATGACGTATGAAAAGGCTTTCAATGATTATAAATTAGAAATAGATCTAAGTATAGCAAAAGAAAAAATAATTAATTTAAAAAAAGCAATGAAACCTTTAGAAAATGTCAATATTGGGGCTATAGAAGAATTTGAAAGACTAAATACACGATATACATTTTTAAAAGATCAACAAATGGATTTAGAAAATTCTATTAGCAGTTTACAAAATGCCATTATGGAAATGGATGAAATAATGAAAGAAAAATTTTTAGATACTTTTAATAAAATTTCAGCAGAATTTTCTATAGTGTATAAAAAATTATTTAAAGGTGGGGATGCCCATTTAAAATTAACAGATCCTGATGATTTATTACAAACTGGAGTAGATATAATTGCATCTCCTCCTGGGAAAAAATTAAATTCGATTGGGTTATTATCCGGAGGAGAAAAGACATTTACAGCCATAGCACTTTTATTTGCTATTTTAAATGTTAAACCAGTTCCTTTTGTAATTTTAGATGAAGTAGAAGCAGCTTTAGATGAAGCAAATGTTGCAACTTTTGGTAAATATTTGTGTGAAAAAAAAGATGCAAGTCAGTTTATTATCATTACTCATAAAAAACAAACAATGGAATATGCTGATGTTTTATATGGTATTACTATGCAAGAATCAGGAGTAAGTAAATTAGTTAGTGTAAAATTGGAAAATTTATAGTATAATAAAATTTGATTGGTGGGGTTTAAGATGAAAAAAGAGAAAATTGTAACATATAAATATTATATAATATTGATATTGTTATTACTTTCTCTTTTTGTTGCTCTAAATTATTGTAAAAAATTTAAAGTTGGTCAAACAGCTCAAGAAGTGGTAGCAGATGTATCTAAAACAAAAGCAAAAGTTGAATCAACTCCAGAACAAGAAAATGTCCCAGTAGAGGGAATTGATCTAGATTTAGATTCAGAATTAGTCTTAAATTTACAGAAAAAAATAAATGTTTTTGATACATATAAAGCAGGAAGTTATTACGGCTATTTCTACTCACAAGATTATATGGATTTTAACACAATGAGTGATGATGCTAAAATTTTAATTGGTATAACTCAAACATCAGACTTTACTAATGATTTTTTGGACTCGACTTATGAGGCTATTACTCCAGATGAAAAAACTATTGACGTTATTATTTTATCTAAAGAAGAAATTCAAAATGGAATAAATAGTTTTTTTGGCCCTAATACTACTGTTACTGATACTGATTTAAAAGATGCAGAATACGATTATTGCGGTTTTAGTCGCTTTAGATTTGATAGCACCAGAAATGTCTATATGTCTGATCCAATATCTTGTCAAGCATTCCCACTTCCTTATATAGATACTAAAATAGTTAAGGCTTATGAGTATGGAAACATCATTGAACTTACTATAAAGGTTGCTTATATAAAATATGAAGTTAAAAATGATGATAATATAATTAAATATATATATAAAACAAATAGTGATAGTAAATACATAGAAAAGCATAATTTATTAACAGATAATTCTTATAATATTGATAAGATATTAAATAAATTAGATTCATTTAAATTTACTTTTACTTTGAATAGTGATAATTATTATTATTTTACTAAAGTAGAAAAAATATCTTAAAAGGCTATATCTGCCTTTTATTTTTTGCAATATCTGGACTTTAAAGGATTGTTTTGATACAATTATTATAGGGAAGATGCTTATGAAGAAGAATAAAAATGGATTTGTATTTGTGGAAACAATTGTGGTTTGTGCAGTACTTGCAGTTTCTTTGGTAACAATTTATTCCTCATTTATATTAATAGTTAATAATCAAAAAAGAAGAAATAATTATGATCAAACAGTTTATAATTATCGAGCATATAATGTGGTTAAAGCCTTAGATGATTCGGTTTTAGAAAATTGTACATCGATAAGATCATTAAATAGTAATGATAATGTAATAAATTTAAGAAATTATTTTCAAATTAAAAATATTTATCAAGTTCCAGGTTGGGAAATTGATGATTTTACTACTGATGCTTACCTTCTTGATTATGCTAAGACTATTGAGACAAATGCATCAGAATGTATTTATGTATTTGAATTTGAAAATCCACAAAAAACTAATAATAATGCTTCCAGAAATTTTTATTCGCATATAGTGGTTGAGGGATAGATATGAAAAATAAAAAAGGAATAACGATTGTTGAAATGTTAGTAAGTTTAGCTTTAATATCAATTGTATTAGGCTTTTTATTACAGCTTTTACTTCAATTAAGAGATTTGGATGATAAAAGCTTAAGTAAGTTAGAATATGAAGAAAAAATTGCTGTGGCAGTTAATTATATTCAGGATAGAATTAAAGATGAAAAAGATTGTCAGTTTAATAATTATGGAAATAACTTTACTATTACTTGTAGTGAACCATATCCGGTTGAATTAAAAGTGGAAAAGATAGATGATAGAAGCATTCAAGTAACTAATAATTCTACTGCAATAGCTGGTGAAAATAAAGTAGAAACTTTTACATTTCCTGAGGGATGTACTATATCTAATTTAGATATAACTAATAATGCTACAGCTAAATTAACTGTTTATAGTTATAATATTTTAGATGATAAAAATAATAACTATTTATTAGAAATTAGTTATGTAAATAAATAAAATATAAGTAATAATATAATAGATAATAAGACATGAATAAGTCGACAAATAAAAAATTTAGAAAATTTAATTGGAGTATCGTTTAAGATACTTTTTATTTGAGTGTGTATACTTAAAGAACCAAAAGAAATAAAACTAGTAGCTAAAATAGCTTTTCCAATTAATGAAATATCTAAATATAACAAAGAGTTTAAACCAGAAGAAAATTCTAAAAATCCAGTAAAAATAGTAATAATTAAATCATTTGCAAAATAAATCTTACCAATAGTAATAATAATTGTATAAAATGTTAATGTACCTAATATTAAAAGCATTGTATTTATACTATCTTTAATACTACTTGAAATAATAGAACCTAAAGAATTATTATTAAAGATTAATTTTTCTTGACTATTATCTTTGCTTATAAATAAATATATTATTATATTAGCTAAATAATGGCTTAATATAATAGCTATAGTCCATTTTTTATTAAACATTAAACTTAGAGTAGATAATAAAAATAAAGGATTAGAAAAATGGGAAAAGCATAAAGCGCTATTAGCATTTTTAAGAGTTAGTTCATAATTTAAATACATTTGTTTAGTATATTTAGCATTAGAGGGAAAACCACTTAAAGCAGACATAAGCATAACTATAACTGAATTATTTTTTAATTTAAAAAATTTTTTAAAAAAACTAGCTATATTTAAATCAATTAAAATCGTACCTAAAACCATAAAGGGAAAAATAGAGGGAAATAATTTAGTAAGCCATAGATTTACTGAGTTTTGAATACTTTTTATAATAATATTGTAATTAGTAAGTAAAGTAAATAAAATAGAGCAAAAGAATAATAAAATAAATAAATCTTTAATATTTTTTTTCATAACTCTCCAATGATTTGATATAATTAATAGTGGTGATGATTAATCGTGATTAATAAATTATATGAAAAGATAAAGCGTTTTATTGTAGATAACTATAAATTTTTGATTGCTTTGTTAGTAATTAACCTATTATTTTGGGTACAACTTCCTTATGTTATTTATGCTCCAGGAGGAGCTATTGATTTAAGTGATCGCATAAGTGTAGAAGATGGTTATGAATCTGATGGTAAATTACAAATGGCTTATGTGACAATGGTAAAAGGCTCAATTCCTTTTTTACTAGCATCATACATCATTCCTAATTGGGATATTGTTCCTAAAAGTGATGTGACATATGATAATGAAACTTTAGAACAAACCATTCAAATGGATAAAATAGACTTACAGGCTTCTCAAGATTGTGCAGTAATATCAGCTTTTAATTTAGCTAATGAAGAAATTGAAATTACTGATTATCATAATACAGTAACCTATATTGCTGATGAGGCTCAAACTGATTTAGAACTTTTAGATGAAATTATTAGTGTAGATGATAAAAAAGTTGAATCAATAGATGATTATAAAGAAATTGTAAATGATCATCAAGAAGGGGATATTTTAACTTTAAAAGTAAAACGTGATGAAAAAGAACAAGAAGTAAAAATTAAGGTTTATAATACTGAATATGGCTTAAAAACTGGTATAATGTTTACAACTACCTATGATTATGAAACTAAAAAGGAAGTAAAATTAAAAACAAAATCTTCTGAATCTGGTCCTAGTGGAGGGCTTATGAGTGCTTTAAGTATTTATGATGCCTTAGTAGAAGAAGATTTGACTAAGGGAAAAAATATCATTGGAACGGGAACTATTGATGAATTTGGTAATATTGGCCAAATAGGGGGAGTAAAGTATAAATTAATTGGGGCTGTAAAAAATGATGCCGAAGTTTTTATTGTTCCAGAAGAAAATTATGAAGAAGCAAAAAAAGTTGCAACTGAAAATAATTATGATATAATAATTATCACTGATAAAAATTTATCGGGAATAGTAAGCCAATTAAAAGCTTTATCGTAAAAGGAGATTAAGATTTATGAAGGAAAAAACATATGTAGAATATATTGCTTATTTAAGCTATTTATTTAAATTAGAAGAAAATAAAAATTTAAGTGAAAAAGATATTAGTATAAAATATGATTTGTTTACTAATGCTTATACTGTAAATAGATGTAATGATAATTATCGTAAAAAGTTTAATTTGGATAGTAATTCTTATTTTATCAATCCAATTTTATCTATGAAATATCGTACTTTAAGTGAAATGGCTTTACATGGGAATGGGTTAGTATGTATTGAGGTAAATGATGCAACAGTTTTAAATTCTTTACCCCAAACATCAATATATAAATTTGTACCTCAAATTCAACCAGATGTTTATGCTATGGAAAATGCACCATTATATTTAATACCTAAACTAAATGAGTTTGAATTTAATATGCTTCATCCTGATTTACAAACTCTATATTTAAATTATGTTGCTAATAAAAATAAATACATTTTAGAAGAAAAAGAAAATGGTATGGTGTCTTTGGTTTTATTACATGGACAAATGAATAATAATACTAGACAATATTATATGGTAGATGAAAATTATTCACCACTTTTAGAGTCATTAGTAAGTGCTTATAAACCAGTTAGTGAAGAAGATTATGAAAAGATAATGTTGCCTGCAAGAGAACAAAGCAAAAATAAGGCACTAAGAAGAGTTAGAAGTAAAAAACATGCTTAATAGCTGATTATTAAATTTTAGAAAAAGTGAGAACAATTCTCATTTTTTTGTTATAATACTTTTTAGAAAAGATGTGTAGTAAATGAAAAGAAGCGAAGTTAATAAAGAAGAATTATCACCAATGATGCAACAATACATGGAAATTAAAGACCAGTATCCAGAGGAAATTTTATTTTTTCGATTAGGGGATTTTTATGAGATGTTTTTTGAAGATGCAATATTGGTTTCTCGAGAACTTGAACTTACTTTAACTGGTAAAAATGCAGGATTAAAAGAAAGAATTCCTATGTGTGGAGTTCCTTATCATTCTGTTAAAACATATTTAGAAAAACTAGTAAATAAGGGTTATAAAATAGCTATTTGTGAACAATTAGAAGACCCTAAAAATACCAAAAAAATGGTTAAACGAGGAGTTATTGAAGTCGTAAGTAAAGGGACTTTAGTTGATTTAGAATTTTTAAAAGAATATGATAATAATTATATTGGTAGTTTACTTTTATTTAAAACTAAATATGTTTTAACATATGCTGATGTATCAACGGGTGATTTTTATGTGTGTAATTTACCACTTACAAAAGATAAAGTATTATCAGAAATTTTAAATTTAAATTTGAAAGAAGTTATTTTAGCCGATAATACAGACTTAGAATTAATTAATATTTTAAAAAATAATTATGGAATTGAAGTAAGTATTTGTGGAGAATATTTAGAAAATGAATATTCCTATCTTTATCAAGATTTAAAAGATATCTATTTTATTACCGGAATAAAACATCTGTTGTATTATCTAGTCGTTAAAGAATTAAAAGATTTATCTCATGTTAAAGAAGTAAAAATAATTAAAAAAGATGATTATTTGAGTATGGATGTTCATACTATTCGTAATTTAGAATTATTTGAAACGCTACGTTTAAAAGAAAGAACTTATTCATTAATTTGGTTGCTTGATAAAACTAAAACTGCAATGGGTTCAAGAAAGTTAAAAAGCTGGATGCAAAATCCTTTAATAAATAAAGAAGAAATATTAAAAAGATATAATGCAATTGAAATTTTAAATAATGAGTTTATTTTAAAAGAAGAATTACGTCAAGATTTATTTGAAGTATATGATTTGGAAAGATTATGTGCTAAGGTTATTTGTGGCCAGTTGAACGCTCGGGATGTTCTACAAATAAGAAATTCTTTAAAAGTACTTCCTGATATAATTAGTAAAGTAGAAAAGTTAAATTTTGATTTAAAAATTGCTTCCCATAAAGAGCTATATGCTTTATTAGAAAGATCAATTAATGATAATCCTCCAGTTTCTTTAAAAGAAGGTTCAATAATTAAACAAGGATATAATGAGCAGTTAGATGAATTGCGCTCTATAAGAAGTGGTGGTAAAGAATTTATTTCATCATTAGAAGCTAGTGAAAGACAAAAAACTGGTATTAAAAATTTGAAGGTTGGTTATAATAAAGTTTTTGGTTATTATATAGAAGTTAGTAAGGGCAATACCAAGGATATTGATCCTTCTTGGGGATGGGAGCGAAGACAAACTCTTACTAATGCTGAAAGATTTATAACGCCTTTATTAAAAGAAAAGGAATCTTTAGTTTTGAATGCTGAGGAAGAAATTATTGAAATAGAATATAACTTATTTATGGAAATAAAAGAAATTATTAAAAAAGAAATATTTGATTTAAAAACAACAGCTGATGAAATATCGAAATTAGATGCTATAATTTCTTTATCAGTAGCTTCTGAGGAGTATAATTTGGTAAAACCTGAATTATCTGATAATCATGTAATAAAAATTAAGGATGGAACTCATCCAGTTGTTCAAAGAGTTAGTAAAGATGTTTTTGTGGCAAATGATTGTATAATGGATGAGTCTGTAGATACTCTTCTTATTACTGGACCTAATATGTCTGGTAAATCAACTTATATGCGTCAATTAGCCATTATAATTATTATGGCACAAATGGGGTCTTTTGTTCCGGCTAAAAAGGCAATCTTACCAATATTTGATAAAATATTTACTCGTATTGGAGCAAGTGATGATTTAGTAAGTGGGGAATCTACTTTTATGGTTGAGATGAAAGAGGCTCAAAATGCTATTGTTAATGCAACTGAAAATAGTTTAATATTATTTGATGAATTAGGAAGAGGTACAGCAACATATGATGGGATGAGTATTGCTCAGGCAATTTTAGAATATATTAGTAAAAATATAAAGTGTAAAACTTTATTTTCAACTCACTATCATGAATTAACATCATTAGAAAAAAAGTTTACAAACATTAAAAATGTCCATGTTTCGGCTTTAGAAGAGAATGGTAATATTACTTTTTTACATAAAATAAAAAATGGGGCTGTAGATAAAAGCTATGGTATTCATGTAGCTAGACTTGCTCATATGCCAGAGGATTTATTAAAAAGAGCTGATGAAATATTAGCTATGTATGAGCATAAAGCTCATGAGCCGAAAATTCATCAAGAACAAATTGTTTTTGATCTAGAGGATCAAAAGACAGCTAAAAGTAAAGTAGAAGAGATGTTAGAAAATATTGATCCTCTTAATATGACACCAATGGAGGCAATTAATAAATTATATGAATTAAAGCAATTAAATCAAAAAAATTAATTAAAATGTTTGACATCATATTTTGAAAAGAATATAATCTATATTAGAAAAACAAATGAAGAAGACGGTAATATATTAAGTTTTTTATAGAGAGCTAAATAAGTGGTGGAAGTTTGGCAAAACAATATATTATAGATCACTTTGGATGTGTTATATTAAAAATAGTAGATATAACCGTTTGCTTACGTTACAAGCATTAAGTGTATGATTAAAATCATAAATTAAGGTGGTACCGCGGCAGTTAAGTCGTCCTTTAGTTTATGATTTTTATTTTATGAAAAACTATAGAAAAGAGGTAGTTTATGAAAAAATTTAAACAATTAGATAAAAGAAAAGAGTATCTTGTTGAACAAGACATATTATCATCTTGGGGTGGAAGTGTTAATGAAATATTAAATCAAACAATTAAAAATAGAGAAAATGCTCCTAGTTTTGTATTTTATGATGGGCCTATTTATGCTAATGCTAAACCGGGTTTACATCATTTATATGGTAAAAATATTAAGGATTGTTTTTGTAAATATAAAACGATGAAAGGATATAAAGTTCTTCGAAAAATTGGTTTAGATACTCATGGTTTACCAATTGAGGTAAATGTTGAAAAAAAGTTAGGTTTTAAATCTAAGGCTGATATTGAAAAATATGGTATTGATAAATTTAATGAAGCCTGTAAAAAAGAGACTAAATCTAATGTTAATGATGTCTGTAATTTAACTAATATGATGGGTCAGTTTATTGATACAAATAATCCTTATATTACTTGTAGTAATGAATATATTGAATCAGAATGGTGGATTATTAAGCAATTAGCTGATAAAAATCTACTTTATCATTCTAATAAAGTATTGCCATATTGTTATAGGTGTGGAACTGAGCTTTCTGCCCATGAAGTTGCTCAAGAATATCATGAAATATCTGTTAATACAGTTTATGTTCCATTTAAATTAAAAGAAGAAGATACTTACCTTTTAGTATGGACAACTACACCTTGGACTTTAATTGCTAATGTCGCTTTATGTGTTAATCCTCAAGAAGATTATGTTAAACTAAAATCTAAAGGATATAATTTTATTGTGGCTAAGGCTTTAATTGATAAAATATTTCAAGAAGATTATGAAGTTATTGAAACCTTTAAAGGAAGTGCTTTAGAATATAAAGAATATGAACAATTAATATCAGAACTTAAAGTGGATAAAAAGGCATTTTTTATTACTTGCGATAGTTATGTAACAATGTCTGATGGTACTGGTATTGTGCATATAGCTCCTGCTTTTGGGGTGGATGATTCTAATGTTGCTAAAAAATATAATTTACCAATTTTAAATCCAGTTGGAAGTGATGGCAAATATACTGTTGGTCCTTGGAAAAACAGACTTGTAACCGACCCAGAGCTTGAAATTGAAATTATTAAATATTTAAAAGAATCTGATAAATTATTTAAAAAAGAGAAAATAAAACATAATTATCCTCATTGTTGGCGATGCAAAAGCCCTTTGTTATATTTTTCTAAACCGGCTTGGTATATTAAAACAACAGCGTATAAAAAAGAAATTATTGCTGCTAATAAAAAAGTTAATTGGTATCCTTCTTATGTAGGAGAAAAGCGCTTTGCTAACTGGCTAGAAAATTTAGTAGATTGGGGAATTTCTCGTAATCGTTATTGGGGAGCACCTCTTCCGGTATGGACTTGTAGTTGTGGTCATATTCATATTATTGGATCAATAGAAGAACTAAAAAAATTAGCACTTGAAAAAATAAACGATGATGAGATTGATTTGCATCGTCCATTTGTTGATAAAATCCATATTAAATGTGAAAAATGTGGTAAAACTATGTCTAGAGTAAGTGATGTTTTAGATGTCTGGTTTGATTCTGGATCAATGCCATTTGCCCAATTTCATTATCCTTTTGAAAACAAAGAACTTTTTGCTAGTCAATTTCCCGCTGATTTTATTGCGGAGGGTATAGACCAGACTAGAGGTTGGTTTTATGTACTACTTGTTATTTCGACTATTATTACTGGTAAATCTCCTTACAAAAATGTTTTAGTAAATGATCTTTTATTAGATGCTGAGGGTAAGAAGATGAGCAAATCAAAAGGCAATATAGTAGATCCATTTGCGACATTAGAAGAATATGGAGCAGATGTAGTAAGATTTTATTTACTTTATGTATCTCCAGTGTGGACTCCTTTAAAGTTTGATATTGCTGGAATAAAAGAAGTGTATTCTAAATTTTTTAATCCTTTAAAAAACACCTATAATTTCTTTTGTATGTATGCTAATGCTGATAATATAGATATAAGTAAATGTGATATTGAAGTTTCTAAAAGAGAAGATATAGATAGATGGCTGATATCAAAATATAATAAATTAGTTTTAAATGTTACTAAATATTTTGAGGAATATGATTTAAATAAAGTTGTTAAAGCCTTAACTGAATTTACTAGTGAGGATTTATCTAATTGGTATATTAGACGTAATAGAAATAGATTTTGGGATTCTTTAAAAAGTGATTCTAAAAAGGCAGTTTATAAGACTACTTATGAAGTCTTGATTGGTTTAGCAAAGCTTATGGCTCCAATTGTACCATTTTTAAGTGAGGAAATTTATCAAAAATTAACTGGTGAGAAATCTGTTCACTTAAGTGATTATCCAATAGGTGATGAAAGTTTAATTGATGAAAAATTAGAAGAGAAAATGGATTTGGTACGAAGCTTAATAAGTATTGGTCGTCAGGCCAGAGAAGAAGCTAAAATAAAAGTTCGTCAACCAATAAGTGAAGTAATACTTGATGGTAAAAATAAAGATACAATTGCTAGTTTAATTGATCTAATTAAAGAAGAGTTAAATGTAAAAGAAGTAATTTTTGAAAATGATTTATCTAAATATATGAATTTTACTATTAAACCTAATTATAAAGTTGCGGGTCCTATATTTGGGTCGAATATAAAAAAGTTTGCTTCATTTTTAAGTAACTTTACCGATGAACAAATTAAAGCTTTACAAAATAAAGAAGATCAAGATTTTGAACTTGATAATAACTTTTATCAAATTACTTTAGATATGGTTGACATAAAAATTAGTTCTAAAAGTGGATTTGATGTTGGTATGGAAAATAATAATTTCATTATTTTAAATACTAATTTGACACCGGATCTTATAGAAGAAGGTATTGCTCGAGAATTTGTATCTAAAATTCAAAATTTACGTAAAGAATTAGATTTTGAAATAGATAATCGCATAGATATTAAATTTAATGCCGATGAGAAAATAACTAAAGCTTTATTAAATAATAAAAGTTATATTCAAAATGAAACATTAGCTATTAGTTTTATTTCTTCTAAAAAGGAACTAGAAAATAAAATTGATATTAATAATAATATAGTAGAAGTAGAAATTAAAAAAATAAAAATGTAAAAGTGAAAATGGGGAATTTGGTTATGAAAATAGATTATAAAAAGTTAAAAGAATGTTTAGAAAATGAAATAAATTCTAGTAATAAAGTTATAATTTGTACACATAAAAATCCAGATTTAGATGCTATTGCCTCGGCAATAGGATTGTATTCTATTGTTGAGACTATGGGCAAAGATGCTTATATTGTTATTGATTATGAGGATTTAAATCTAGATGTAATGGTTAGAAGAGTTTTAGAAGATATATTTATTAAGTTTAATATTTGTACAAATAATGAATTACCACCTATAGATGATAAAACTTTATTTTTAATTACCGATGTGAATGGCCAAAATAGAATATATTTATCTACTCAAGCAATAAACATGATAAAAAATGCCATTATTATAGATCATCATGCAAAGAATATCGATTGCATAAAAACACCAAATACATTTATAAGCGAAGAATTGTCGTCTGCCTCTGAGGCTATAGGTAAATTATTATATATGTTTAATATCAAATTAAAAGATAAGGATTTATATAACTATATTTTAGCAGGAATAGCTTTAGATACTAATTTTTTAACGCGAAAAGTAAATCCTGCTACTATTTCTGTGGAAAATTATTTGCTAAAAAAGGGTGCTAATTTAAATTTTGTAAAAGGAATGTTTAATGTATCTTTTCAAGAGGATAGAATCATTCAAAACTTAGTAGATTTTTCTTCCTTTTATTCTTTGCGCAGTGCTATTATTATGAATCGTGCTAATCCTAATTATAATTATTTAATTTCCCAGCTTGCTCAAGCTGCTGATTATGTTATACAGTTTGTTGATGTTGCTATGGCAATGGGCTTTATAAGTTGCGATGAGGTTTATATCTCAGCAAGATCAAATGGACTTATAAATGCTGGTGCTTTGATGAGTAAACTTGGTGGTGGAGGTAATATTGAATCAGCAGGAGCTAATATTAAAACTACAGATATAATGGGATTATATGATGAAGTTAGTAATTTATTCAAACCAGATAGTACTACTTGTTATAAGTATCTAAAAAAGCCTTAATTGCAATTTCATAACAAATTTATTATAATATTAATATATGCAGGTGATAAAAGTATGAAAATTGATTCGGTAGAATTAAAAACAATGGCAGTAAGAGTAAGCCAATATCCAGATGATCAAAAAAGTGAATTCTTATTAGTTGGAAGAAGTAATGTAGGAAAAAGTAGTTTTATAAATTCGCTCATTAATCGCAAAAATTTTGCTAGAACAAGTTCTAAACCAGGAAAAACACAAACTTTAAATTTTTATTTAGTTAATAATTTATTTTATTTAGTAGATGTACCAGGATATGGATATGCTAACGTTTCGAAAAAACAGCAACAAAAATTTGGTTTAATGATTGAAGACTACTTAAAAAATCGACCTAATTTAAAACAGGTATTTTTACTTATTGATTATCGTCATAAACCAACTGAAGATGATTTACTTATGTATAATTATTTAAAATATTATAATTTAAAAGTAACAGTTGTAGCAACTAAGTATGACAAAGTTAATAAAACAGCTCGATTAAAGCAAGATCGGATTATAGCTGAAACTATGAATTTAAAAGAAGGAGATAGTTTAGTATTTTTCTCATCTTTAAGTAAAAGTGGTAGAGAAGAAATTTATAATATCCTATCATCTTATTTTTAATTTTTAAAGAAAGTGTAAATCCTTTCTTTTTTATTTGTAAATAGTTATATTTGAGGTTATACTAATAATAGGTGAGGATTAGATGAAACAAAATAAAAATGGATTTACTTTAGTTGAACTTTTAGCTGTAATTGCTATAATGGCAATTTTAGTAATGGTTGCTGTACCTAGCTATTTAGCAATATCTAAAAAAATTAAATCTAATATGAGAGATAGTAAAATCGCCACAGTAGAAACAGCAGCGGAGTTATGGGCTCAAGATAATAAAAATGGTTGCAATACTAATTTATCGATTAAAACTTTAATAAGTGAAGGGTATTTAAAGGCTGATAATAATGATGGTGATATTAATGATCCGGTAGATAATACCTCATGGAAAGATAAAAGTGTTAATAATTTGGGAATTGATATGGAAAAAATTTGTGAAAACGTTAAAGCCAATATCGAAGAGGTATCATCAACTACTTATATAGCATCAATAAATAATGCCCTAAAAAGTAGTGGTATTAAATATGATGATATATCTGGAAATTTATCCAATACTTTTAGACCGTCTATAACAGCCGCTTATGAGGCATGTACCAAAAATCCTAATATTAGCAATTGTGATCTTTTAAGTAGTTCTAATTTTACAGCTACCGATAGCGATTATGAAGATTATCGAGTAAGAAAGGATAGTAATAGCAATTTAGTTGTTTATAGGGCTTATTACAAATATAATATAACTTTTTATACTGATAATAAAGTTTATAAAACATTAGAAACTAAAGTTGATGATGATAATGCCTCTGATATGTTAGACTTTAATATGCCAACAGGTTATACATTTGATAGATCAGATTGTTATCGCTTATATTATGATGAGGTTGATAGGAATTTTCAAATTTATACTTCGGGAAAAATAGAAGAAAATGTTACATGTTCAATTTATCTGGTTAAAGATTATTCAACTAATTAAAATATTTGCTTTTTAACTTAAGTGTATGGTAGAATAATTTAATCAATTTGGAGGTGATTTTTGTGAAAAAATGTGTATGTTTAATAGGAAGACCTAATGTAGGTAAAAGTACGATTTTTAATCGTTTGATAAAAGAGCAAAAATCCATAATTGATGATAAACCAGGAATTACTAGAGATCGTATCTATGGTAATGTTAAATTTGAAAATAAAGAGTTTATGCTTATTGATACTGGTGGTTTGGATAGTGGACATGATGATTTTAATGAAGATATAAAAATGCAAGCAATGCTTGCTATTGATGAGTCTGATATGATTGTTTTTGTAATTGATGGCAAAGCGGAATTAACTAGTAATGATTATATGATTAAAGATATCTTAATTAAAAGTCAAAAGCCGGTTATATTAGCAGTAAATAAAGTAGATAATGAAAAAAATGAGGCTGATATTTATAAGTATTATGAACTAGGGTTTGAAAAAATTATTCCTATAAGTGCTGCTCATCATAAAAATTTTGAAACTCTTTTAGAAGAAATTACTAAAGATTTTCCTGTTTCAACAAATGTTGAAGATGATATTCTAAAATTTTGTATTATTGGCAGGCCCAATGTAGGTAAAAGCAGTCTTATAAATGCTATTTTAAATGAAGATCGAGCAATTGTATCTAATATCGCAGGAACTACTAGAGATGCTATTGATACTAAATTTAAATATAATAATCAAGAATTTATTGCAATTGATACTGCTGGAATGCGAAAAAAAGGGCGAATCTATGAGCAAGTTGAAAAATATAGTTTAATTAGATCATTAAAAGCAATTGAACGTAGTGATGTATGTGTAATTGTAATTAGTGCGGAAGAGGGAATTATTGAACATGATAAACATATAATTTCCTATGCTATAGATGCTCATAAGGCAATAGTAATTGTTGTTAATAAATGGGATACTATAAAAAATCCTGATCAAGAAATTAAGGTATGGAAGCAGAAAATAGCTGCTGAATTTCAATTTGTGCCTTATGCTAAAGTAGTCTTTTTATCGGCACTTACCAAAAAGAGGCTACATATGTTAATGCCAGAAATTATAAATGCTTATGAAAATAGTACTAAAAAAATAAAAACTTCATTATTAAATAATGTTATATCAGATGCTGTGGCTTTACATCGTCCACCTTCATATAAAAATCGTCGTTTGAAAATATACTTTGTTAGTCAAACGGGAGTAAAACCTATAAAAATTACTTTCCAAGTAAACAGCAAAAAATTAATTCATTTTAGTTATGAAAGATATTTGGAAAATAAAATTAGGGAGAATTTTGATTTAACGGGTGCGCCAATTATAATGCAATATAAAACAAAAGCTAATGATTAAATGATTTAATTATTAACTTTTTTGTTTGGCATCTACTCGTTTTTTAGTTACGATTTTTGATTCATTAAATAGTAATAGTTCTTCAGCTGGAATACCGATGGCTTTACTTACCTTATCTACAAAATCTAAAGTAACGTTTTCTGTTCCTCGTTCAACATTAGACATATGTTGAACACTAAGATTATATTTTGAATAATATTTTTCTTGGGATAAATTTTCTAAATTTCGATAATAACGTAAATTAATACCTAATATTTTCTTTAATGAATGTATAAAAATCACATCCTTTATAAATAATAATATTAGCAATATGTAAACAATGTCCACATAGCTATAACTATATAGAAGTTGACTTTAAAATAATTCTTAGTTATGATATCATTGCGAGGTGAAAATGGAAAAAAATAAAGGTTACGAAAAATTAAAAAAATTGAGAAAAGCTAATAAATTATCTTACAAAATGATGGCAGAAAAGTTAAATATGAGTACTAGTTATTATTGGCAAATTGAAAATAAACAAAAAAACTTATATTATCATACTGCCGTGAAAATTGCTGAATATTTTGGGTTAAAACCAGATAATATTTTTTATGAAAAATAACAAATTTTAGACTCTTATCATATAATGTGATAGGAGGGACTTATGAAATTTGGCGATGACTTTTTTAAAAAAGTAGAGAAAAAAACTAAAGTTGATAAAAATACAATTATTGGTTTGGCTCAAAAATTACAGGATGGAAACATGAAAGATGAAAAAACATTAAGGGAAGTAATCCAAACTTTATCTTCAATGACTAATAAAAAAGTTAGTAAAGAAAAAGAAGATAAAATAATTGATACCATTTTAAAAGATAAAGTACCAAAAGATGTTGATAAATTATTTTAATCCATATATTTATGGATTTTTTAAAACTTATAAAATAATTATTGACTATTTGTTCTAGATATTTTTCTCATGCATAGATTTAATTAGAAATGAAAGAGGTGTATGCATGGAGAAGAAAGATATTATTTCTTCAATAGCTAAACGAGGTAATGGAGAAATATATTTAGGGGTAGTAGGTGCAGTTCGTACTGGAAAATCAACATTCATTAAAAGATTTATTGAAAATTTGGTTGTGCCAAATATTGAAGACGAGTATGAAAAGAAAAGATGCCTTGATGAAATGCCTCAAAGTGCTCAAGGAAAAACTATTATGACTACGGAGCCAAAGTTTGTTCCAAGTAATGGAGCAGAAATTAAAATTGAGGAATTTAAAGCTCGTGTAAGACTTATAGATTGTGTAGGATATGTAGTTGCTAATGCTAAAGGTTTTTTAGATGATGAGGGAAATCCTAGAATGGTTAAGACTCCTTGGTTTGAATCTTCTGTACCATTTAGTGAGGCTGCAGAAATAGGCACTCAAAAAGTCATTCAAGATCATTCGACAATTGGTATTGTTATTACTAGTGATGGATCATTTGGCGAACTCAATCGCGAAGATTATATGGAAGCTGAAGAAAAAGTAATTATGGAACTAAAAAATATTGGTAAACCTTTTATCGTTATTTTAAATAGTTCTAATCCTACAAGCACACAAACAAAAGATATAGCCAGAGGTATAGCTGAGGCCTATGAGGTTGAGGTATTGCCAATTAGTGTTGAGAGTATGTCAGAAGCTGAAATTTATGAAATATTGAAAAAAGCATTATATGAATTTCCGGTTTTAGATGTTAAGGTAAGTATTCCAAGATGGATTCATGTCTTAGCAAATAATCATTATCTTAAAAGCCATTATTTAGAGAAAATAAATCAAAGTATAATTAGTGTAGATAAAATAAAAGATATTGATAATATTATTACTAATTTTGGCGAAAGTGAGTATATTTCTAAGGCTTACATTAGTCAGGTTGATGCCTCTAGTGGAACTGTTACTCTAAATTTAGAAAGCTCTAATGAACTATATAATGAAGTTTTAAAAGAAATGATGGGTGAGGCAGTTACTACAAAGGCAGGGTTATTAAAAATGTTTGCTGATTTTAAAGATGGCAAGCAAGAGTATGATCAAATAAAGGGAGCTTTAAAAATGGCGCGTAATACAGGATATGGAATTGTTTATCCCGCTTTAAAAGATATGAAGCTAGCTACTCCAGAAATAATAAAGCAAGGATCCCGCTATGGAGTTAAATTAAAAGCAGTAGCAAGTAGCATTCATTTAATGCGAGTTGATGTAGAAAGTACTTTTGAGCCAATTATTGGTAGTGAATTACAGTCAAAAGAACTAATTAATTATATAATGAAAGATTTTGAAACTGATCCAACTAGTATTTGGAAAAGTGAAATCTTTGGACGAAGCTTAGATGATATAGTAAAAGAAGGAATTCAAGCAAAGCTTTCAATAATGCCTGAGAATGCTAGGTATAAATTATCTCAAACAGTGACTAAAATGGTTAATAAAGGAGCCAATAATTTAATTGCAATTGTGTTATAAATCTACATTTTGTAGATTTTTTTTAAAATATAATTTTTTTTAAAGAATTAAAGATTAATTTTTATTTACTAATATATTTAAAAAATAAATAATTATTATTTTACAAAGATACTTTTAAATGATAAATTATATTTAGGAAATTTATAAGGGTGTAAGTAGTATATGAAAAAAATTGGAAAAATTATATTATTTATATTATTAGGGATAATTATATTTGGTTCTTTACTTTTTTTAGCTGTGTTGATATATAACTTTAAAATTAAAGAACCAGAAACAGAGACTCAATTACAATCAACTAAAGCAGCAACTAAAGAAAAAGAGATACTAAAAGATGAAACTTCGCAATTATCTTTGGTTATGGTTGGCGATTGTTTAATTCATGAGGCAGTTTATAATTCTGCTAAATTAAGTGATGGCAGTTATGATTTTACCCCAATGTTTACTTTAGTAAAGCCGATTATTCAAGAATATGATTTAGCATTTTATAATCAAGAAAGTATTTTAGGAGGTGTTCAGTTAGGATTGTCTGCATATCCTCGCTTTAATTCTCCTTATAGTGTGGGCGATGCAATGATAGATGCTGGATTTAATTTAGTAAGTTTAGCTAATAATCATACTTTAGATCGTGGGACGGATGCTATTAATAATTCATTAAATTATTGGAAAAATAAAAATGTTTTAACTAGTGGCAGTTATTCTTCTTTTGAAGATAGAGATAATATTTTAGTTAAAAATAAAAATGGTATTACTTATGCATTGTTAGCTTATACTACGGTAACTAATGGTTTAACAAGGCCAAAGAATCAAGAGTATTATTTAAATGTATATGATGAAGAACAAGTAAAAAAAGACATTTCTTATATTAGAGATAAAGTTGATTTACTTATGGTAAGTATGCATTTTGGTAATGAATATAGTTTGACCCAAAGTAAAGAGCAGGAACAAATAGCCTCTTATTTAGCTAGTTTAAATGTTGATATTGTTATTGGGCATCATCCTCATGTTATTCAACCTGTAACTTATATTGGCAATACACTAGTAATGTATTCTTTAGGCAATTTTATTTCAGGACAATTAACTACTGATCAGCTAAGTGGGGTAATGATTGGTGTAGATGTAATAAAAAATTCAAATACTGATTCTATCAGTTTTAAGAATTTACGAGCAGATCTAATATATACTCAAACTCGCAATTTAGTAACTAAAAAATATGAGTATCGGTTAATACCATATAATGATTTAACTGAAAAGATACTTCCTAATAAAGATCAACATAAAGAAAAATATGCTAATATTTTAAACTCCCTTGGGGCGAATATAAATATACGATAAAATTTTATAAAAAAACTGAATTTTTTCGTCCTTTTTCTTGATTTTAGCCGTAAAGTTTGGTAGATTTAGTATGTAAGGGTAGTAACCTTATATGAATTTTTATTTAGGAGGTAGACATAATATGTCAAAAACAGAATTAGTAAATTGCGTAGCAGAAAAAGCTGGCGTTTCAAAAGTAGAAGCAGCTCGTGTATTAGATGCTGTATTAGAGGGAATCACTGAAGGTTTACAAAAAGATGGAAAAGTGACTCTTGTTGGTTTTGGAACATTTGCCAAAAAAGAAAGAGCTGCACGTGATGGAATCAACCCTATTACAAAAGAACCAATTTCTATCCCTGCTAAAATGGCTGTATCATTTAAAGCTGGTAGCAAATTAAAAGATGCTGTTAATGAATAATTGGTTATAAAAAGTTAACAAATGTTAGCTTTTTTATTTTTTATTTTTAAGACAACTATCATTATAAAAAATTATTTGCTATAATAATATTAGAGTGGTAAGGGGCTGGAGCATATGAAAAAAAATAAACATGAGATTATAATTATCTTAGTTGGTTTATTGCTAATTGCAATTGGTTTTTTAATACATTTATCTAACAGATATCGTTTAATATTTATCTTAGTTGGGTTTATAATTCAAATAATTGGCATGAGTATCGATCGCAATAAAAAATGGCTGTTAATTCCAATATTAATTATTATTTTTGGCTTTGGTTTGGTCTATATTGATTATCTTTGTGTCGTAAATTTTGACAAATTACCAGTTTTAGCTATTCGTCAAACAATTTCTTCAAAATCTAAAGTATATAATGCCTTATTTTATCGAGTATGGAATTGTGATATATCTGATAATAAAATATATGTAGATAATTTTTATAAATCAAGTTTTTATTGTGATAGTTCAGAATTAAAAAAAGTTAGTGTTAATGATTTTTTACTACACTTTGAGAAAAAATATAAAGAAAATAAAAATCATTATATAAAAATCGAGGGTAAGATTAGTAAAATTGAAGGATTGAAATCATTAGAAATGGCATCTTATGAATATGAAGTTGATGCCTTAAATGGTTATGTTACTTTTGATGAAAATGTTAAATTAAAATTTACTTTTAATCAAGATAATAAAGATTTAGCAAATTATAGTGTTTATGATAATGTAAAAGTTATTGGAAAAGTTAGCAGACTACAAAAAAATCAAGATAATCAATATACAATAATTTTAGTTGATTCTAAATTAGTTGAAAATACTTTATATGACGATTTTAGTTTAATTGTTGATCCGGATGAAAATTGTAGTAATGATGATAGAAAATTATTATATGCTGGTAAAGATAATAATTTTTATCAAAGTTGTCTTAATAGTTTTGAAATAAAATATAGTGAAGAAGATATATATAGTTTAGAGTATATTTTACAGGACAATAAAGTAAATATTAATGATATTTATAAGAAGGCTAATAGTTCTCAAAGCTTTGATGATGGAGGTAGTAAACTGTATTTTTATGATAATTTTAATATATTAGCTTGCAATACCTCAACAGGTTCTAAAGATGTTTATTTTGGAAATACTAATTTAACTTATAATAATGAGTTATGTCCTAATGAAAAAATTCCAGAAGAATCTGAAGAAGTGCCAACTAATTAATAGTAATTTAATAAAATAATTAATAGTAATTTAATAAAACATGTGTAGTTGTCAATGATGTGAGACCAAAAAGTCGTAAAAAATATTAATTAGGGA
>CAMMOI010000010.1 GCA_946498375.1 uncultured Mycoplasmatota bacterium | reverse complement strand
TGTGAGAGGGACAAATTAAAATAGAGAAAATCTATTTAATTTTCTCTACTCGATTATAAAAAGAACAGTTGTTAAAGTAAAAAATAAGTTAACCAAAACCCCATATGTGATTGATATTAATTACTTCTTTAACTGTTCTAGCAAAAGTATAGCATACTTTTTTACATATTGCAAACACGAAAAATTAAAATATTTACTATAGTCTACTATTTATTTATTATTCATAAAATAAAATAGGTGATTGATATGAATAATAAAAAGGAAGAATTTAAAAAATTTGCCTCCTTGCACCCCGAGCTTATTAAGTATGTTAAAAACAACGAAATGTCTTGGCAAAAATTTTATGAAATTTATGATATATATGGAGATGATCAAAACGCTTGGAGTACGTATTTAGAAGATAAAACTACGAGTAATATGAGTTTAGATAGTATTAGTAAAATGGTTAAAAACGTAGATATGAATTCAATTCAAAAACATATAAATACGGCCCAAAAAGCTTTAGGATTTATCTCAGAATTGACAACTAAAAATGCATCCTCGGCATCTAGTATTAAAACGCCTTTAACACCACGTCCTTTAAATAAATTTTTTGAGGATTAATTATGCAAAAGAGTCTACAAATAAAATTTAGAGAAAATCCGAAAATAAAAAATTATTTAATGTTAAATTCTAATTGGTATAAACAGCTCAATCGCTCAGTTACTAATTATAAAGTTTTTGAATCCACGATGAAAGAGCAATATAAAATTAGAGTTACAGATAAACTGGGAGATGCTTTAGATAATATTGATTTGATAAATAATGTATTAAATATTATCAATTAATGTCTATTTAATTATTGACTTTATCTTTCTTTATATGCTATCATTTTTATAGTAGAAAAGAGGATTAAAAAATGAAGACATTAAATAAAAAAGGTTTTACATTAATTGAATTACTAGCTGTAATCGTTATTTTAGCTGTATTAATGTTAATGGCAGCACCATCAGTATTAAATATTATGAATAATGCACGAAGAAATTCGTTTGCTACTGAGGCTTTATCTTTACTTAAAGCTGCTCAAACAAAATATGCTGAGCAAGCAGTTACTTCAAATGCAAGTACAATGACATTTAAGGATGATGGTAGTGGAGATAACTGTTCAAGTACTTCACCTTGTAAGTTAGATATTGAAGGTGGTAGTGCAGGACTTAAGTATACAATAACTGTTTCATCTGGAGCTTCTGGAGTTGTATATAATTGGAATATTCATAATGGAACTTATCAAGCAACATCAGGAGGAGCAAATAAAGCGTATCCTAATGATACTGATGAGGCATTAGGAGTTGGTGATTATAATTCAACATCACAATCATCACAATCTACAACAGAATAAACTGATTAATTAACAAAATGCAAGTGTCAAGCTTGCTTTTTTGATGTTTTATTTAACTAAAAAATGATATAATATAAATACGAAGAATAATAATAGGAGTGGTTTAAATGTTATGTCCAAGATGCAATAGTGAAAATGATTTTGGGGCTAAGTTTTGTAAGTTTTGTGGAGCACCGCTTACAGATAGTGATCTTTATAAAGAAAAAGATGCTTTGCAGAAGAAAAAAAGGCATCTTAAAAAAAATAATAGTATAAAGCCGAGATCTCAAAGACAGCCAAGAGTAACAAGAAAGACTTATTCTTTAAATGAAAAGGCTTATAGAAGAAGTATTTTAGGACCAATTTTTAGTTTAATAAAGTCATTAATTGTCTTAATTTTAATAGTAATATTTGTTTATTTTATGGCAAAAATACTTTTAGTAGCTATTGCTAATAATTCTAATAACTATTCGATTTGGGGAGATTCTATTCCTTCTGTTAAATATGTTGTTGGTGATCGTAAAGTTAAGAGTATCGATTATAATTATGAAAATAAAGTTTTATATAAAACTTATAATTTTGAAGAATCAAATAATTTAGCTAATGAGCTTACTAAATATGTTGGCTATTTAATTCAAAACAATTCATATGAGTTGTTAACAGATTTTAATCCATCTACAGCTAGTGGAAAAACTATCTTATCATCAATATCTTCCTCTGAAGTAGAGTCATATAATATTATTGAAATTAGTTGGAATAATAATATATTTTCGATAACTGTTTATCGAAATTCTGATAATAATGTTGTTAATTAAAAATATGGACAGAGATAATGTCTATATTTTTTTACTTAAGTTTCTATCATAGGATAATCCTAAAATTATATAAAATATATAAGCAACATTAATAACACTAATATTAAATGTAGCCTGAATTAAATAACTAATGATAACAAATAAAAGAATTGGTTTTTCTTGTTTTAAATTATTTTTAAATATACAAACAATAAAAAGTATATAACTTATAAAGCCAAAGATACCTTGAGTTAATAAAGTTTGTAAATATTCATTATGAGCTTTATCAACAAATTTATGGGTTAGGGGAAGTAATAAATTACCATCAAAGGCATAAATAAAGCAATCAATACCAACGCCATGTAATAAATAATATGGTATTCTTTTTAAAGTATTTTGCCAAATAAATAGTCTTTCTGAGCCATATTCTAAGGCCATATTACCAGCTAAAATATTTTTTAATTCATCTAGAAATTTAAAAATATCTCTAAATAATCTATTTTTAAGAATTAAATTAATAATTAAAGCAAATATAATAAAGCATAATAGCGTTATTATTACTTTTTTGGTTTTAATTTTTTTCTTTTTTATTAAATAAGCAATAATAATTATAAAACTAATAAAAGCTGATAATATAGCTCCCATTGATACTGATGATATAACACCAAGAGTAAATATAATTAAAAATATAATAAATCTTTTTTGATTTTTAAATAAAAATAAGCAAAGAGATAAAGTAAAACATATTACCATTAAAGTGCCATAAAATACAGAATTACGTAAAAATCCAGCAGCATAATGAGTTCCATCAATTACAGTATTACAAATTCCAAGTATTTGTAGTAATCCATAGAAAACATGTAACGAACCGATAATTAAAATTAAATATAATATTTTAATTTTATCTTTTTTATCTAAAAAAGATGCAATAATAAAGAAAATATAATACGATACAAAGGTTAATAAGCCTTCATTGCGTCCTTGAAATCCATATAAACTTGTTTGAACGCTTGCTGAGAATATAGTCGAAATTAAAGCAAAAATAAACATAATTAGAAGATACAAATCACATTTACAAAATTTTCTTTTTTTATAATTAATTATAGCAATAATTAGACCAATACCAGCTAGTACATACATCCAATGGGAATAATTATATAAAACAATAAAATCATAAGTATGTAATATTGATAAAAAAAATAATATTAAAATAACACTAAATAGATAATAAAAGTTAATTTTTTTAAGCAAGATTATCACATCCATTACTTTAAAATAATATCATAATTTAGAAAAAATAAAAACTTAAACATTTAATCATAAATTAAGCTATTGTTGCTAAATATTAGAAAATAACTTATAATTTTAATAGGATTTTTTTATTGATGGAGGATAAAGATGAAAAATTATAAAATAGGGTTAGTAAATAAAGTTAGAGAAAATATTTTTTAATTATGATTGATTTTTTTAAATCTGTTTTTAAATATAAAAACTATATATTATATAGTGCTAAGTGTAAACTCAAAAGTGAAGTCTCTAACTCTTATTTAAATGCCTTATGGTGGGTATTAAATCCTTTAATTTATATGTTAATATATATATTTATCGTAACAATAGTTTTTAAAAAAAGCGAACCAAATTTTCCTGTATTTGTTTTTATTGGACTAACTATTTGGAACTATTTTAGTCGCGTTTTAAATTCTAGTGTAAAAACCATTGTTGATAATAAAAATATTATTCGAAAAATTTATATTCCTAAATATAATTTATTAATTGTAAAAACTTTAACATTATTGTTTCAAACTTTCATATCTATCTTTTTAGTGTTTGTTTTATTATTTATATTTAAAGTACATATTACATTAAAAATCTTATATTTTATTCCAATATTATTAGTATTATATTGTTTTACTTTTAGTGCTGGATTAATTTTAATGCATTTTGGAGTTTATATAAGGGATTTAAAAAATATTGTTGATTTATTACTTAAATTTATTTTTTATTTTTCTGGAGTATTTTATTCTATTCCTAAAAGTCTTCCTTCTAATTTTGCTTTTTTAATTTTAAATTTTAATCCTGTAGCATTTTTAATTGATGCTAGTAGAGAGTGTATTATGTATAATCATACTCCTAATTTATTAATTTTAAGTATTTATTTTATTATTAGTATAATTTTAGGTATTGTGGGATTAAAATTAATTAAAAAACATGAAAATACATATGTTAAGGTGATGTAATGAAGGCAATAGAAGTAAATAATGTGTCTTTAAAATATTACACATTAATTAATAAAAAACAAAGATTAGGTTTTAAATTTGGTAAAAAGGAAGTTTTTCAAGCTTTAGATAATATTTCTTTTAATGTTTCAAAAGGTGAAGTAGTAGGTATAATTGGTCAAAATGGTAGTGGTAAATCAACATTATTAAATGTAATAGCAGGTGTTTTTGAACCCGATAGTGGAGAGGTTAAACTTTTTGGAAATAAAGTTGGTTTGCTCTCTTTAGGAATTGGTTTTGATAATAACTTAACTGGTTATGAAAATATTTATTTATCAGGTATGTTACTGGGATATGACAAAACTTATATTGATGAAAAATTAGATGATATAATTGATTTTAGTGAATTAGATGATTTTATTTATAAACCGGTTAGTACTTATTCATCTGGTATGTATTCTAAATTATCTTTTGCTATTGCTGCGTTTTTAGAAAAAGATATTATTTTGATAGATGAGGTTTTAAGTGTAGGGGATATTCATTTTAAAGAAAAAAGTTATCAAAAAATAATGGATTTAATTAATAATGATAATAAGACAATTATTATTGTATCTCATAGTATTTCTACAATTTTAGAATTATGTAATAGAGTTATCTGGATTGATCAAGGCAAAATTATAAAAGATGGAGATGTTAATGAAGTAACAAAAGACTATATAAAGTTTATGAAAAACTTAAAAAAGTAAGTATAGAAGTGGTGAAGTATGAAAAAAGAGGAGTTTATTAAAGCAATAGAAGAACTTAATTTAGAATATTTAAAGTTATATTATTCAGATGTATTAAAAAAATATCGTCATAAACAAAGAATAAAAAAAATGATAATTAATCGAGATTTTAGAGGAATATACTGGTTGTTTTATGATTCGATATTTAAAAAATCTCATTTTAGAAAATATAAAATAAATCCTTCATTTTCTAAAAAAAGAAAAGGAAAAATAGTAGTTTATACATGCATTTTAAATGATTACGATGCTTTATTAGATCCCATACTTCTAACTGAAAATACTGATTATATAGTTTTTAGTGATAATGAAAATATAACTGAAAATAGTAAAATATGGCAATATCAAAAAATTCCTAATTACGTATTAAATAAGTGTAAAAATAATTTTACTTTAGTAAATCGCTATATAAAGATGCATCCTTCAGAATTTTTTAAAGATTATGATTATGCTTTGTATGTTGATGGTAATGTCCACATAATTTCTGATATTGCAGGTTGTTTTAATTTAATTAATGATAAAACAGGTCTAGCAATGCATGAGCATCGCACTAGAGATGATATTTATATAGAGGCTCATGCTTGCTTGCGATCACATAAGGGAAATAAAGAAGCTATTAAAGCTCTTGTAAAAAAATACAGACAAGAAAAAATACCCGAACATTTTGGATTGTTTGAAGCAACAATAATTGCTAGCGATTTAAAAAATAAGCAGTCGACACATTTACTAAATAAATGGTATTTAGAATTTTTAGAAAGTAATACACTGCGCGATCAATTAAGTTTTACTTATATTTTATTTAAAAACAATTTAACTTGTGATGATGTAGGTCTATTAGGAAGAAATATTGCCTTAAATCCTAAATTTCGTATTTATGATCATAGTGTATTTGCTAAAAAAAACTTACGTACTGTTAAAGGTATAAATAAATACAGTATATTTAGAAAAGTAAAAAGGCGTATTGATTATTTTGGCCTGAAATTTAAATGTCCTATTTGCCAGAGTAGATTAAGAGTATTTAAAGACGGTAAAATATGTCCTGTTTGTAATACTTTTGCTAATGAAAGAGCTTTATTTTATTATCTGAAAGCTAAAAGTGAAGTGTTTAATGATCAAAAAAATGTTCTATGTATTAGTGATTTTAAGGTCTTAAAATATAAATTACAAAAAGCAAAACATAATAAGGCTTATATGAAAGATATAGATAAACTAGATGATTTAAATAAAAAAATTAGGTTTGATTATATTGTTTTATCTAGTGTTAAATTAAATAAAAATATAGTTAGTTTATTAAAGAATAAATTATCTAATTCTAGAGCACAGATTATAGCTTTAGGATTAGATGATAATTCTAAGCAATTATTTAAGGAAAAGGAATTTACTATTAAAAATTTTGAAGTTATTAATTCTAAATATGGAATAGATACATCAATTATAATTAATATAATAACAAAAAAGGAGTAAGATAATGATTTTATGGGAGAAAGAAAATATATTAAATGATATTATTAGTAAAAAAAATTCAATTGCAGTTATTGGATTAGGGTATGTTGGACTTCCTTTGGCTTTAGCTTTTGCCAAGAAATTCAAAGTTATAGGTTATGATTATAATAAAAGTAAAATTCAAGATTATAAAGCAGGTAAAGATTATACTAAAACATTTAACGAGGAATTAAAAAATAGCTCTATTTTATTCACAAGTGATTCTAATAAATTAAAAGAAGCTAAATTTTTTATTATAGCAGTGCCAACGCCTTTAAACAAAGATAAAACACCCGATCTTTCTTTAGTGGAAAATGCAACTAAAACTGTAGCTAATAATATGAGTAAAGGATCTATTATTGTTTATGAAAGCACAGTATACCCAGGGGTTACTCAGGATATATGTTTACCTATATTAGAAAATGTTAGTCATCTAAAATGCGGGGGTGATTTTAAAATAGGATATTCCCCCGAAAGAATCAATCCAGGAGATAAAATTCATCGTTTAGAAAATATAGTAAAAGTAGTATCTGGATGTGATGATGTGGCTTTAGATATAATTGAATATATTTATAAGCAAATAATCACAGCTGGAATTTATAGAGCAAGTGGTATTAAAATAGCTGAAGCAGCTAAGATAATCGAAAATTGTCAAAGAGATATTAATATTGCTTTTATGAATGAATTATCAATTATTTTTTCTAAAATGAATATTGATACTTTAGAAGTGTTAAAGGCATCTCAAACCAAGTGGAATTTTTTAAATTTTTATCCAGGATTGGTTGGGGGTCATTGTATTGGCGTTGATCCTTATTATTTAACTTATAAAGCTGAAGAACTAGGCTATCACTCTCAAATAATACTATCTGGTCGTAAAATTAATGATGATATGGGTAAATATATTGCTCAAAATGTTATTAAAAAATTGTTGATGTATGATTTAGATGTATCTTATGCAAAAGTAGCTATATTAGGTTTTACTTTTAAAGAAAACTGCCCTGATATTCGTAATACTAAAGTGATTGATATTATAAAAGAATTAAAAGAGTATAGTTTAAATCCGATAGTTTATGATCCTATTGCTGATTTAAATAATTTTTCAAATAATAATAATATTAATTTTGTCTCATCAAATGATTTGAATAATTTAGATGCTTTAATTATTGCTGTGGGTCATGATGAGTTTAAAAAATTATCTGTTTTAGAAATTAAAGCAATGTTTAATTCAAAGAATTCTAAAAAGCTTTTATTTGATATTAAAGGAATATTAAATAAGGAAGATTTTAATGAAGAATACATTTTTTGGAGGTTATAATATGCCGAATAATGATTATAAATTTGCTAAAAATTCAGTGTTTTTAATAACTGGAGGAGCTGGTTTTATCGGATCTCATATTTGTGAGGAATTAGTAAATATGGGTTATAAAGTTCGTTGTTTAGATAATTTTTCTACTGGAAAAAAAGAGAATATAGAACATTTATTAAATAAAAAAAACTTTGAATTAATAGTAGGAGATATTTGTGATTTAAATACATGCATTAATGCTTGTTTAAATGTTGATTATGTTTCTCATCAAGCTGCATGGGGGAGTGTGCCCAAAAGTATTAAATTACCTCTTGATTATGAAAAAATAAATATTATGGGATCGTTAAATATGCTACAAGCAGCAGCTTTAAATAAGGTAAAGAGATTCGTTTATGCTTCAAGTTCTTCTGTTTATGGTGATGATAAAAATTTATTAAAAATAGAAAATAAGGTCGGATCGGTTTTATCTCCTTATGCTTTAACAAAAAAGACGGTTGAGGAATATGGAAGATTATATAATAACTTATATGATTTAGAAACTATTGGTTTACGTTATTTTAATGTTTTTGGTCCAAGACAAGATTGCAACTCAAAATATAGTGCCGTTATTCCTGTATTTATAAAAAATTTATTAGAAAACAAAAAAATAATTATTAATGGTGATGGAACACAGTCAAGGGATTTTACATATGTTAAAAATGTTGTTCAAGCTAATTTAAAAGCTATGCTGGCTCCTAGCAGTGCTACTGGAGAAGTTTTTAATATCGCATGTGGAGATTCAATTGCTATAAATTCATTATTTTCTAAAATTGCTTTAATTTTAAAAAGTCAAGTTAAGCCAAGCTATGGCCCAATAAGAAAAGGGGACATAAAAGATAGTAAGGCGTGTATTACTAAAGCTAAAAAATTGCTCGGTTATAATCCTAATTATAATTTAGATGATGGTTTGGAATTTACAATAAAATGGTATCAAAAGAAAATTTAAGTAAAAAAAATATTTTGCTTCATGAGGATTATTTTTTGGCAATTGAAAAAATAAATCAAGACTATAAAAATCTTTATAATATTAAAGATGTAAGCAGATATATTTCTAAAAAAATGTTATTTGATTTATTTAAACAGCATCGGTATTATCGCTTGTATAAAGAAATATTATTAAGATTTAGTAAGCTTATAAGTTTTAAAAACCAAAATAAAAATAATTTTAATTATAGTTCAAATTTAAGTTATAATACGATAATTAATAATAAGAAAATTGTTGTTTATACATGTATTATAGGAAACTATGATATTTTAAGAAAACCTGCAATTAAAGTACCCCAAATAGATTATGTAGTATTTAGTGATAATGAAAATTTAAAGCAAAATAAAAAGGGATGGCAGTATCAATCAATAGATGATGAGATAAAAAAGAAATGTAAAAATAATCCGGTTTTAATAAATAGATATATAAAGATGCATCCTTCAGAATTTTTTAAAAATTATGATTATTCATTATATGTTGATGGAAGTATTCAAATAATATCAGATGTTAGAAAATGTTTAGCTCAAATTAAAAATAAAAGTGGCCTGGCTATTCATTCTCATCATAGTAGAGTAGATGTATACGAAGAGATTAATGCTTGTTTAATTCAGGGATTAGGTAATACTGAAGCAATTAAATTATTAAATTCTAAATATAAAAAAGAAAATTTTCCAAAACATTACGGATTATTTGAAGCGGGAATTATTGCTTGTGATTTAAATAATAAAATAGCAATAAAAATATTAAATAGTTGGTATGAAGAATTTTTTAAATCTAATGTTTTACGCGATCAACTAATTTTACCTTATGTATTATGGAAAAATAAGTTAAAAAAAGAAGATGTTGGAATATTGGGATTTTATATTGATTATAATCCTGTATTTAGAAGACATGTCCATAGAATTGATTTAAATGAAAATCATCGCTTAACAGATAATTATGATAATATATATTTTTATAAAAAATAAAGCTCTATATCTATTTTTGAAATCTTTTTAACCAATTATGATAATCATAATAATCAATAATTTTTTGATTGATTTTTTTATAAGGAGAATCTAAAAAACTTTTTATATCATCAAAATTATCTTTACCAATAATAAATATATTCTGAGGTTCATAAAAATCATAGTTAACAATATCTAAATTATTAGTAATTAATTTTTTTTCAAAAAAGATTGATTCCATAGGTCTTAGAGATAATCCTACTTGCTCTCCAGCAAAGATATCAAGGACTGCTTTAGACTCTGAAATATCATTTAGATAATTATCATAGGGATAAAAATCTTTTTCTTTAATAGTAACTATAAATTTACTTTTTAAATTATGTTCATTAAATATTTTTTGTAAATTATTTAAAGTATTTTCTCTACCTTTAGCTCGACCACAAAAAACTACATCATTAATAATTTTTCTTTTAGGAATTTTTAAGTCTTTAGTGTAAAACTGACTATTATATTTTAAATTATACTTTTTGGCATCATTTTTATCAAATGTATAAAATTCATCAATATTTGGATCTTTTAAAAAACGTTTATATCCCTCATGGATACAATTCCAATAAAACATAATTATTCTACAATTAGGATTGTGTTTTTTTATATACTTTGTAAAGTTTGGATTAAAATTGTTTTCCCCGAGAATAACTAAATTATATTTTTGAATATTTTTCTTCCAATTTCCCCAAATTAACTCTCGATTAAATTTAAATCGTATTATTATTTTAAAAAGTAAGCTTTTAGGATTTAAAATATAATAATTTTGAATATTGGCATTCTTTATATATTTTAAAAAATAAGCTTTTTTATTATCTTTAAGGTATATATATTTAAAATGTTTCATAAACGCTATTTTCCTTTCTAAATTTATTTTAGCAAATTAAAGCATTAAGGTCTATATAGTAAAAAAAATATATCCTCATTAAAATAAATATTATATAATTAAACTGAGGTAGAAAAAATGCAAAAATATTATATTGATAAAAATAATCAAAAACATAATTTAGCAAGTATGAGTATTGATCAACTTAATTTATTAAACTATCAAGAAGAATGTTATTTTGCTAGTCGAATAAGAAAATTACCAGCTTTTTCTAAGAAAAGAAGTGAGTACAGTCATATGGCGTATGAAAAAATATTTCAAATTGCTGACTTCAAAAAACTTAAAGATAAAAATTATAGAAAAAAGGGAGCTAATGGCTCTACTATGTCTTCTGTTGAATTATTAATTGACTTAATAAAATGTTATAAAAAAATAAAGCCAAAAATTACTATTTATGAAGCTGGAGTAGGAAGTGCTTATGCCATAAATAAGATTAAAAATATACCGAATATAAAAATATATGGCTGTGACGTATTTTTATCAGATGAAGCAAAAAAACTTAAGAGTGAAAATATCAATTTAGAAGAGAAATCATTATATGATCATTTAAAAAAAATCCCGGATAATTTTATAGATATTTTTTATGCTGATAATGTTTTGGAACATATTGTTGAAGATGAATATGAAGATACAATTAAGCTTATTTTTAAAAAGCTAAAAGCTGATGGCGTTATGTATTTGGTAATTCCAAATGGAAGTATAGGGCCATCTGATGTTTCTAGATATTATTTAAAAGAAGGATCAAAAGCTTTAGGTTTTCATTTTATGGAAAGATCATATAAAGAAAATATGGAAACTTTTATGAAATTTCATATTAGGTCAAAATATTTAGCTTATCGTAATAAGGAAAATAAATTAAAATTAATTAAGGCAAATTTGTTTTTTGATAGATTAAAAATATTATTGGAATCTAAACTATTGTGTATTAAAGATAAAAAAAGGCGTCATAAATTATTTAAATTATTAGGGTATGATACTTATATTTTAAAAAAGCAAAAATGATTTTCAAACTTTAGATAATTTGATATACTAATTTTAAATGAAGTAAGGTGGGTAAGAATGCAAATATATAAAACAAAATTAGAAGATTGTTATATTTTAAAAAGTAAACAATTTTATGATTTTCGAGGTTATTTTTCGCCATATTATGTCGAAAGCGAATTTTTAGAAAATAAATTAGATTTTAACGGGGTAAAGCAATGTAGTAGAGCTTTAAGTCAAAAAGGAGTTTTAAGAGGCTTGCATTTTCAAATTGCACCTCATGCTCAAAGCAAAATAGTAGAGGTTGTAAATGGATCAATTATTGATGTAGTTGTTGATTTAAGAGAAGAATCCAAAACATACTTACAACATTTAGCAGTTTTATTAACTGCTGATGATAATAAAAGTTTACTAATTCCTAAAGGGTTTGCTCAAGGATATTTAGCCTTAGAAAATAATACTTTAGTAGAATATTTAGCAGATAATGAATTTGCTCCTGATTATGAAAGAGGACTTTTATATAGCGATGAAACTATAAATATCGCTTGGAATTCTATTTGTAAAAAGTACGACATAGACAATTTAATAGTATCGCCTAAAGATCAAAAGCAAAAAAGTTTAATTAGAAAATATCGATTTTAGGAGGTTTAAATGAAGTTTTTAATAACTGGAGCAGCTGGTCAATTAGGTAATCAAATAAATCAAGAATTGCGATTAATTGGAGTAGATGATCACGATATATTAGCTGCAGATAAAAAAGCGTTGGATGTTAGATACTATGATCAAGTAAAAAAAGTTGTAGATGTTTTTCAACCAGATGTTATATTTCATTGTGCAGCATTTACTGATGTGGAAGCTTCAGAAAAAATAAAAAGAGATCTTGCCTATGAAGTAAATTTAGGAGGAACTAAAAATATAGTTAACGCTATAAAAGATACAAATATTAAATTAGTATTTATAAGTACTGATTATGTTTTTGATGGAAAAAGTCAAGATTTATATGAAATAGATTCTCATAAAAATCCTTTAAATGTCTATGGATTAACTAAGTCTTTAGCTGAGGATATAGTATTAGAATATAAAAGAAGTTTTATTGTAAGAACAGCTTGGATATTTGGAGGAAGTGGTCATAATTTTATTGAAAAGATGGTTGAATTATCCAAAGATCATAATAAAGTATATGTCGTGTGTGATCAGATAGGCTCCCCAACATATGCTCCTCATTTGGCAAGTATGCTTATTAAACTGGCATTAAGTGACAAATATGGAATCTATCATATTACAAATGAAGGATTCATCTCACGTAGTGATTTAGTAAGACTTGCTTATAAATATCTTAATATAGATACAAAAGTTAGTGATATTTTGACCTCTAGTTTACAATCTTCAGCGTCTCGTCCTTTAAATGCTTGCTTAAGCAAGCAGAGTTTATTAGACAACAACTTTGAATTATTAGCTCATTATGAGCAGGCTGTAGAAGAATACTGCAAAAAATTAAAAAGGAGGTAAAGGTAAGTGAAAATTTTAGTAACAGGTGGTTGTGGTTTTATAGGTAGTAATTTTTTAGAATATATGATAAAAAAATATCCTGATTATCAATTTGTTTGCTTAGATAGTTTAACATATGCCGGGAATACTTATAATATTTCAGAATTTAAAGATAATCCGAATTTTACTTTTATTAAAGGAGATATTACAGATAAAAATTTAGTAGAAGAGATATTTTCCAAATATCATTTTAATATAGTTGTTAACTTTGCTGCTGAATCCCACGTTGATAATTCTATTAGTAATCCTTCACTTTTTTTAAAAACCAATATTATTGGTACTCAAGTTCTTATGGATGCTTGTTTAAAATATAAAGTAGAACGTTTTCATCAAATTTCAACAGATGAAGTTTACGGCGACTTGCCACTAGATGCGCCAGACTTACAATTTTATGAAGATTCAATGTTAAAACCATCTAATCCTTATTCTGTTAGTAAAGCTAGTGCTGATTTATTAGTTTTAGCTTATGTTAGAACTTATAATCTTAATGCAACAATTTCGAGATGTTCTAATAATTATGGACCACATCAATATATTGAAAAATTAATTCCAATGACTATATCTAGGAGTTTAAGTCAGCAAAAAGTAATAGTACACGGTGATGGTTCAAGTATTCGTGATTGGATATATGTAATTGATCATGTAAAAGCAATTGATTTAATAATTCATAAAGGAAAAAAAGGCCAAATATATAATGTTGGAGGACACATCCAAAAAACTAATTTAGAAGTAGTGCATCAAGTTTTAGATTATTTAAACATATCTAAAGATAATATATTAAATGTAGAAGATCGAAAAGGCCAAGATAGAAGATATGATATGAATACATCTAAAATCGAAGCTGAATTAGGATGGCGGTTATCTTTTAATTTTGATGAGGAATTAAAAAATACTATAGAATGGTATAAAAATAATCCAGAATTTCTAAAAAAGAAAAAAAGTGGATAATAAATTCAATATGAAAAAAATTTTATATGTAGCAAATACAGATTTGCATATTAATCTTTGTCACTTGCCATATTTAAAATATTTAAAAGAGCATAATTATATTATCCATGTTGCTACTAATACTGATATAAATATTGACTATTGTGATAGAAAAATTTCTATTCCTATTACAAGAAGCCCCTATAAATTATCCAATATCTTAGCAATTAAATATTTAAAAAAAGTAATTGATAAAGAAAAATATCATTTAATAGTTGTTAATACTCCAATGGGGGCAGTTGTAGGTAGAATTGCTGCTATATCTTCCAGAAAGAAAAATAATACTAAAATAGTTTATATAGCTCATGGATTTCATTTTTTTAAGGGTTGTTTAAAAAGAAACTATATTCTTTATTATCCAGTAGAAAAAATATTGTCTAAATATACTGATACTATAATAACTTTAAATGAAGAAGATTATAATAGTGCTTCAAAACATTTTAATACTAATATAGAATATATTAAAGGAATTGGATTTGATCAAACTAAACTAGATAAAAAATTAAAAAAAGCAGAAATGTTACAGCTTAAAAGAAAATTAAATCTAGATAATAATTATATAATAACTTATATAGCAGAAATTTCTAAAAGAAAAGGGCAAATTCCATTATTAAAGATATTATCAAAAATGAATTTAGATAATATTAAAATATTGTTTGTTGGTAATAATTTATTAGAAAAGAAAATAAATAGGTTATTAAAAAAATACCAGCTGGAAAATAAAGTAGTGATTTTGGGATTTCGAAATGATATTTCTGATATTTTAGATATTAGTGATCTTATTATATCGGTATCTAACCAAGAAGGATTACCCTTAAATATAATGGAGGCAATGTATAAAAATAAAAATATAATTGTTAGTAATTGTCGTGGAAATAGAGATTTAATTACTAATTTATATAATGGATTAGTAGTAAATATGAATGATGAACAAGAATTTATAAATGCTGTATATAAATTTAAAAATCACAAATATAAAAATAAAGTTGTAAATAAAAAATTAGCTTTAGATTATACAATAAGTAGTGTTTTAAATAGATATATAAAAATATTTGAAAAATATTTAAAATAGTAAAGGTAGGGTTATAATGAAAGTAGGAATTGTAGGACTTGGTCATGTTGGCAGTGCAATGTTAGAATTATTTAAAGAAAAAGCTGTTTGTTATGATAAATATAAAAAAATAGGAAGTAAAGATGAGATTAACTCTTGTGAGGTTGTATTTGTATGTGTTCCAACACCGCAAAATGAAGATGGATCTTGTAATACTTTAGCTGTTGAGGAGGTTTTATCTTGGTTAAAGGTTGATACTATTGTTTTAAGATCAACTGTTCCTGTTGGTTTTACTAAAAAAGCCAATGAAAAATATCAGTCAAATATAATTTTCCAACCCGAATATTATGGAGAAACTACAGCTCATCCTTTTGCTGATTTATCTAATCGCCCTTGGATTACATTAGGAGGGGAAAATCCTCAAAAAGCAATTGAGGCATATCAAGAGGTATATAATTCTAGTGTTGAAATAGTATTAGTTGATTCATCTACAGCTGAGTTAGCTAAATATATGGAAAATGCTTTTTATGCTTTAAAGGTTTCTTTTTGTAATGAATTTTATGATATAGCTAAGTCTTTTAATATAAATTATAATCTTTTAAGAGAAGTATGGCTTAAAGATCCTCGAATAAATCGAAGTCATACTTTTGTTTTTCCAGTTAAACGTGGTTATTCAGGATCTTGTTTGCCTAAGGATATATCTAGTATCTCTTATCAAGCTAAACAAAATAAGGTAGATGTAACTCTAATTGATGCGGTTAGACAAAAAAACAAACTTTATAATCCTGATTTAAAATGAAAAAGATTGTTATTGTAAGCCCGGGGTTAACCTATGGTGGTGCTGAACGGGTTATATGCAATTTAGCTAATCATTTTGCCAATACGCATGAGATTACTATTATTACTTTTATTAATATGGAAAGTGTATATAAATTAGATAGTAAAGTTAAACATATTTGGATTGACAATAAAAATAAATTTAATGAAAATGTGATTAAGAAAGTTTTTACTAAGATTTCTAATAAACGTACTAAGATGCTAAAAAATAAAATATTACAGATTAATCCGGATATTATATTTTCTTTCTTACCAGAAGCATCCCTTAGAGTTCTTAAACTTAAATTAAATATTCCCGTTATAGTATGTATTAGAAATGATCCTAAATATGAATTTAGACACTTAAGTAAATATAGAGATTACTATTATCAAAAAGCTGAAAAAATAGTTGTTCAAGATGAATATTTTATTGAAGATTTTAAATATAAAACAAAATTTATAACAATTCCTAATATGATAGAAATGCCCCATCCCAAAAAAGTTACTAAACAAAAAATAATAATAAATGTGGGAAGGTTAGTTAAGCAAAAAAATCAAGCTTTATTAATTAAAGCTTTTGCAAAAATTGCTGATGAATATAAAGATTATCAGTTAGTAATATATGGACAAGGAAAATTAGAAAAAAAATTATTAGCTTTAATTAACAAACTAAATCTTAATAAACGGGTTATTTTAAAAAATAACACTCAAGATATTTATAATTATATTGCGGAGGCTAGTGTTTTGGTTTTATCCTCATTGTATGAGGGAATGCCTAATGTTTTATTAGAAGCAATTGCTTTAAATACTTGTGTGGTAAGCACTAATTGTAATAAATTAGTTGCCAAAATAATTAATAATCCCAATTATATTTGTTTAAATAATAATATTGATGATTTGGCTGATAAAATAAAGTATGCAATTAATAATTTAGAAGTACCAAATTTAGAGATTGATAATAATAAAGTATATGCCCTATGGCAAGATATTATTAATAAATACAGTTTATAGTAACTTGTAATTAAAGACTTTTTTTGAGATAATTAAGTTGGTGAAGTAAGATGTTAATAATTGGGTCTCATGTATCCTTTAAAGAAAATCAAATACTTGGTAGTTTAAAAGAAGCTTTATCATATGATGCCAATGCATTTATGTTTTATACAGGAGCTCCTACTAATACTTTAAGAAAAGAGATAAATGAACAACTATTATCCGATGCTAAAAATTTAATGCAAGAAAAAAATATAAGTATAGATAATGTTATTGTTCATGCTCCATATATTGTAAATTTAGCTAATAGATGCGATGAAGATAAATATCAATTTAGCATAAATTTTTTGATTCAAGAAGTAAAACGCTGTGCTCAAATGGGAATTAAAAAAATGGTTCTTCATCCAGGAAGTGCAGTAAATACTACGATAGATCAAGGACTTGAAAATATAATTAATGGTTTAAATCAGATTTTAGCTCACAATTATCCGGTAAAGATTTTATTAGAAACAATGGCCGGTAAGGGTAATGAATTAGGAAGAAATATAAAACAGCTAAAATCAATTATAGATGGAGTAGATAATCAAGAAAAAATTGGAGTTTGTCTAGATACATGTCATTTGAATGATGGTGGATATGATATGAAAAATTTTGATGCTTATTTAGATTTATTTGACCAAGAAATAGGTCTAGAAAAAATAGGCTGTATTCATATTAATGATAGTAAAAATCCTTTTGCATCGCATAAAGATCGCCATGCTAATATTGGATTTGGTACTATTGGGTTTGATTCTTTGATTAATATTATATATAATCCCCGTTTACAAAATATACCTAAAATACTAGAAACTCCTTATATAGGAACAACGCCTGAGGATAAAAAAAGAATCTATCCACCTTATAAGTTTGAAATTGCTATGATTAGAGCACAAGAATTTGACTCTGATGTTTTAAATAAAATTAGAAAATATTATCAAAAATAATGGGGGTGAAATTTTATACAAGATTATTATTATGTACCTTTAGAACAAATAAGAGACAATATAAATTTAGAAGATATTGCTCAATTTATTGGCTATTATCCTTATTCTAATAATAATTTAATTAATAGAGTTAGATGGACTGATAGTTATGAATTGTATTTAATAGTTTATTATAAACAAGGCCAAGATTATGCAACCGAAATCATAACGGGAAAGAAAATTGATGTATTAAATTTTGAATTTGAAGATAAAAATGTTTATAAAATTAATACTAATCTTCATACTTATATTAGTAATGGAATTACTAATAATAAAAGCATAACTTTTAATCAAGACAGTAATTTAGCAAGCATGCCTTTAGATAAATTAAAAAAAGTATTAGAGTTTTATAATTTTAAATTTAATAAAAATAATTTAGGAGAATTTTTAGATAATTTATTATTACAAGGAGAGCAAAAAAAGCAAAATGCTGAAAAACTATTAAAAGAAAAACAAGACAAATTAAGTCAAGAAAAAAAATATGTTCAAAACTTATTTGAACAACTATTAAATAAACCATTCTAATTTAAGAATGGTTTAAATTTTTCTGAGTATTCTTTAAAAAGAACTTTAATTTTAGAAAAATTGGAATCAGAATAATATTGATGATATTTTTCTAAATCAAATGAATCATAATTTTTTATGATATCCTCATAATTGTTTTTAATAAAATCATATGTAAAATCTAATTCGGGTTGGGATAATACAATATTGTGCATAAGAGCAAAGGACATAATTTGTTCTTTTTTTAATTTACTAATATAATTTTTAATTGCTATATTTATAAAACTCACCTCAAATTATTATATGAAATGTATAGTTAAATAATACTTATCAATACTAATAATGGTGAGGATTATGCGTCGATTAGCTTTAATAATATCTTATGTATTTATTTTTAGTTTATTTAGTGTTATAGGAATTAGAATCTATTATTTAAATGGTATTGATAAAGATTACTATACTAAAAGATTAGAAAATAAACAGAATAAAATTATTACTTTATCATCAGCTCCTAGAGGAAGAATTTTAGATTGTAATGGTAATATATTAGTAGATAATATCGGCGTTAAAACAATTGTATATACTAAAATTAGTGGTATAGAAGTTGAAGATGAACTAGAAATTGCTAATAAATTAGCTGACTTAATTAGTTTAGATTATAAAAAAAGCATTAGAGAACTTAAAGATTATTATATAGCCAAAAATAATGAACAAACAAAACAACTAATAACGCAAGAAGAGTACGAGGCCTTGCAAAATCGTAAATTGAATAGCGATGATATTTACAATCTTAAATTAGAAAGAATAACAGATGAAATGTTAAATTCTTTAGATGATAAGCAAAAATTAGCCGCTCATATTTATTCTCTTATGAATAATGGTTATAAATACGAAGTAAAAACAATTAAGGCGCAAGCAACTGAAGAGGAATATGCTAAAGTTATGGAAAGTAATATAAAAGGCGTAACTGGTAGTATAAGTTGGGAACGTACTTATCCTTATGATGATGTCTTAAAAACAATTTTTGGTAGTGTTAGTTCTAGTGATGAGGGTATTCCTAAAGAAAAAAAGGAAGAATACTTAAATAAAGGATATAGTTTAAATGATCGAGTGGGAACAAGTTATTTAGAGGAAGAATATGAAGAATATTTAAAGGGAACTAAAGCAACTTATAAAGTTAATGATGATAATACTCTAACCTTGTTAACCCCTGAAAAAAGAGGTAATGATGTAATTTTATCAATAGATATTAATTTACAGATGGAAGTAGAAAAAATTTTAGAAGAAAAAATCTTGCTTGCTAAAAAACAAAAAAATACTGAATATTATAATCATGCTTATGCTATTATAAGTGATCCTAATGATGGTAGTATCCTAGCTTTTGCAGGTAAAAGATTAGATGAAAATACTTCTTTTTTTAGTAATATTTATACTAATATTATTACCTCTTCATATACAATGGGGTCAGTTGTTAAAGGTGCATCTCAAAGTGTAGGTTACCAAAACAATTTAATAGATACTTCCTCTTCAATGATTGATTCTTGTGTTAAGCTTTATTTAGTTCCTCAAAAATGTTCTTTCAAATCTTTAGGAAGAATAAATGATATAACAGCTTTAAAATGGTCGAGTAATTATTATCAGTTTATTACGGCAATTAAATCAACAGGAAAAAAATATTATTATAATATGAAGCTAGATGCTACTTTGGAAGATTTTAAAAGATATCGTGATACTTTTGCATCTTTTGGCTTAGGTGTATTAACAGATATTGATCTACCACAGGAAAAGCCAGGATTGCAAGGAACTAAAATAGCCGATGATTTATTACTTAATTTAGCTATTGGACAATATGATACTTATACACCAATTGAAATTGTTCAATATATTAATACTATTGCTACTAGTGGAAAACGAATAAGTCTTAGACTTATGAAAAAAATTGTTGATAGTGATAATAATATTCTTTTAGAAAATACTGGTAATGTTTTAAATACAGTAGATTTATCTATAGAGTATTTTGATAGAATAAAAGAAGGTTTTAGACAGGTAATAGATGGAGGAACAGGAGCAGGTTATACTGACTTAAGCTATAATCCTGCTGGAAAAACAGGAACAAGTGAGTCATTTTATGATAGTGATAATGATAATGTAGTAGATGTGAAGACTATTTCTATGTCTTATGCAATGTTTGCCCCAGTTGATAATCCTAAGTATAGTTTAGTTGTAATTTCTCCTCATGTAAGTCATACTAATGGTAAAAGTGAATATATTTCTTATATAAATAAACATATAAGTAAGGAAGTTTCTAAAATTCTCTTTGAAAAATACTAATTGTTTGATATAATAGCTATGCTAAGTTTGACAAAAGGAGGGAATTGTAAAATGGCAAAAAATGAAAATAGAAATAATGTGGCTTTAAAATGTAGTGAATGTAAATCTTTAAATTATACTACAAGTAAAAATAAGAAAAATACAGAAGGAAAATTAAATTTAAAAAAATTCTGTAATAATTGTCGCAGAACAACAATGCATGTTGAAACAAGTAAATAGGGAGGTTTTTATGAAATATACATTGTTACAATTAAAAAAAGCATTACTTGCTCAAATTCAAGTTGCAAGTATTGGTAATAGTGTTTTTTATGATGATACAAAAAAATATATTCCTAATCTTAAGAATGGAATTAATCATCCTGGCTTAAAAAATAATACTGCTAATCAGCCAAAGACAAATACTAAAGGAATTTCTAAAACATGTAATCCTCGTAGAACTATAACACTTTATGAGAAAAGAGGCAGATGTTAATGAATATTAATATAAATGATATAAAAAATGGTATGACAGTTTTAATTGATGGAAATCTTTGTTTAATTCAGGAGTTTCAGCATGTAAAACCTGGTAAGGGTCCGGCATTTGTTAGAATTAAGCTTAAAAATTTAAAAACTGGATCGATTGTTGAGAATACTTTTAATACAAATATTAAAATTGAAAAGGCTCATGTTGATCGTAAAAAAATGCAATATCTTTATTCAAGTGGATCAAATTATGTATTTATGGACACTCAAAGTTATGAGCAAGTAGAAATACCTGAAGAAAAATTAAAAGATGAAGTTAAATTTTTAAAAGAAAATTTAGAAATAGATATTTCATATTATGAGGGAGACATTATTGGGATTACTCTTCCTGAAAAAATAGAATATGAAGTCATTGATACAGTTGAGGCAACTAAAGGAAATACAACAAATAATGCTATGAAAGATGCTACTATTGAAACTGGCTATGTTTTAAAAGTACCTCTATTTATTTCTCAAGGAGAAAAAATAATTGTTTCAACTAAAGATGGAAAATATTCATCTCGTGCCTAAAAAAGAAGACTTAAGAAAAAATGAGTCTTCTTTTTTAATAATTATTTATTATTTAATAAATGACTTAATTCATTTTGTGATATTTTCAATATTTCGCAAATTTTACTTTTGCTCCAATTTTCCTCAAACATATTTAAAGCTAATTCATTACGTTTATTTATTAAAATTTTTTGAACATAATTTTTCATTAATTGATATTCTCCAATAGCTTTAGACGTGTCTAAAGCTTTTTTGTTTTCCAATAATTCCATGTTAATATTAATTATAATTTTATCTAATTTTAAAGCTTTAGCTAACATTGGCTGTTTAATAATTTCTAATATATTTTTTATTATTTTATCTTGTTGAATGTTAAATATGTTTTGATTATTAATATGCAAATTGTAGATAGTTTCGATAATTTCACCTCCTAAAGGCAACTATAACAAATTATATAAAATATTGTAAAATGCTTAATATTTAATTATTGATTAATGATTATTTTAAAAATAACTTAATTTTTAGTTAATAAAAAAATTTTTATATTAAAATATATTTCAATGTTATTAAAGTGATAAAAATTTTAAATTTAATATTGTTCTAAAAGATAATTGTTTTACATATAAATTTGTAGAGAGGGTGAGATAATGAAAAGTACTATACCATTTACCAAAGATATACTATTTAAAAGTAAGATTGCTGAAATTACATCAATTTCTTTAGAACATGATTTAAAAATTTCTGAGGAATCAGTTGGAGGAAATTTTATTGTTAGTGGAGAATATAAAACTCATGAAGTATGTATAAACAAAGAAAGATTTGAATATAAACTACCTTTTAATGTTGAACTAACTGAAGAAATTGATTTAGATTCTTTAAATTTTGAAATTTTAGATTTCAATTATGATATAATTGGTGATGATGTTTTACGTATTAATATTGAGTTTGAAGTTAGTGCTCAACTAATTGAAAAAGAAGAGGCTGCTGATGATAAAAGAGTAGAAATTGATGTTAATAATTTATTTGAACAGCCAGAAGAAGAAATAATAAACACTCAAATTGATTCAGATGATATTTTAGTAAATTCTCAAAATCTAAAACCGGAAGATAATTCAGTAGATCAATTAGTTAATGATAATGATCTTATATCTTTAGACAAGCAAAGTACAGCAGACGAAGAAATTAGAATACCACAAGAAACTACATTAGAAACAGAAAAGATAGAACAAGAAGATGATGCAAATAAAAGATTAGATCATCAAGAAGAGCAGACTATTTTAAATACAATAAATACTACTTCAGATGATGAGGAATTTATTACTTATAATGTTCATATAGTCAGGCAGATAGAAACATTAGAAAGTATTGCTAAAGAATATAATACTTCAATAGATATTATAAAAGAATATAATGATATTGATCAAATTAATGTAGGAACCAAAATAATTATTCCACAAAATATAGATGAGTAATAATTTAGAAGCTATAAAACAAATTTATAAACCGTATCGAGTAACATTAAAAAATAATGTAACAGTACTAGAAACAACATCAGGGAAATATATTGTAAAAGATAAACAAGATCAGGATATAAAAGAAATTTTTACTTATTTAAAATCGCGAGGATTCGATTTTTTCCCTCCATTAATTGATGGCAATCGAAAAGATGTAAATATTTATGAATATATCGAAGATACCTCTATGCCAATTGAGCAAAAAAGTTCAGATATGATTGATTTAGTAGCATTATTACATTATAAAACTACATATTATAAAAAGGTAAGTGAAGATAAATATAAAGAAATTTATGAAAATGTTTTAAATAATATTAATTATCTAAAACAATATTATAGTGAATTATTTATAAAAATTGATGAAGAAGTTTATATGGCACCAAGCCATTATTTGCTTATTAGAAATGCTTCCAAAATTATGGCATCCCTAGATTTTGCTAAAGAAGAATTAGAAAGTTGGTACGATTTAGTTAAGCTTAAAGACAAACAAAGAGTAGCTTTAATTCATAATAATTTAAAAACAGAACATTTTTTAAAAAAAGAAAGAGGATATCTAATTAGTTGGGATCATGCTAAAATTGATACTCCAGTATTAGATTTAGTTAGTTTTTATAGAAATGAATTTTTTAATGTTGATTTTGAAACGATATTAGAAGAATATTTACAAAAAAATCCATTATCAGATGAAGAAAAAAAATTGTTTTTTATATTAATATCACTTATTGATGAGATAACATTATTAGATAATGAATTTCAATCTTGTCGAAATGTTCGTCTTAAATTAGATTATTTATATATTACAGAAAAATTAGTAAGGCCATATTATTCTGTAAAGGAAGAAGAAAAGTAATGCTACTTCTATTAATAAAATAAAAATATTAAAGCGAAGAGGGAGAATTAAGGTAATAATAACTTGGTAAAATATTAATATTGATAAACCAATAATCACAATTATACTAAAAAAACCACTACCTTTTTTCCTAGGACACATAATAATCACCTAAGATATTTTATGAAATGGGCAATTATATTGTGCATTTTTTTTAGTAGTGTTAAAATAATATTATCAGTTTAAGGAGATAAAAAAATGAAATTTGATGATAACGTAAAAAAATTATTAGAAGATAAACTAAATCTTTCTATTTATTTAAATAGTGCTCAGATAAGTGCATTTTATAATTCGATAGAAAAATATTTAAGTAAAAAAAGAATATACTTTGATCGCTTTGCATCTAATTTAGATGAACTAATTATATTTTTAAATGAATTAGGTTTTGAGCATTTAGAAATTATTCAAATAATTAAAGACAATCCAAGTTTAATGCATGCTAATAAAAATGATTTATTAGCAAAATACCTACTATTAGTAGTTTTAGGAGTTTCTAATAATGGTAAGCAAATACGAGAAGAAATATTAATAAATAATCCTAAATATTATGTAATTGGAATTAACACCTTATATGCGCGTTTGATGTTTTTAGGAAAAAAACAAGAATATTTAACTAAATGGTATTTATTGAAAATGACTAATAAAGAATTTGAAAATAGGTTTGGAATTTCTAATGAAGAATTATTAGCTTTATATCCTTATGATAATTCTAAGTTGTATGATTTTTTAGACTTACCAGGAAATGAGCAGATTAAAAATAGAATAATGCCTCAAGAATATAAAAGATAAAATAAAAGGAAGATAAATATGAAAGATTTAATGGAAACTAATGTTTATGATATTTGCAAAAACATGATAATAGTAGGGACATGTCTAAAAGACATGCAACCTTTAGCTTATGAAAAACTTAAAGCAATATCCCCTAATATATATAAGGTGTGTTTAGAACATGATCACGTAAATATGGTAATTACTAAATTAGCTAGTATTCTTTGCCGAGTAAAAATAGATAATTTAATTTTTGCATCAGTAGACGGTTCTCTACATTGTATTCAACTACATTATATTATGGAAGAAATTAAAAAAATGATGTCAACAGAAAATATCAATATTACGCACTATGTTGCAGTAGATAATAATCTTATCAAAATATCTAGTGACACAATAAAAAAATCTAAATTACTTAGTTTATTACAAAAAACAAAGATTTGACATTTATTAAATAACGCTTTATAATAGTTTAGGAAAAAACAACAGTTGTAATTAGGTATAATTGGAAACGAACATTTTTTTAAATGATAACGAACAACACTAAATTATTGTGTTGTTTTTATATGTAAAAATAGAAAGGAGATAAATATGCCAAAAACTAAATTTCAAGATTTTGTATTTTCCATTATTATGGTTATAGTTATGATTTATGCAATGGTTTGTTATAATATTTCAATAGCTTTAAAGGGGTTAAATAATCATGTGTTTTTAGAAGCTCTTAAAGAATTGCCATTAATGGGAATAATAGCTTTTTTATTAGAATTTATATTAATTGGTAAAATAGTAAAAAAAATAACTTTTAAATTAGTAGATCCTAATAAAACTGCGCCAATATATATTAGTATAATAATTTCTGCATTAACTGTAAGTTTTATGTGTCCTATAATGAGCTTTTTAGCAACAGTATTATTTAATTATTCGGGAATAGAAAATGTAATATCTACCTGGTTACAAGCTTTTGTAATTAGTTTTCCTATGGCTTTATGTTGGCAAATATTTTATGCCGGACCATTAGTTAGATTTATATTTAGACTAATATTTAAAAATTAATTAACGCAAGATTAATTTATTAAATGAGGTTTATCCTCATTTTTTTAATTTAAAAAACGTAATTAAATCTTGTTAAATAAGATAATTAAAATTATAATAAATATAGAAAGTAGGTATAAAAATGAAAATTTATGTTTGTAAAAAATGTGGAAATGTTATTTTAAAATTGGAGGATAAAACAGAAAGCTTAGATTGTTGCAATCAAAAAATGGAATTAACAACACCTAATACTATAGAAGCCTCTTTAGAAAAACATTTACCAGTATATGAAATTAAAGATGATTTAATTAATATTAAAGTAGGAGAAGTTGATCATCCAATGACTGATGAACATTATATTTCTTTTATAATTTTGGCTAGTGATAATAATTATGTTATAAAAAAATTATCGCCTAAAGATCAACCAGTAGCTTGTTTTTCGTATAATAAAGAATATACTAAAATATATGCTTATTGTAATTTACATGGTTTATGGCTTACAGAAATTAAGTAAATTAAAAAATGTGAAAAAAGAAGTATTTAGATACTAGGAAATGATGAATAAAAAAATAATTAAAGAACATATAGCTTTAAAGACCATGAAAGGATTTACTAATCAAAAATACGAAACTTTCTTTGATGGCAAGGTATTACAAATTTGTTTTTATAGTAAAGGTTGTCGTTTTAGTAATAATGGCAATTGTATAATGTGTGATTACGGAATTCCTAGAAAGACTAATTTGAATCCTAATGATATAAAAGAAATTATTAAGGAAGTATTATCTTTAAAAAATCCTAAAGTTTTACTACTTAATAGTTTAGGAAGTATTTTTGATAATTTGGAAATGCCTAAAGAAAATATTGTAACTTTATTAGATTGTCTTTCAAAGACTAAAATAAATACTTTGGTTTTTGAAAGTCATTATACTAATATTAATAAAGAAATATTAGAATTATTAAAAGAAAAATTAAGATTAAAAGAAATAGAAATTGAACTTGGTTTTGAAAGCTATAATGATAATTACCGTAGATATTATTTAAATAAAATAATAGATAATAAAAAATTTAAAGAAGTTATTAATTTAATTAAATCATATGATTTTAAAACAGAGGCAAATTGTTTATTTGGCATGCCATTTATTTCAAAAGATGAGCAAATAAAAGATACTATAGAAAGTATAAAATGGTTGTTAAACTGTGAAGTTAATTTAATTAATTTATTTCCAATGAATATAAAACCTTATACTGGGCTTTATAAATTGTATCAACAAGGCTTATATAAGCCTATTAGGCATCAGGATTTTATATTATTACTTAAAAGTATTCCTAAAGAATATATTGATAAAATATATCTATGTTGGTATGGTAATCGAACTTTAAATTATTCTTCTTTTAAGACTATTTTACCAACATTATATGGTTATGATTATCAAAAATTAATGAATTTTTATCAAGATTTTAATCTTCATCAAGATAAAGATTATCGTCTTAAATTGCTTAAAAATATTTAATTAGTTTTTAATGGAGGAAGTATTTAATGAAAGTATATATCTTAAGACATGGTCAAGTTTTACACAATGTATTAAAAGATATAATAATGAAGATGAAGATCTAACTGAAATTGGAATAAAACAAGCGATAGAATTATCTAAAAAAATAAGTAATTTAAGTTTTGATATCATTATTTCTTCTCCTTTAACTAGATGTGTGCATACAGCAAAAATATTAGCTAAGAATAATAAAATTATTTTAGATAATCGTCTTAAAGAACGAGATTGTGGAAATTTAAATAAAATGCCATTAGAAGTTACTAATAGAAAAGAATATTGGAATTATTATTCTTCTATTTTTTATGGAACTAGTGAAAATATTCAAAGTTTTTTTAAAAGAGTATATAATTTTTTAGAAAAATTAAAAGAAAAAAATTATAAAAGTGTTTTAATCGTTGCTCATAGTGGAGTATCTAAAGCTTTTAGTGGTTATTTTGAAGGTATTCAAGATGGTAATTTTTTAAATAGGGGATTAAAAAACTGTGAGATAAAAGAATATGAATTATAAATATAAAATGTGAAATGAGTGGTATTTATAAATAAAGTAATTATTTTTGATTGGGGTGGAGTTATTTTAAAAGAATATCCATTTCATTATTGTGATCAAGATGCTATAAAAGAAACTATGAGAAAATTTAATAATAACTTAACAGAAAAACAAGCATATCAATTATATTTAGATACGCTAAAAGATGAGGATAATAATATAATAAGTATATTTAATGATTATGAACATAAATATAAGTGGTTTCAAAGAATAAATAACAAAGGTAATTTAAATACTACCTATGATGAATTTGTAAATGAATTTATTAATAACTATAAAAAAACTGATAAATATGAAGAAATAGTAAATTATATTTATTCTTTAAAAAATAAAGCTACTTTAGTTTTGTTTTCTGATCTTATTTTTGGATGTTTTAAAGCATTAGAAAAACATATTAATCTAGAGATATTTGATTATGTATTTTTATCATATCAGGAAGGATTTACTAAAACAAATATAAAGGCTTTTATTAATGTGGAAAGTAAATTAAAGGTAAAACCAGAAAATATTTTGTTTATAGATAATAATCAATATAACATTAATAATGCCAAAAAGTGTGGCTGGAATACTTGCTTAGCCTATGGTTATGAAATTGATAAAATAAAAAATTCTATAAATGATTTTTTAAAATAATTAAAAAAGTTGGAGAATTAGTTTATGAAAGAATTAAAAAAAGCTTTGTCAATAGCTTTGCTATGGCAATTAATAGGATGGTTTATTTTGATTTTATGTGATGAAAATCATTTTATAAATCAAAGTAGTAGAGAGATGTTGTCGTTACTTTTTGAAGTACTTTTTCTTCTTGTTACACTAAGTTTATACTTTATATTTTCTAAGAAAATAGTATTAAAATATAATTATAATAAATGGAAGTTTAATGCAAGTTTAATAATATTATGGGGAGTTTTTTCTATAATAATGACATGGATTATGAGTTATTTAATTAGCAATGAATTATTACACGTGTGTGAAGATAGTGGTTGGGATTGCTTTTTGAATGGATTTGAATATCCTTTATTTGGCATAGGAATGATCTTTCAGATTGTTATTGTCTTTTTAGTAAAGATATTCTATGGCATTTGTAAAGGAATAATTATGCTTTTAAAAACTGATAAAGTTATTGAAAACACTGAAGAATTTAAAAATTAATATAGAAAGGATAGATAATGAAAGTAGTTTTAGCATCATCTTCAAAACAAAGACAAGAAATATTAAACATGATAGGATTAAAATACGAAGTTATTGTAAGTGATGAAAAGGAAAATTCTAAAGAAATAAAGCCTCATAAATATGTAGAAGAATTATCATTTAATAAAGCTAAAGCAGTTGCCAAAAAAATTAATGGTAAAGCAATTATTATAGCTGCTGATACTATAATATATTTTAATTCAAAAAAATATGAAAAGCCCAAAACAAAAGAAGAAGCGTATAATAATTTAAAAGAATTATCAAAAAATAAAAATACGGCTTACACAGGAGTTACAATTATGGATTTATATCAAAATAAAACCGTGACATTTTTTTCAAAAGTAGATGTACATTTTAAAAATATAACAGATGATGAAATAACTTGGTATATTAATAATGAAAGTAAAATTTTTACTTGTTGTGGATATGTTCCTTTAGGAAAAGCCTCTATATTTATAGATAAAATTGAGGGAGATTATTATACTTTATTAGGTATTTCTCCAAGTATTATATTTGAGAAAATGAAAGAACTTGGTTATAGCTTAAATGACTTTGATTGGTTATAAATACGGATGAAATAAATAATTTATTGTTTGATACCCTTGAAATGTTTCCTGTAATAAAAAACTTTTACATTATAAAATGGTAGTGTGAAAGGAGAATAATTTTATGAATCAAGAAAAAATTGGAAAGTTTATTGCTAAATGTAGAAAAAAGAAAAATATGACTCAACAAGAATTATCAGACAAATTGGGAGTGTCAGATCGAACAATTGGAAACTGGGAAAATGGCAGAAACATGCCAGATTTATCGCTATTCAAGCCATTATGTAAACAATTAGATGTTTCAATTAATGAATTATTAAGTGGAGAATATTTAACTTGTAATAATTATCAAGAAAGATCAGAAGAAAATATACTAGATACCATAGAATATTCCAATAAGAAAATTGTAAAGTATTCTAAATTTATATATTTATTATTAATTGTATTTGGGCTATTTATTGTTATAACAGCTATTACTATTTGTCCTGCTGAAAGTAGTTGGGGATCAATTTATTCAGCAATAGGAGTTACTATTTTTATTATTGGTATTGGTTTGAACTTTAGACATTTAGGTTTATTTAAACAATCAATTATTTTATTTATGATGGTTTTTGTTACTTTATTAATTTTACTAGTTACTGATTATATGAACGTTAAAATGAATAATGAGGTACCAAGATTTAGGATAAAAACAACTTTTACTGGTAATGTTATTTATTATGATACTTTATTTTATGATGTATATAGATGTAATTTTGATGAAGATAATGAATATTGGGTTATTGAAAAAAATGCTAAACCAACGACTGAAGAATTAATAAATTATTGCAAATAATAGAGTAGATTTATCTCTACTTTTTCTTTTGCTGAAAAATTATGCTATAATAAAATAAATTTGATTATGACAATTAAAAACTTGAAAAAAAGTAAATATAAACTGATTGATTGCAATTTAATAAATCATTAAAAATTTTAAAGTAGCAGGATATTAGATTATTTAAAGAAGCTGGTATAAAAATAAAGTTTTTAAGAAAAAGGTGAAAATATGGCAATTATAATAGCGGGATTTGCAACGTGTGGAAAGAGTGTTTTAGGTAGAAAATATAGTAATGTTATAGATTTAGAATCCAGTTCATATAAACATAAGATTCTTGATAATGATTTAACTGTTGAGCAGAGAAAAGGAACTAAACGTGAAATAAATGAAAAATGGCCTCAAAATTATTATGATGCAATAAATGAAGCGTGTAAAAAATATGATGTTGTTTTAGTTCAATTAAAACCAGAACATTTTAATTATTTTGATGAGCATAATATAAAGTATTCTATAGCATATCCAAACCTTAATAATTGGAGTGAAGTGGAAAAACGATGCATAGAAAGAGGAAATAATAAAGATTTCATAATTAGATTAAAACAAGTATTTAAACCTTTCTATGATGATTCATTAAAAAGAAAATACGAAAAAATGTATATATTGAATAATATGGAAACATTAGAAGATTGTTTAATAAAAGATAATATAAAATTGGTAAAATAAATAAGCTAAAAATAGATGAAAATTATAAATAAAACATAAGGAGTATTTTATGAAAAAAAGTACGGAATTAACATATAGAAAAGCAAAACACGATGATATAATACCCATTGCTAAACTTGTAACTAATTTACTTGGAACATGTAATTTAAATTTAAACAAATCTATCTTAGAAAATAATATAGCTTCAATATCAAAAGACATAAATAATTATTATGTTTGTATACATAACAATGAAGTAATTGGTGCTTGTGGTTTGAGCAACATAATAAAAACAGATAGATATAATCTTAAATTAGAAAATATTAGAGAAATACTTTATTTAGTAGTTGATAAAAGATATCAAAGACTAGGAATAGGTACAAAATTATTAAATATGTGTTCTAATGAATCAAAAGAAAATATAATTTATGAAGCATGGGGAGATAATAAAAAATATGTTAATTCTAAGTTTGTTTTAGAAAGATGTGGTTATAAATTATATAAAGATTTAGGGAAAAATTATTATAAAAGCCATAATTATTGTAACCAGTGTGTTAATAGGAATAAAAATTGCAATGAATGTTTAGCACAAATTTGGATTAAACAAAATAATTATATAGCTATATAAGAGGATAATTAGCAAAATCTTTATCAATATATAGTTTGCACGCATCAAGATTTCGATGTTTTTTAATTAAATGACCCAAATAGGCAGTTTTTAGTTAAAAAATGATAAGCTTTTTTAGTTGATACCGCAAGGTAAACCCTGCTAAAAGATTATGTAAAGAAAGGAGATGATTTGATGGTAAAAGATTTAATGATTAGAAGTAGTAGTACAGAGTTTTTAATATTTGAAAGGCAAACACATGATAAGGGAGTCCAAGTTAGATTTGAAGATGGGGATTTGTGGCTAACCCAAAAATCCATAGGAGAACTTTTTGATACAACTAGAAATAATATTACGATGCATATTAATGAAATATATAACACTTATGAATTAGATGAAAATTCAACTAGTAAGAAATTCTTACTAGTTCAAAAAGAAGGAAATAGAGAAGTAAAAAGAAATGTTCAATATTATAATCTTGACATGGTTATTTCTATTGGATATAGAGTTAATTCTGATAGAGCAGTTCAATTTAGAAGATGGGCTACTCATATTTTAAAAGAATTTTCAAAAAAAGGTTA
>CAMMOI010000009.1 GCA_946498375.1 uncultured Mycoplasmatota bacterium | reverse complement strand
ACTAGTAAAAATTATAGAAAAAATAAAAATTAATTAAAAAAATTAAAAATTAGTACTCATATATTGACAAGTGCTAAACATAATATTATAATGATATTAGCATTTTGGTATTGCAAGTGCTAATTAAGAGGTGATGAAGTGGACGAAAGGCAAAAGAAACTTCTAAAAGAAATAGTAGAAAGTTATATTAAAAACGCTAAACCAGTAGGTTCCAAATCATTATGTAATAAATTAGGATGTTCCTCAGCAACCATCCGACATGAAATGGCTGCATTAGAAGAAATGGGGCTTTTAGAAAAAAATCACATCTCATCAGGAAGAATTCCTAGTGAAGATGGTTATAAATATTATGTTGAAAATCTGATGAAACCTAAAGAATTAACTGGTGAGGATGTATTAAAACTTCAAACAATATTTCATAATAATACCTTGGAAGTTAGTGACGCTATTACAGAATGTGTAAAAATTATTTCGGAAATTACTAATTACACATCGGTAGTACTTGGTAAAAGTAGTAAAGATAATGAACTTAAGCAAGTAAGTATAATTCCGCTTTCGGATAATAAAATAGTTGCTTTAGTTTGTACAGACAAAGGAATAGTAGAAAACAAACAGTTTACTTTATCAGATAATATTTATATCGATGAAGTAGTAAAAACAAGTGAAATAATAAATAAAATGCTAGTAGGTACACCAATTGATGAGGTAAGTGCAAGACTTGAGTTTGAAATTAAACCAATTATTGCTAAAAAAGTTACCCAATATGAAGCAGTATATAATATTTTTTACGATGCTTTTAATGATTTTACTAAAAATTCATCTAATATATTTTTTAGTGGCAAAACTAATATTTTAAAACAGCCAGAATATAGTGATGCAGATTCCATTAAAAATATTATTTCTAAATTTGAAGATGAAGACTTAATAAAAAAAATAGAGGCAAAAGATAAAGGGGTTAATGTATATATTGGTGAGGAAAATGAATTTGATAAAAATGTAACCATTATTAAAACCAAATATAATATTAATGGAGAAGAGGGAACAATAGCTATTGTTGGCCCTAAAAGAATGGAATATGATAGAGTGATTGGTTTACTTGATTATATTAGCAAAAATATTGGAGGTAACGATTGATTATGAATGAAGAAAAAAATAATGTTCATGAAGATAAAACAATAGATACAGATTTACAAAAAGAAGAAAAAACAAATGTTGAAGAAACTCAAGCTGATTTGGATTCTAAAAAAAATATTAGTAAAGAAAAAGAAGAAAAGCATGAGGAGAAACATAAAGATAAACATAAAAAGGTAAAGACTAACAAAGAAATAGAATCTTTAAAGGAAGAAAATGCAAAATTAAACGATAAATTGTTACGTACTAGTGCAGAACTAGCTAATATTATAAGACGTAATAATGAAGAACGAGAAAAATTATTGAAATATGATGGTGAAGCTTTTATTAAAAGTATTTTACCAATTGTTGATGATTTTGATCGGGCAATTGAAATGGATACAACTGAAGATGAAAAATATTTAGCAGGATTTAAATTAATTTATGCTAATTTGATTAAAGTTTTAGAAAAATTTGAAGTAAAAGAAATAGAATGTTTAGGTAAAGAGTTTGATCCTTATACTATGGAAGCTGTTTTAAGAGAAAGTGTTATTACAGAAGAACCAAATATAGTACTTACTGTATTACAAAAAGGTTATACATATAAAGGCAAAGTTATCAGACCAGCTATGGTTAAAGTAAATGAATAACAATGGCTCCTATTATTATAGAAGCTATTAATAAATCTGATGGATCTCAAAAAATATATAATGATATTTATGATAATGTTATAAAAACATGTATATATGCAATAGAAAATGGGAGCTATCCCTGTGCTTATGAATTGTACAAAAATAGCATTTTAAATCTAGAAGAAGAAATTGCTAGACCGATCTTAAAATAAGAATGGTTAGAGCGTTAAAAAATAGATTGATATAAAATAAAAAATGAAAGGAAATGATATTATGGGAAAAATAATAGGTATTGATTTAGGTACAACAAATAGTTGCGTTGCTGTAATGGAAGGTGGAAATCCTACAGTTATTGCAAATGCAGAAGGTGAAAGAACTACTCCTTCAGTAGTTTTAATAAAAGGAGAAAAAGGAAAAGAAGAAACAATTGTTGGCGCAGCAGCTAAGCGTGGAGCTATTGCTAATCCTGGTAAAACTGCTATTTCTGTAAAAAGAAAAATGGGAACTAGTGAAAAAATAGAACTTAATGGTAAGAAATATACTCCAGAAGAAATAAGTGCTAAAATTTTAAGTAAACTTAAAACTGATGCCGAAAGTTATTTAGGAGAAAAAGTTAGTGAGGCTGTTATCACAGTTCCTGCATACTTTAACGACGCTGAACGTCAAGCAACTAAAAATGCTGGTAAAATTGCAGGATTAGACGTTAAAAGAATTATAAATGAACCAACTGCAGCAGCATTAGCATATGGCGCAGATAAACAAGATAATCTTCACACAATCTTAGTATATGATTTAGGTGGAGGAACATTTGATGTATCTATCCTTGAATTAGGTGATGGTGTATATGAAGTTAAATCAACATCAGGAAACAATAGATTAGGGGGAGATGATTTCGATCAAAGAATTATCGATTACTTAGTTGATACATTTAAAAAAGAAAATGGTGTTGATTTATCAAAAGATAAAATGGCAGTTCAACGTCTAAAAGATGCAGCTGAAAAAGCTAAAAAAGATTTATCTGGTATGACTTCTACTCAAATTAGTTTACCATTTATTTCTCAAGGCGAAGATGGACCTTTACACTTAGAAGTAGAACTTACTCGTGCTAAATTTGAAGATTTATGTCGTGATTTATTTGATAGTACTATGGATAGTGTAAGAAAAGCATTAAAAGATGCTAAATTAAAGAGTAGTGATATTAATAAAGTAATTCTTGTTGGTGGTTCTACACGTATTCCATATATTCAAGAATTAGTTAAAAAAGAATTAGGCCAAGAACCTTCTAAAGAAGTTAACCCTGATGAGGTAGTTGCTATGGGTGCTGCAATTCAAGGTGGAGTTTTAACTGGTGAAGTTGATGATTTAGTATTATTAGATGTAACTCCATTATCACTAGGTATTGAAACACTAGGTAATGTTATGACTGTTTTAATTCCAAGAAATACAACAATTCCAACAAGTAAATCACAAATATTTTCAACTGCTGCAGATAATCAACCAGCAGTAGATATTCACATATTACAAGGTGAACGCCCAATGGTTTCAGATAATAAAACATTAGGAAGATTCCAATTAACAGATATACCTCCAGCACCAAGAGGAGTTCCTCAAATTGAAGTTAAATTTGATATTGATGCTAATGGTATAGTTAATGTTTCAGCAAAAGATTTAGGTACTAATAAAGAACAATCAATAACAATAACATCATCTACAAATTTAACTGATGAAGAAATTGATAGAATGATGAAAGAAGCAGAAGCTAATAAAGAAGCTGATGAAAAGCGTAAAGAAGAAGCTGACCTTAAAAATGAAGCTGATCAAATTATTTTTGCTACAGAAAAAGCCATTAGAGATTTAGGCGATAAAGTAGATTCTAATGATAAAAAAGAAGCTGAAGATAAGATTAAAGACCTTAAAGATGCAATGGAAAAAAATGATATTGAAAAGATTAAATCTGCAAAAGATGCTTTAAATGAAGTAGCTATGAAGTTAGCAACTAAGGTATATGAACAAGCAGCAAAAGAAAATCAAAATACTGCAGATACTAAAGAAGATAGTAAATCAAGTAAAAATGATGATGTTCAAGAAGCAGATTATGAAGAAAAATAATACAAATTAAAAAGAGATCTGGCTATCTCTTTTTATGGTATTTAAGGAGAAAAATATGAATTTGGAATTTGAAAATAGACAAAATGTTCCCACTAATTTAAAAGCAGATCTTAAAAGTATATATGAAAATACCCAAAAATGGGAAGAAGATTTTAAATGGGTAAGTGAAAATTTACATGCTTTAGATAGATATCAAAATCATATTTTAGATAGTTCTAAAAATTTAGAAGAGGTACTTAAAAAAAGCGATGAAATAGAACAACATTTAGAAAAATTATATGTTTATGCAATGTTTTCTAAAGATTGTGATATAACAGATGCAAGTGCTATTAAAATGTATGATAAAATAGTAAATCTAAATGTTGAGTATTCTACGATTACTTCGTTTATAATGCCCGAATTATTACAGGCTAATATAGAAACTGTTACTGATTATATAAAAGAAAATAGTGCATTAGAACAATACCGCTTTTCTTTAGAAAAAATATATCGCTATAAAAAACATAGCTTATCAGCAAATGAAGAGGCTATAATTTCTTCATTCACACCATCATTAATATCGTTTGAAAATATTTCTGAATTACTTAATAATAGTGAAATAAAATATGGAAGTATTAAAGTTGATGGGAAATTAAAAGAAATAACTAGTACTAATGGGCTATTTTTTGCAACTCATAAAAATCGTCAAGTTAGAAAAAAAGCTAGTTTGCAAAAAATGCAAAAGTTAAATGAGTTTGGTAATACCTTTGCAACTAGTTTAGTTTCTAGTTTAAAAGCAGTAGATACAGAGGCAAAACTTAGAGGATATGAAAATGCTTTTAAGCAAGCTTTATATGCTGATAATGTTGATGAGTCATTATATAACAATTTATTAAATTTTATATCAAATCATTTAGATCTTTATAAAAAATGGTATAAAATTATAAAAAAAGTATTAGGTGTAAAGACATTACATCAATATGATTTAAATGCTCCTTTAATAAAGGAGTACGATAAAAAATATTCGCCTCAAGAAGCAGAGATAATGATTAAAGATGCTCTACAAATTTTAGGAGATGAATATTCTAAAGTTTTAACAAAAGTATTTGATGAACATTGGATAGATTATGCTGTTTACAAGGGTAAAGTAAATCGTTGGTATCAAATAAATGCTTATAATACACACCCTTTGATCTATGCTAATTATTTAGGCAAACTAGAAAATGTTTCTTCTTTGGCTCATGAAATTGGTCATGCTATTCATTCATATTTAAGTGATCAAAATAATTCGTATAATAATAGTCAATATACAATATTTGTAGCTGAAGTAGCTTCTTTAACTAATGAAATATTATTAAATAAATATTTAATTGAACATTCCTTAGATAATAATGAAAAACTAAATTGTATTCACAATTTAATAGAAATGATTACATCTAATTTTTATGATGCATCACTTCAGGCAACTTTTGAAAAAGAATTAAATGTTAAAATTAGTAATAAAGAAGCTTTAACAAAAGATGATTTAAATAACTTATGGCAAAGTATTCAAAGTAAATATTATGCTCCAGTTGTTGTATTTGATGATGTATGTAGTATTAATTGGTGTCGAATTCCTCATTTTTATTCTCCTTTTTATACATATAAATATTCTATAGGTATTAGTTGTGCTTGCTATGTGGCTATGAATATTTTAAATAATACTGCAGGATTTAAGGAAAAATATTTATCTTTCTTAAAATCTGGTAACACTGATTATCCAGTTAATCAATTAAAAAAATTAGGAATTGATTTAAATAAAGAAGAAGCATTTATACCTACGATTGATTTGCTTAATGAGCTAATGGATAATTTTATTAAAATTTATAAGGAGGTAAACAATGAACAGTAAAAAAGATTATTATGAGATTTTAGGCGTTTCTAAAAATGCAACCGATGATGAAATAAAAAGAGCGTTTCGTAAATTAGCCAAACAGTATCATCCAGATATTAATAAAGAGCCTGGCGCTGAAGAAAAATTTAAAGAAATTGGCGAGGCTTATGCAGTTTTATCTGATAAAGAAAAAAGACGTCAATACGATCAATTTGGTCATGCAGCTTTTGAAAATAATGGCGCAGGAGGCTTTGGTGGATTCTCTGGTTTTAGTGCTGATGATATTGATTTAAGCAGTATCTTTGGAGATATTTTCGGAAGTGCTTTTGGTGGCTTTTCTGGATTTGGAAGTTCTAGATCTAATCGTCAAAATCGTCCTGCCAAAGGAAAAGATAGCTTGATTAGAATGAATTTAACATTTGAGGAAGCTGTATTTGGTTGTGAAAAAACTATAAATTTAGATTTAGATGAAAAGTGTAGTAAATGTAATGGAAAAGGCGGTTTTGATGAAAGCACCTGCTCAACTTGTAATGGTAGAGGTCGAGTAATATCTCAACAGCAAACTATGTTTGGGGTATTCCAAAGTGAAAGCACTTGTCCGGATTGTCAAGGAACTGGTAAAACCTTTAGGCAAACATGTAGCGCTTGTCGTGGTAAAGGACATGTACTTAAAAATAAAGATATTGTTGTTAAAGTACCTGAAGGAGTTGATACCGGTAATAAAATCAGAATTACGGGAAAAGGTTCAGCTGGATATAATGGTGGCCCTAATGGGGATATTTATATTGAATTTAAAGTAAAAGATCATCCATTATTTCAAAGAGATGGGGAAGATATTTATTTAGAAGTACCAATTACTGTTACTCAAGCAGTATTAGGCTGTAAAAAAGAAATACCGACTCTTCAAGGAAATGTTATATTAGATATTAAAGCCGGAGCTCAAAATCAAGATAAATTAAAATTACGTGGTAAAGGTATAAAAGTTCCAGATTCATTTAGAAAAGGGGACATGATAGTCATATTAAAAGTTGTAATCCCTACAAAACTAGATCGAATTCAGAAGAAACTATTTAAAGAATTAGATGAAACGAATTTAGAAAATTCTTTAGAATTTAGAGAATTTAATCGTTATATTGACTGATAAATTTATCAGTCTTTTTTTGTTTGATCTTGGTAATAATTTGTATTTACTTAACATATATTGTTTTGGAGGGCAATATGAATAATTATCAAAGCAAAGGTTTAAGCGATGAAGAAGTAATTGTATCTAGAAAAAAATATGGAAGTAATAAAATAACCAATCATAAGCAAAATGGTTTTTTAAGTTTGCTTATAGAGTCTTTAGGAGATCCTATTATAAAAATATTACTAATAGCACTAGGGATTAAAATAGTTTTTTTATTTCAAGATTTTGATTGGTTTGAAACCTTAGGAATTCTTATAGCTATTTTTATTGCTTCTTTTATATCATCAATTTCTGAGTATGGTAGTGAGCAAGCTTTTAAAAAATTAGAAAGTGAAGTAGATAAAGTAAAAGTAAAAGTTTTAAGAAATAATTGTATATGTGAAATATTAATTGATGATATAGTTGTTGGGGATGTAGTATTTTTATCATCAGGAGATAAAATACCAGCAGATGGCATATTAATTGAAGGTTGCATTGAAGTAGATGAATCTATATTAAATGGAGAAACAAAAGAAAAAGAAAAAACAGTAAGTAAAGATAATAAATTATTAAGAGGTAGTGTAGTAGTTGACAAAGATGGGAAAATGCTAATTGAAAGTGTAGGCGACAAAACTGAATATGGAAAATTAGCTCTAGAAATTCAAGAAAAGCAACCTGAAAGCCCTTTAAAAATAAAACTAAGAGGTTTAGCAAATATAATTAGTAAAATAGGATATATGGGAGCACTATTAGTATCTTTATCATATTTATTTTCAGTAATCGTAATTCAAAATCATTTTAATTTATCTGAAATTGTAAATACGGTAACTAACTATCGATTAATGTTTGAACATTTGTTATATGCGCTTACCTTGAGTGTAACAATAATTGTGGTAGCAGTTCCTGAGGGATTACCGATGATGATAACTTTAGTTTTATCATCAAATATGAAAAGAATGCTTAAAAGCAATGTTTTAGTTCGTAAACTAGTAGGTATAGAAACAGCCGGAAGCATTAATTTATTACTTACAGATAAGACAGGAACTATTACTAAAGGAAAATTAGAAGTTACAGCCTTAGTAACAGGGGATAATAAAAGATACACAACTCATTTAGAAATAGATAAACACAAGAATTTAGCATATTTAGTAGATTTATGTATGGTAGTTAATAATGCTAGTATGTTAGATAACGCAGGAAAAGTAATCGGAGGAAATATAACTGATCGAGCACTTTTAGAGTTTGCTAAAAAGAAATTTAATAATATTTCGATAATTGATAAACTACCATTTAATAGTACGGATAAATATGCAGTTACAACAATTGACATGGGTAAAAAAATGTCTTTAATAAAGGGAGCTCCAGAAAAGATTTTGCCTCATTGTCGCTATTATTATAATGAACAAGGAATAAAAAAAGTATTTCTACATAAGGATCAAATTAATGATACAATTACTAAGGAAACATCTAAAGGGGTTAGAGTAATAGTATTAGCAATAAATGAGGATACTAAAAATTCTAACTATTTTGATAATTTAACTTTAGTAGGAGTAGTATTAATTAAAGATGAGATTAGAAAAGAATCAATTGAGGGTTTAGCTTTAGTAAATTCAGCTCATATTCAAACCATTATGATCACCGGAGATTCTAAGCAAACAGCCATAGCTATTGGCAAAGAAATCAATTTAATAAAAAGTGATAATGATTTAATCCTAACTAGTAATGACTTAAATAGATTATCAGATGAAGAAGTTGCTAAAATTTTACCTAAGATAAGAATTGTAGCTCGAGCTTTGCCTAGTGATAAATCACGATTAGTTAGAATTGCTCAAAAACAACATTTGGTAGTAGGTATGACTGGGGATGGCGTTAATGATGCTCCGGCTTTAAAAAAATGTGATGTTGGCTTTGCCATGGGAAGTGGTACAGAAGTTGCAAAAGCAGCTGCTGATATAGTTATTTTAGATGATAATATAGCCTCTATTAGTAAAGCTATTTTATTTGGAAGAACTATTTTTAAAAGTATTAGAAAATTTATTATATTTCAATTAACAGTTAATATTTGTGCTGTTGTATTATCAATAGTTGGGCCATTTATTGGAATAAATACGCCTATTACTATTATTCAAATGTTGTGGATTAATATGATTATGGATACATTAGCTGGTATTGCATTTTCTTTTGAACCACCTTTACTTGAATATATGAGTGAGTATCCTAAAAAAAAGAATGAGCCAATAATTAACAAGTATATGTATGGTGAAATATTTTTTACAGGCTTATATTCAGCTTTGTTATGTATTTTATTTTTAAAATTGCCATTTATTAGAATATTTATTAGAGTAGGGGAAAATTATAAATATCTCATGACGGCTTATTTTGCTTTATTTATTTTTATAAGTATATTTAATGCTTTTAATGCTCGAAGTCAAAGAATAAATATATTAGCTAATATAAGCAAGAATAAAATATTTTTAGCAATTTTTGGCATCATAATATTTATTCAAATATATTTAATATATTTTGGAGGAAATTTATTTAGAACTTACGGATTAAGCATTTTTGAATTTTTCTTTGTTTTAGTTATTGCATTTAGTGTAATACCTATAGATTTAATAAGAAAAATAATTATTAAAAAAAAGAATTTAGATTATGGAGTATAAACTAAATTCTTTTTTTATATTTCATGTTTATTAATAATAAATTCTTTGAGTATTTTGGTTAAAGCTCTTTTTTCAATTCGGGATACATAACTTCTAGAAATTTTCATTTCTTTAGCAATTTCTTTTTGCGTTTGTTCTTTGCAATTATTAAGACCATATCTTTTAATAATTATTTCTTTTTCACGTTTAGTTAATTTATTTAAATAAGCAGTTAATAAATTAATGCTATCTTGATTGTGAATTTTAGTTAAAAAATCAATTGAGTCATCTTTAATTATATCAATTAAATTCATTTCATTGCCATCTTTATCAAAACCTATAGAATCATTTAAACTCACATTATTTTCATTTTTTTTATTAGCTCTAAAATACATTAATATTTCATTTTCAATACATCTTGCGCAGTAGGTAGTTATTTTGGTTTTATGATTGTTATTATATGAATCAATTCCTTTTATTAAGCCAATAGTTCCAATACTTATTAAATCATCAGTATTATTATTTTTAGATTCAAATTTTTTAACAATATGAGCAACTAAACGTAAGTTATGTTCAATCAATTTATTGCGAGCACTTTTATCTCCTTCAAGCATTAATTTGATGGTTTTCTCTTCTTCATCTTTATCTAATGGATCAGGAAATATATTATTAGAATAACTTCCTGTAAAAAACATTAAATTTTTTAACATACAACTAATTATACTTAAAAACATAATTCACACCCTTAATAAAAATTATGTTAATTTTTTAAAACTATTATTAAAATTTAAAATAAATTGGATATATGTGTGTTATAATAACCTTGAAAAGAAGTGATTACATGTTAAAGGAATATAAAAAAGATCTCTTTTTATTAATTATGGTAGCAATTATTATGTATATTTTACCTATCAATTTATATTTAACATCTAAAAATCCTAGTGAAGTAAATTATAATACTTTAATATTTGTTGCAAATAATCTAGCCATTTTTATCGGATCAATAATTGAGGCTAGATATAAAAGATTATTTTATATTTTTCCTTTAATTGCTTCTGTTATGTTTATGCCACTGCCTTTTATTCTATATTCGCAGTCATACTTGGCTTGTATAATTATGTATATTTTTGTTGGGCTGTTAGGAGGATTAGTAGGGCTTTGGTTTAGAGATAATGAAGAAGCTGTTAAATCATTTAAAAAAGCTTTTGGAATAATGTTTATAGTTGGTAGTATTTTTACTATTATTATTAACACAACTAATATAATTTTACGATATACTGATACATTAATATATAGTGATTTAACTTTTGATTTAACAGTTGGTAGTATTAACGTATATATTTGTGTACTTATTATGATTTTACTTAGTATTCGTTGTTTAAAAAAGAAAAAAAAGAAAGGAGCTAAAAAATGATTACCCAAAAATTAGAAAAATATGTAAAAAAATTATTTTTAACTAGTGGTTATAATATTGATAAAGTAACTGTTAATGTTTCTAATCGTTTAGATTTATGTGATTATCAATGTAACGATATATTTAAATTAAGTAAAATATATCATCAAGCTCCTCAAGTTATAGGAAGCAACCTTTTATCTAATGTTGATGAAGAGTTAAAAAAAGTGTTTAGCAAAATAGAATTTGTTTTACCAGGATTTATAAATCTTACATTAAGTGATGAATTTATTAATGAAAACTTAGAAGTTATAAATAATGAAAATTTAGGATTAAAAAAGGAAATTAAAGAAAAATTTATAATAGATTATGGTGGACCTAATGTTGCTAAGCCTTTACATGTTGGCCACATGCGCACTGCAATTGTAGGAGAATCAATTAAAAGGATTATAAAATTTATGGGGCATGAGGTTATTGCTGATATACACTTAGGAGATTATGGTCTACAAATAGGACAGGTAATTTATGGATTAGAAGAGGAAAATATCTCTATAAATGATATTAATATTGATACACTAAATAGAATTTATCCTAAAATTAGTAATTTATGTAAAGAAGATGAAAAATTAAAAACATGTTGTGCTTTAATTACTAAAAAGTTACAAGACAATGATTCCAAATATCAAAAATATTGGAAAAAAATATTAGAAGTTTCAGTTTCTGATATGAAAAAATTATACGATTACTTAGATGTTCATTTTGATTTATGGAATGGCGAAAGCGATGCTTATCCATATTTAAAACAGGTAGAAGAAATTCTTCAAAAAAAATCTTTATGTCAAGAAAGCCAAGGAGCTTTAATAGTTGATGTAAAAAAAGATACTGATACTAAAGAAATTCCACCACTTTTATATAAAAAGAGTAATGGTGCATATTTATATGCTTCTACTGACTTAGCTACAATTTTTGATAGAGTAAATAAATATCATCCAGATCATATTTTATATGTTGTAGATAATCGTCAAGAATTACATTTTGAACAAGTTTTTCGAGCAGCTGATTTGGCAGATATTTATCCTTATAATAATTTAGAGTTTTTAGGTTATGGAACAGTTAATGGAACTGATAATAAACCATATAAAACCAGAGATGGCAATGCTCCATCTTTACAAGAATTATTTGAAGAGACTAAAAAAATATTTATTTCTAAAAAAACTAGTAATGAACATATGGCTCAAGAAGATATAGACAAAATAGTAAATGCTATTTTAAAATTTGCTGATTTACAGAATTCCAGAGAAAAAGATTATGTGTTTGATTTAAATAAGTTTTCTGATGTAATTGGTAAAACTGGACCATATATTTTATATACATATGTTAGAATTAATAAAATACTAAAAAACTTAAATATTGATGTTATTAAAAGTAGTAATAAAATTTATAATGATATTGATCGAAAATTACGACTCAAAATTTTAGAAGTCCCTGAAGTAATTAATAATGCTTATAAAGCACGTAAACCAGTTTTTATTGCAGATTATATATATAATTTATGTGTTTTAGCTAATAGTTTTTATCAAACTAATCATGTTAGTACAGCTAGTATCGATAAACAACAAAATTGGGGATATGTTTTACAATTATTAAATAGAGTTATCAAGCAGTTATTAAATCTATTGGTTATAGATATACCAAGTAAAATGTAGAAAGTAGTAGGAGTAAAGATTATGGAAGTAAAAGATATAATAAATGATTTTATAATAAAACATCAAAATGGACAAATAGATAAGGAGTTATATAAAGATAGTAAAAAATTTTATAGTTTAAGAATATCTTTTTTAACAACTATTGATGAATTAGCATCAATATCAGCTTATCTAAGGATGAAATTAACGGATTTAATAAATCCTATACTAAAAGAAATTCAAAATTTAGTTATTGTTAATGATTATGATGCTAATCAATTAAAAGAGCTCATAACTCAAATATTTTGTCAAATTGAAGAATTAATAGATAGAGTAAAAGAATTGCCAGATGAAGCCCAGCAAGCTAGATTAATATCTATATTTGACATGTATGCTAAATCAATAAGTACTTTAGAAAATCAAAAAACGAGTACTAATAGTTATAGTGCTGTAACTAAAATTATGGCTTTAGATGAAGAAAAATATTTAGCAGAATTATGTTCTAAAGCTAATTTAAGATATGAAATAAAAGGGTTTATTGATCCTGAACAAACATTGATTTGTATAATTTTTTTCCATAATCAGCCGGATATAAATTTAACTTATAAAAGAAGGGTGAATAATTAAATGAATGTAAGATATGGAGCAAATCCAAAAGATTTTAAAAAATATGATACACAGCAGATTAGAGATGAGTTTTTAGTAGAAAATATTTTTCAAAAAGATAAGATTAATTTAACGTATTCTCATATAGATAGAATTATATTTGGAGGAGCAGAGCCCAAAAATAAAGAATTAATATTAGATCAAGCAATTGATGTAAAAAAAGACTTAGGAATGAACTACTTTTTAGAGTCACGTGAACTTGGAATTATTAATATTGGTTCTAAGGGAAGCGTTATTGTTGATGAAGAAGAATATGAATTAGATAATCTTAATGCTTTATATGTTGGTAAAGGACATCATAACATAGTTTTTAAAGCTATAGAAAATCCAAAATTTTATCTTGCTTCTGCTCCTGCTCATGAAAACAAGCCAACTGTATTGGTAAATATCAAAAATGCCAAAAAAGTTGATTGTGGAAGTAGCCAAACTTCTAATAAAAGAGTTATTAATCAATTAATCCATTCTAGTATTGTAGATACTTGTCAATTAATGATGGGGTGTACTTGCTTGCAAGATGGTAGTGTTTGGAATACAATGCCAGCACATACTCATGAACGTCGAATGGAAGTCTATTTCTATTTTGGAATGGATGAAGAAAATGTTGTGATGCATTATATGGGGCAACCTAATGAAACCAGACATATTGTTGTTAAAAATGAAAGTGCTGTAATTTCACCTAGTTGGTCTATCCATGCCGGAAGCGGAACTAGTTCTTATAATTTTATTTGGGCAATGGTAGGTGAGAATAAAGTTTTTGAAGACATGGATGATATAAAAATTAGTGAATTAAGATAGTATAGAACAAAAAGATGCCAAATAGAAAGTTTGGGTCTTTTTTATTATGAAAGAATAAATTGTGATTATGTAGCCTTTATTTTTTATTATATATAGACCTTTTAAATAATTTAGTTTATAATGTGTTTAGGTGGTAATAATGATATATTTAGATTATAGTGCGACTACACCAATTTCTTTAGACGTACTAGATTCTTATAATAAAGCTAGTAAAGAGTATATAGGTAATTCTAATTCTATACATCAATTAGGTGTTAAATCCAAAGAGTTACTAAATAGTGCTTTAAAACAAATGGGGGATTTACTAAATGTTGATCAAGAGGAAATAATTATAACTAGTGGAGCAACTGAATCTAATAATATGGCATTTAAAGGAATTATAAATCATTATTCCCAATATGGTAGAAATATTGTTGTATCTAATTTAGAACATCCTTCAATTTATAGTATATGTAATTATTTGAAAACAAAAGGTTTTGAAATCACTTATGTAGATAATGATGAAAATGGGGTAATTAAGTTTGATGATTTAAAGAAAAAGGTAACTAAAGAGACTATATTTGTAAGTATTTGTGCTGTAAATAGCGAATTAGGTGTTAGACAACCCTTAAAAACACTTAGACAAATTATCAAAAAAGAAAATCCAAATACTATTTTTCATTCTGATATAACTCAAGCTTTAGGAAAAGTAAATGTAAACTTACATGATGTTGACTTAGCTAGTGCTTCAGGTCATAAAATATATGGTCCGCAAGGAATTGGCTTTTTATATAAATCAAAAAAGATTATTTTGGAACCGTTGTTTCATGGAGAAAGTAAATTAAACAGTTTAAGACCTGGAACACCACCATTGCCTCTTATAGTAGCCCTATCTAAAGCTTTAAGAATTTCCTTAACGAATTTAGAACAAAAGGAACATTTTGTCAGTAAATTAAATGAAAAGTTAACATATAATTTACGAAAGTATGCAGATATTAAAATAAATAATACTAGTTATTCAATTCCTCATATTTTAAATGTTAGTTTATCGAATATTAAAAGTGAGACTTTTGTTCATGCTTTAGCCTCTGATAATGTATATATAAGTACAACAACAGCTTGTTCAACTAAAAATTTAAGTCCGACAATAATGGCTGTTTATAATGATAAAAAAAGAGCTGAGTCTACTATTAGAATTTCTTTATCTTATCTAACTACTTTAGATGAAATAAATACATTTTTAGAAATTTTTGATAGACATTATAAAAAATTAAATTCATTAAATAAATAAAGGATGGGATAAATAGTGGATATTTTTGTACCTGATAAATACTATCAAAGTATTTTTTCAATTAATTATAAAGCCCTAAAGCAATCTGGAATAAAGTGTTTGTTATTTGATTTAGATAATACTTTATGTCCAATTAATTGTGATGTTCCAGGCGTTAAAGAAAAAGAACTTATTGAAGGTTTAAAAGATATGGGATTTAAAGTAATTATTATCTCAAATAGTGGCAAGAAAAGATTAGAACCTTTTAAAGAAGGTTTTAATGTAGATACAGCCTGTATGGCAAAAAAACCATTAAGTGGTAAGTATAAAAAAATAATGTCTTTGTATAATTTAGAAGATATTCAAATAGCTGCTATTGGAGATCAACTACTAACAGATATTTTAGGAGCAAATAAAATGGGATTTACTTCAATTTTAGTTAATCCTATAAGTAAATCAGATTTTTTACCAACTAAGTTCAATCGCTTTATTGAAAGAAAAATAATGAAACATTTATCTAAAAAAGGGTTATTTACTAAAGGAGAGTATCATGACTAAAAAATGTAAAGGCTGTGGTTATACTTTACAAAGTGTTGATAAAAATGCTTTGGGATATCAACCTAAGACAAAAACAAAAAATGCTGAATTTTGTGAAAGATGTTTTAAAATAATTCACTATAACGACGCCAAAATTGTTACTTTACCAACTGATCAAAATAAAATTTTAGATATTGTAAATCATAGTGAAGCATTTTGTCTTTTTTTATTAGACTTTCTAAACATAAATAAAGCAACTTTAAATGTGTATAAAAAGTTAAAAAATCCTAAAGCTTTAGTTATTAGTAAAAGTGATATTATTCCAAGTTCAATTAAATATAATAAAATAAAAACATGGTTACAAGAGGAATATAATATTGCTGAAGATATATTTTTTGTAAGTTCTAAAAAAAATCAAAATATTAATATGATTATAAATTATTTAAAATCCCAAAATTTTTCTTTAATTTATTTTTTGGGATTTACAAATGCTGGCAAAAGTAGCTTAATTAATCAAATTATAAATTCATGTCATTTAAATTACACATCTATAACTACTAGTTTAGTTCCTAATACAACACTAGATTTCATGAATATTAAAATTACAGATCAATTGACTATTATAGATTCTCCAGGATTTACTTTAAAAAATACTATTTATGAAAATAATGATATTAAGTTTTTAAAAAAAATAAACCCTAAAAAAGTTATTAAACCAATTACTTATCAGTTAAAAACTAATGCTTCAGTATTAATCGAGGATAAAATGCGTATTCAAAATATGTCTTTAAAAAATAGTTTTACTTTTTATATGAGTGATTCACTTATTTTAGAAAGAGTATTTAATAATGATAAATTGTCAAACTTAAAAGCAAAAGAATATAATATTCAAGAAAATAGTGATATCATCATTAAAGAATTAGGATTTATTAATATAAAAAAAGCATGTAAAGTATGCATTTATATTGCCAATCATGATTTAATTGAAATTAGAAATTCTTTATTTAAAAAATAGCTACTTTTATACATTATAAGTAGCTATTTTTTATGATTTTTGAGAAGAGCTAGCCATTACATTATTTTCTAAAGTTTGAAAATCTGGTTCGCTACTTGTAATATTTCCGTCATATACTTCATCAGTTTTAGCAATAGTTATTGCTTGAGTAGGGCAAGACTCTATAGCTTCTGTTAGATTTTCTGATTTTAAATTATTATTAGAAATAACTTTTGATAATCCATCGTCATCCCAATCAAAATGTTCTTCATCAATACTTATACATGCGCCACATCCTATGCAACTGCTTTTTTCTACTTCTAAAATATCCATTAAATCATCTCCTCATATTTAATTATATACTGAAATCATTCTAAAAAGCAAATAATTAAGTTTTAAATTTTGTCGAGTTATGTTATTATAATAGTGGAGTGATATATATGGACAGTAGAATGGACAAATATTATAAATCTTCTAACTCTATTGGAAGACGAAGTCAGAAAAACGAACAACTTTATCAAGAAGTAAAAAAGCAAACTGTTGAAGATTTTAATGTAAATTCTAATGTTTCTGTACTAAGCGATAATGGTACTAGTATTAATTTAGATGATCTGCGTCAATTACTTGATCAAAAGTATAATTCTAATAAAGAACGAAAAAAACTAAATTTTGATATTCCTCAAACCGAAGAAGAAATTGAATTAGAAAAAACTAAAGAATATGATATTAATGCTATTTTAGAAAAAGCACATGAGAATAAAACTGTTGATTATCAAAAAGAGCGTTTAAAAAAAATTCGTGATACACAATATGATATTTTAAAGGGGCTAAATCTATCAAAACCTGATGATGAAGAAGAACAAGCAGAAAATATTACTCCTGAAGAACAAAAACTCATGAGTTTAATAAATACAATTACAGCTAATGAATTAAGTAAAAAGAATCAGTCTTCTGATCCTTTAGATTTATTTGAAGATTTAAAGGGAGATGATGATACAAAAGTAATGGGAGCATTAAGCGATCAGGTAAAGCCTTTTGATACTGATAAAATAAAAGATGTTGTAAAATCAGAAGTAAAAAATCAAATAGATAATTCATTTTATACAAAGTCATTTAATTTATCCAAAGAAGATTTTGAAGATTTTAAAGATTTACAAGAAGATGTTAAATCTAATAAAATTATAATTACAATACTAACTATAATAGTTATTATTGCCTTTTTAGCTGGAATATTTATTTTTTTGAATATATATTTTAATTGGGGAATTATATAATTTCCTTTTTGTTTGCATAAAATGTAATATGAAATTAAAATTAAAAAAAAATAAAATTTAAAGTTTCTACAATATGTCTTTTTTTGATTTTTATAATATTAACTATTTCTTTTTTTATGTTAAATCATTTTAATAAGGTTATTGGACCTAAAGTATTACAAATAGCAGAGCAAAAAATTCACAAAGAGAGTAGTGATATCATTACTTCATCTTTTGATCAGCAATTATTAGATGATCATGATTTAAGTAAAATAGTTATTTTAAATAAAAATAAAGATAATGAGATTGTTGCCGTTGATTTTAATTTAGAAGCGGCATATGAAGTAGTATTAGATGTAGCTAAAAATATTAAGACAGCATTAGAAAAAAAAGATCAAGATCATAATCTTAAAGGAGGATATATTATTTATGTTCCAATAGGTATAGGAACTGAGAATATTTATTTTGCTAATGTTGGGCCAAAATTACCTGTTAAAATCGAATACATAAGTACATTGACTACTTCTTTAAAAACTAGAGTTAAAGATTATGGCATAAATAATTCTTTAATAGAAGTATATATGACGGTAAGTTTAAAAGAACAAATTATTATTCCTTTTTCTTCTAAGAAAGTAAATAATGAGTGTGAAATATTATTATCATCCCAAATTGTAGAAGGAATTGTTCCAAGTATTTATGGGGGATTGCTTGAAAAAAATAGTTCATTAATAAATGTGCCAATTGAAGAGTAATTATGATATAATGATTTTAGTAAAGTAGGTGATTATTATACTAAATGCTTTATTAAATGCTATTAATAAATATATGGCTAATAAACAAGATCCATCATTTGAAGTTAAAATTGTTACAATTCTTACTCATATATATAATGAAATAGATCTTATAAATCCTATTTTACTAAATGATTATAAATTGCTAAATCAAAATTTAATGAAATATTTAAAAAATTCCGAAGAATTAGTAAAATTTAATGATTGTTTAGATAATTATGTAAAAACTAAAGATTTTAATTCTTTTTTAACAATTTATAAAATTATAATTGATATGATTGAAAAAAAATATAAAGATAAATTTATTACTGAGGAAGAAGTTAAAGATTATGAAAAATTCTTTTTTGAAGGACGTAGTGTTCAACATTTAAAAGAATATTGGGATAAAGCTTTATATCGAATTAATAATAAGATTACTTTTGAAAAAGTTAATGAAAATGTTTTTAATCCTTATATTTATTACTTGCAAGGTAAAAATATGGCTGATATAAAAGAATTATCTAATGAAGAATTAATTAAATTAAATGAAGAAATATTAAAAAAATATCATTTGAGTTTAGATGATAATAATTTAAAGGGAAAGATAAATAAAATTGTATATAAGGCTTTAAACCCGCCAACTTTATCCTCTGGTAATGGATTTGTTGATGCATTAATGATTGTAAGTTTTGTAGCAACAGAAATTTTAGTAGGAGCAGTAATTGCTATTACTTTATTAAGGAGATAAAATGGAAACAATAACTGTAGATAATAATGTTTATGAATTAATTAGAAATGAAAAGGATGGTTTTAATGCATCTGCATTTGTAGAAAGATACACTGATTATTTTCAAGATTTTGATTATATTGTTGGAGATTGGTCTTATTCAAAATTGCGCTTAAAAGGGTTTAAAAATCCCCAAAGAGCAGAAGAACATAATAATATTGATAATGTTGAAAAATATATAACTTTATATTGCGCTTATGGATGTAAATGGTTTATCTTAAAAAAAGTATAATGCACTAACATGAAGTGCTTTTTTTATAACAATTTAATTAGTTGCTTTAACTTATATGATATAATTTAATTATAGGAGTTGTTCACATGCTTGAGAATTTAAAACAAAATGATTTAGTAATTACAAGTAATAAGAAAATTATTTTAAAATATTTAAATGATACTAAACAATTACTTAATTTAAAGATTATGTCATTAAAAGAATTTGTAGATAACTATTTTGGATATACTAATCAAAAAGCAATTTACTACTTAATAAAAAAATATCATTATAAATTTGATATAGCTAAAGTTTATTTGGATAATTTTCTATTTATTGATTCTTTATATCAAGAATTAGAATTAAATAATTTAATTATAAAAACGCCTCTATTTAAAGAAAGTATTTCTCGTATAGTGGTAATTGATACTTTTTTAGATCCATATATTGCAAAAGAAGTTGAAAAATATGAACATTTATATTTAAATGAAGAAACTAAAAATTATATTCCAGCTGTAAAAAAGTTAAAAACGCTTGAAGAAGAAGTTAATTATGTAGCTATATCTATTTTAAAATTATTAGATAAAATCGATATTAATAAAATATTTATTGTAAATTTAAATCAAGATTATTACATCGCTATAAAAAGATTTTTTGCAATGTATAATATTCCTTTAAATCTAGCTGAAAAGAAAAAAATATATGGCACTATTTCTGTAAAGTTATTTTTAGAAGAATTAAAAAATAGCAAAGACTTAGAAAGTGCATTAAATAAAATAGAAAAAGATGAGATTTATAATTATATTATAGATGTTTGTAATAAATATCAATTTACATCTATTGATGACATTGTAATTTATTGTATTGAAGAAGAATTAAAAAATACTTATCTGCAAGATAAAAAACTTGTAAATGCCATCAATATAATAGATTTTGATCAAATGATTGATAAAGATGCTTACTACTTTTTACTAGGCTTTAATGAAGGAATTTGTCCTTTAACTTTTAAAGATGAAGATTATTTATCAGATGCAAAAAAAACTCAGAATGGCATACTAACTTCATTAGAAAAAAATATTTTAGAAAAGCAAAAAGTGATTAATAAAGTAAGTAGCTTTTCTAATTTAATAATTACGTATAAACAAAAGCAACAATCAGTAGATTGTTATCCTTCTGTATTAATAGAACAATTAAATCTTCCGATACAAACAATAGAGAATAATGAATTTTCTTATTCTCATATTTATAATAAATTAAAATTAGCATCTTTACTTGATAATTTTATAAAATATAATATCATAGATCCTAATTTAAGCCTTTTATATAATAATTATCAAGATTTGCCATACCTTGCTTATGATAATAAATACCATCAAATTGATGTAAATTTATTTAGAAAATTTATAAATAGTAAACTTACATTATCTTATTCTAGCTTAGATAACTTTTATCATTGTAGTTTTAGATATTATATAGCTAATATTTTAAAGTTAGATAAGTATGAAGAAACTTTTATGACTTTTATTGGAAATTTATTTCATTATATATTATCATTAGCTTTTAAAGAAGATTTTGATTTTGAAACTAGTTTTCAAGAGTTTATTAAAGATAAAAATTTTAATGCTAAAGAAGAACATTTTATATCTCGTTTAAAAATAAAATTACAAGAAATAATTAAAATTATCAAAGCTCAAGATCAATATTCTTTACTTAATAAAACATTATATGAACAAAAAATTACAGTACCTATACAGTCTAAAATAGATGTTAATTTTGTAGGTATTATAGATAAAATAAAATATGATGAAATTGATAATCAAAAATATATAGCAGTTATTGATTATAAAACCGGGATTCCTAATGTTAATATTAATAATCTAATTTATGGGTTATCTATGCAATTACCAATATATTTATATTTATTAAAACATGTATTTAAAGAAGATATTAACATTGCTGGATTTTATTTACAAAAAATAATTCATGAAAATATTAGTTTTCAATATGGAAAAGATTATGATCATGAAATAGAAAAATTATATTATTTAGATGGTTTTAGCAATGATAATGAAAATATTTTATCAAAATTTGATCAGACCTATACAAGTAGTAAATTTATAAAATCATTAAAAATGTCTTCTAAAGGATTTTATAGCTATGCTAAAGTCCTAAGCAATGAACAAATTAATAAAATTATTTCTTTAGTTGATGAAAAAATAAATGAAGCAATAAAAGCCATAGAAAATGCAGAATTTAGTATTAATCCTAAAGTAATAGATAATAAAAATATTGGGTGTGAATTTTGCAAATTTAAAGATATTTGCTATAAAAAAGAAGAAGATATGAATAATTTAAAATCAGTTAATTATCAAGACTTTTTAAACGATAATTAAATTAGGAGGTGAAAAAATGCCACGATGGACTAAAGAACAAAATGAAGCGATTAATTTAGATAATTCTAATATAATTGTTAGTGCTGGTGCTGGATCAGGTAAAACTGCTGTACTATCGCAAAGAGTTCTTAGAAAGTTAAAAGATGGAGTAAATATCGATGAACTTTTAATTTTAACTTTTACCAAAGCTGCAGCTGAAGAAATGAAAATTAGAATTAGAAAAAAAATAGCTGAAGAGCCAACTTTACAAGAACAATTATCAAGAATAGATAATGCATATATAACAACTTTTGATTCCTACTGTCTTACTATAGTAAAAAAATATAATTATTTACTTAATGTATCTTCCAATATTTCGATTATTGATTCTAATATTATTAAGATGAAAAAAGAAGATATAATAGATGAAATATTTAATTATTTTTATACAATAAAAGATTCAAAGTTTTTAAAATTAATTGATGATTTTTGTCAAAAAGATGATAAAAGTATAAAAAAATCTATTTTAGATATTAATGCTAAATTAGACATGAGATACGACAAAGAAGAGTATTTAAATAATTATTTAAATTACTTTTATAATGATGAATATATTTTAGAAAAAATAAGAGAATATGAAAATATTTTGTTAAATAAAATAGCTATTATTAATCAACAATTTGAAACTTTAGAAGAATATGTTGATAGCGATTATTATATGCAAGCATATAATGCTTTAGCTGAGTTATTAATATCAGATAATTATGATCAAGTAAAACAAAATTTAAATGTTTTACCAAGACTGCCTAAAAATGCTACAGAAGAAGCCAAGAAAACTAAAGATAACATAAGCTCTTTATTAAAAGAACTTTCTATTTTATGTTGTTATAAAGATAAGGAAGAGATTAAAGATTCTATATATAAGACCAAAGAATATGTTGAAATAATAATTACTATTATTAAAGAGCTTGATAAAAGAATAAATAATTATAAATTCAAAACTGACTTATATGAATTTAATGACATAGCCAAAATGGCAATAAGTGTACTGGAAAAAAATAAAGAGATAGCTCTTGAATTAAAAGCAAGTTTAAATGAAATAATGATTGATGAGTATCAGGATACGAATGATCTTCAAGATAAGTTTATTTCATTAATTGAAGATAATAATGTCTATATGGTTGGAGATATTAAGCAATCGATTTATCGCTTTCGAAATGCTAATCCACTTTTATTTAAATCTAAATACGATGAATATTCTCAAAATTCTACGGGCATAAAAATAGATTTAAATAAGAATTTTAGATCACGAAGAGAAGTTTTAGATAATATTAATTTAATATTTAATTGTATTATGGATGATTTTATTGGTGGGGCCAATTATAAAGAAACTCATCAGATGATTTTTGGTAATTTAGCATATGAAAACGAAGGAAAAATGAATCACTCTAATGATTTAGAAATTTTAAATTATAGTTATGATAAACAAATAGGATATTCTAAAGAGGAAATAGAAGCATTTTGTATTGCTCATGATATAAAAGAAAAAATTGAAAAACAATATTTAGTATTTGATAAAGACAGTTTACAAAAAAGGCCTATTAAGTATGAAGATATAGTCATTTTAATGGATCGAGCGACTAATTTTAATTTATATAAAAAAATATTTGAATATTTAAATATTCCTCTTGCAGTATATAAAGATGAATCTATTAGTAATAGTATGGATATTTCTATAATAAAAAATATTTTAAATTTAATGTTAAATAACTATTCTAATCAAGATTTTAAGTATTCTTTTGTAAGTGTTCTACGTAGTTATTTATTTAGTACTACTGATAATGAAATATTTAATTATTTTATTCAAGAAAATTATGAAAAAAGTAAGTTGATGGAAATAATTAATAGCATAGATTATCATATGTTAACCCCTAAAGAAATTATTGAACAAATAATTGATAAATTTGATATGTATAATAAAATTATTACAGTTGGTGATGTAGATAAGCATTTAACAATTTTAGATTATTTAATTACACTAGCTAGTAATTTGACTGATATAGGCTATACTATTTATGATTTTTATAATTACTTATGTAGATTACAAGAAATGAATTATGATATTACATTGCCATCTTTTAACTCCTCTGATGGTGTAAAGATTATGACGATTCATAAATCTAAAGGATTAGAATATCATATTTGTTATTATAGTGGACTATATGCTAAATTTAATTTAAGTGATATAAAAGAACGTTTTATGTATGATAATAATTATGGATTAATTACGCCTTTTATAGATCAAGGAATCAGATCAACAATATATAAGGATTTAATAAAAAATAAACAAATTCAAGAAGAAATATCTGAAAAAATTCGTTTATTTTATGTTGCCTTAACTAGAGCTAAAGAAAAAATTATTTTAATTGCTTCATTAAATGAGGAAAGTAATCTAATAGGAAAAATAGTTGATAATAATATAAGATTAAAATATAGTTCTTTTTTAGATATTTTAAATTCCATAAAACCTAAATTAATTAAATATATTCATTATATAAACTTAGAAAATATTAATTTAACACATGATTATAATCTTATAAAAAAATCTAATTATAAAAAGATAATTAAGGAAAATGCTGAAAAGTTAAAAATTAAGGCTTTAAAAATAATTTCTCAAGAAATTGAAGATAAACACTTTTCTAAAGTTAGCAATAAATTAATAACAAAAGAAGAACATGATAATATGGAATTTGGTAATCATTTTCATGAAATTATGCAAAATATAGATTTTTTAAATCCTCAGTATGATCTTTTAAATAAAATGGAAGCTCAAAAAGTAAAAGCTTTTATTGATTCAAAAATTTTAGATGGCGTTAAGAATATTTATAAAGAATATGAGTTTGAGTTTAATTCTGATAATGTAATTTATCATGGCTTTATTGATTTATTATTAGAATATGATAGTGAGTATAAAATAGTTGATTATAAATTAAAAAATACCCAAGATTCAGCCTATATAAAACAATTAGCAGGATATAAAAATTATATTCAAACTTTGACTAAAAAAGATGTTTCTGTTTATTTATATTCAATTTTAAATGAAAGTTTAGAGAAAATCTCTTTATAACTTTCTTTTTTTGTATAAAAATATTTATTTGTTTGATAATAAAAAAGGAGGTTAAATTTATGAAAAATTCTAATTTAAGTACAAAAGACTTGAGTTATTTGGCTGATATTTTTAATTGGAATATTAATGCTTTTAACTTATGTAATCATTTTTCTAATTTAGTAGAAGATGAAAATGCAATTCAATTAATTAATTCGCTTGAAAAAAAGCATAAGCAATTAGCTCAAAAAACATTAAAATTAATAAAATAAGGAGGAAAAATGCAAAAAGATCAAGAAATATTAGGAATAATATTAGAATTTGAAAAAAATATGGTTAAAAATTATGCTATATCTTTAACAGAGGCAGGAAATGATAAATTAACTAGTAGTTTATTAGAACAGTTTCAAGAAGTATTACAAATGCAGAAAGAAGTATTTAATTTTATGAATGAACAAGGATGGTATAAGTTAGAAAATGCAACAGAAACAAAAATAACTCAAGAAGAAAAGAAAAATCAGAAAATATTAGAAAATTTAACAGAAATATAATATTATAAAGCCACTAAAATAATTTTGGTGGTTTTATATTAACAAAAAATAATCTTTACAAACTAGTGTTCGGTTGGTATTATAAAAGAATAAAAAGGATTAGTGAATTAGTATGGAAAAGAAAATAATGAATGATTTAAAAAAGTTTGTTTATACTTATGATATAAATCAAGCCTATACATATAAAGACAAAATTGTTTATGTAGGAAATTCAAACTTTTCTAATTCTTTACGTCATCAATTTATTTTTACTAAGGAAAAAGTATTTGTTAGTATAGTAGTAGAAAATCAAAATATTAAAAGCGTAGATTGTTCTTGTATAGATTTTCAAAAGCATAATTCTTGTTTTCATATTGCTGCTGCAGTAATTAATTATGCTAATTATTTATTGCCAGAATCTAGTGATGATTATATAATTCTAAAATCTCGAGAAATACTTAAATCATTTTCCCAAACCAATCATTCTGGAATAACTAAAAAAAAGTTAAATGTCGAATATTTACTAGTTTTAAGAAATACTTATTGGGGTTTAGATTATACAATTAAATTAAAAATTGGTACTGATAAATTATATAGTATTGGATCTAAATATAATAAGTTTATAGCGGCATACCATGATGAAAATGGTCGTGTACAATTTGGAAAAAATTTTACATATGATCCATCAGATTACTATTTTGCTGAAGATGATAGTCGAATATTAAATTTTTTATACACTAATGCTGAATATCATAATTCTTCTATTTATATTGAAAGTAATGATTTTATAAAATTAATGCATCTTTTAAGTAATAAAGTTTTTTTAATAGAAAACTTAGGAAAATTCAGTGGAATTTTAAATAGTAGTCCCATTTTAATAAACTTATCTAAAGAAGCAGATAAATATTATTTAAATATAGATTTTGATAAAAATTTTATTCCTCTTACTAATAATTTAGAATATATATTTTATGAAAATAAAATTTATCATTTAGAACCTAAAATTAGAAAATTTATAAAATTAATGCAAGAAGAACAGTTAGATACTTTAGTTTTTAAAGATGAAGATTTTGATTCATTTTCTAAAGGCATATTGCCGATTGTAAAAAATGAGTTGACATTAAGCCAAGAATTAGAAGATTTAAAAATTATTTCTAAACCGGAAGTAGAATTATATTTTGATATAAATCAAGATTATGTTGTTTGTAATCCTGTTTTTATTTATGGGAATGATAAAGTAGGATATTTTGATAAAAGTACTAAAGTATTTAAAGATACCGAATATGAAAATCAAGTGATTAATGAATTGTTAAAATATAAATTTAAAATAATTAAAAGGAAGATAATATTAAATGAAATTAATGATATTGTAGATTTTCTAGAAAAAGAAATTACGCAATTAGCTAGTTTATATAAAGTATTTACATCAGAAAAAATTAAGAATACAGACATTCGAAAAAAATTAAGAATATCTAGTACCTTTTCAATTGGAAAGGATAATATTCTAAATTATAACTTTAATCTTGATGGAATAGATTATAAAGAATTATCAAATGTATTTAGTTCATTAAAAGAAAAGAAAAAATATCATAAATTAAAAAATGGAGATATTTTATCCCTGGAAGATGAATCACTTAATCAACTAGCTAATTTAGTAGATGATTTAGATATAAGTTTTGAAAAAGAAAGTGGCTCTATTCCTAAATATAAGGCTTTATATTTAGAGAGTTTAAAATCCGAAAAATATAACATTATTAAAACAGATGATATGTTTACTAATTTTATTGAAAAATTTCAAAAATATAAAGATGCTAAAATAACTTTTAATGAGCAGGAAAAAAAGTTATTGCGAAATTATCAACAAGAAGGAGTGCAGTGGCTTTATAATATTCATAAATGTGATTTAGGCGGAATTTTAGCCGATGAAATGGGCTTGGGTAAGTCTATTCAAACTATTTATTTTTTTAAACATTTACTTAATGAGGATCCTCAAGCAAAATTTATAATAGTTTGTCCTACAGCACTAGTTTATAATTGGTTAAATGAATTTAAAAAATTTGCTCCGGATATTCAAGTTGGAATATTTGTAGGGGAAAAACAAAAAAGAAAAAACTTAATTGAACATGAAAAAGTAAGTGTTTATATAACATCTTATGGAACATTAAGAGAAGATAGTGAAAATTATCAGGATAAAAACTTTAAAATATGTGTAATAGATGAAGCCCAAAATATTAAAAATCCTCTTGCTAAAAATACAAAAGTAGTAAAAAAGATTAATGCAAAGACAAAAATTGCCTTAACAGGTACGCCAATTGAAAACTCAGTAGAGGAGTTGTGGAGCATATTTGATTTTATTATGCCTGGTTTTTTATCAACTTTAACTAAATTTAATCGTAAATATAAATTTAAGCAAATAGATGAAAAATCCTCTGTTATGCTATCTAATTTAAATCGAATAATTTCTCCTTTTATATTACGTCGTAAGAAAAAAGATGTTTTGAAAGAATTGCCAAAAAAAATTGAAAATAATATATTTATTGATTTAGATAAAGAACAGAAAAGGTTGTATGCTGCTGAAATTAAAAGAGTAGAGGAACAAATGGATCAGTTAATTATGAGTGAAGGATTTTCTAAATCTAAATTAATGATTTTACAGCTTTTAACTAAACTTAGACAATTATGTATAGATCCAAAATTAGTATTTGAAAATTATAAAGGAAAAAGTTCTAAAGTTGAAAATTTAATTAAAATAATTAAGGAATTAATCGATAACAATCATAAAATATTGATTTTTACAAGCTTTAAATCAGCCTTAGATATTGTTAGTAAACAATTAGATAATAATAATATAACTTATTATCAAATAGACGGTACTATTAGTTCTAAAAGACGTCAAGAATTGGTTGATAAATTTAATACTGATTTAACACAAGTGTTTTTGATTACTCTAAAAAGTGGAGGGACAGGACTTAACTTAACTAGTGCTGATGTTGTTATCCATCTAGATTTATGGTGGAATCCTCAAGCAGAGAACCAAGCAACAGATAGAGCACATCGGATTGGTCAAAAAAACAATGTTGAAGTTATAAAATTAATTTCTACAGGAACAATTGAAGAAAAAATATTAGATTTACAAAAAAAGAAGAAAACTTTAAGTGATACATTAATTGAGAAAAATGAAAATAGTGAAATTTTAGCTCATCTAACTGAAAAAGATATTCGTAACTTACTTAAGTTTGAAAATTCTAGTGTTTAATCACTAGTTTTTTTATAATATAAAGATAATACGCGTAATAAAAAAATTTATCCAGTTGATTGCAAATATAAAATATATTTGCTATACTTTATAGTAGTGTAAGGTAGGTTGGTTTGTATGAATGAGAGTGCTTTTGATTTATTTTTGCAAAATAAAAATAAAGTATTAAGTGATTATGCGAAGACAATAATCCAGCTTTTAATTAATGAGGAAAAAATAACTCGGGAACAAAAAAAATATTATTTAACCACTACCAAAAATATAATTGAACAATATACTAAAAATTTATATTTTTCTAGTGATAGTACTTTTAAAATTATTAATACAATAATAAATAATGATAATGATAATTCGCTTAGAAATGCAGCATCTATAGTTCATCTTACAATTGAAATTGATAAAATATTAAATCCAGCAAAAAATACTAATGTTGATTTAGATACCTTAAAAGAGCAAGTGGCAAAAATTTTAAGCCTTCTTAATATTAATAGCAATAGTAAAAAAAATAAAGAAAAAGTAGACAATTTAACTAGAGCAATAAAACATAATTATTTAAAGGAAAGTCGTTTTATTAATTCGTTATCTAATTTAGAAAATATTAAAAATATGTATATTAAAACCCCTTACATAAAAGATACTTATTTAGTAAAATTTGAATTTGATATAAAAGAACTAGATAATTTTTATCCAGCTCAAGTACAAAAGGCAATTCAAAATGAAGAATTGCAATATCGTTTTTTAAACTTATCAAACCACATACTAAGTAATTTTTTATTAAAGCAGTTGCTTTTAAAACATAATACATATAAATTTATTGTTCCAATCAACCAATATTTATTGAAAACTTCAAAACGCATCAAAGATTTAGAAAAAAAATTTTTCAATTTTAAAGATAGTGTAATATTTATGGTAGATTATACTACTTATCAAAAAAATTTTAAAAAATTAGAATTATTAAAAGATCAGGGGTTTAATTATTTTTTAGATTTAGAAAAAGTTTCTAATAAAGTAGAAGTTAATGCTGAGGAAATGGTATTAATAGATCAAAATTATCTAACTTTATTTCCAACAATGAAAGAGTATTTTGATAATAATCAAATAATTGCAATTACTAAGTGCTTTGATAAGACATTTACTGAGCAAGAATTATTAAATTAAGTATGGAGGAAAAAATATGAGTAATTATGGGAATTTTTTCTTGGATTTTATGGCACCATTTTTTAATGGAATTACAACAATATTTAAAGGAATAATCCAGGGAATTTGGAAAATGCTAAATTTACTTAATTACGTTGATGTAATTAATGAATATAGTGATAGTTTATCGGGGTTTGGAATATTTATTTTAATAATTAGTATATTATGTATTTTTGGGCTATTTGCTTTACTTATTATATTAATTATCTGGTTAGTTAGAAGAATTATTAAATTTCGTAAAAATTTACATCGTGAAGAGGCATTGACTGATGAAATTGATAAGTTGAATTCGCAAGTTTATAAATTAAAAGCGACAAATGAAAAACTAATGGCTATGGCCACAGCCGAAGATGAAGTAGAGTATGATGAAAATGGTAATGTTATAAATAAATTAAAAGAAGGCGAAAGTCGTTTCTTTAAATTAACTAAAATTGATCAGTTAATGGAAAACTATGAACAAACTCCGGCAAATGATACCGTTAGTTTAAGTCAATTTTGTAATGATTTTAGAAATTACTCAGCATCTGAATTAAAACTATATTATACTGATAAAATGATTAGATTATTTATTTCAGCTTTTGCTTCAAATAAGTTAATTATCCTAGAAGGTATCTCTGGAACCGGAAAAACATCTTTGGCCCATGCACTTGGTAAAATGGTAAAAAATGATGCTACAATAGCTTCAGTTCAACCATCATGGCGTGATACTTCAGAACTTTTTGGTTATTTCAATGAATTTACCAAAAAATTTAATGAAACTGAAGTCTTAAGTAGCATGTACGAAGCAAAATATAAAGATGATATATTTATTACAATCTTAGATGAAATGAATATAGCTCGTGTAGAATATTATTTTGCGGAAATGTTGTCAGTTTTGGAATTGCCTAGTAAAGATGAATGGATTATTGAATTAGTTCCTAATGCTTGGGATAATGATCCAAAACTACTAGATAATGGTAAAATTGTTATACCAGAGAACATGTGGTATGTTGGTACAATAAATAATGATGATTCAACATTCTCAGTAACAGATAAAGTTTATGATAGAGCAATGCCTATTTCAATTAATGATAAGTGTCTTCCATTTGATGCCCCTAAAACATCAAATTATAAAATTACAGCAAAATATTTAGAAACACTATTTGAAACTGCTCAAAAAACAAACCCTCTAAGTTCTGAAATGATAGAAAAAATTAATAATTTAGATCATTATATTATTTCGCATATTCGTATTTCATTTGGTAATCGTATAATGAAGCAGATTACTGATTTTACCCCTGTTTACGTAGCTTGTGGAGGAACAGATGTAGAGGCTATTGATTATATTATAGCTCATAAAATTTTAAGAAAATTAGAACAGCTTAACTTTTCTTTAATTAAACATGAGATAGATGGATTAATTGAATATCTTAATAAATTATTTGGTAAAAATGCTATGAGTGAGTGTATTGATTATTTAGAATTATTAAAAAAACAATATAGGTGATAAAAATGCAAAATGATTTAGAATTTATTAAGGATTTTAATGAAGAAAAGTTTACTAATTTTAAAGAGCAGACTAAAAATGCTTTAACTATTACAACAACAACAACTAAACAAGTATTTGATTATTCATGGGTAGATTTTATAGAAAAACAATTGCCATATTTGGATAATATTATTCGAAATCCTCGAAGATTTATAATTCCAGAAGAAGAAGTTTTATTAGTCGAAAAAACAAAAAGAATTAATGAAGAAACAGTTAAGCACTTAGCTCAGCATGCTTCTTTAATTCAAAGTATAGATGAAGAGGGAATGGTTCAGCCTAAGAAATTGCTAAATATTAATAGAGAAGAAACTTTTGATATATATGAAAATAGATTTATTTATACATTAATTAAAAGATTATATTCTTTTTTAGAACAAAAAGCTCAAAATAGTCAGTATGCTGGTACTTGTAAAATAAATAAAAAAGTTAATTATACTGGACAAACAAAAATAGACAAAGAAAAAGTTAATATAAATCTTACACTAGAAAAAACTAAGTCTCAAAAAGAGTATAATGTTTCTAAAAATATTAATGATATAAATAAACGTATTTATGATATGACAGTTTTAGTAAATGGTTTTTTAACAACTAATTTTGTAAAAGGGCTTTCTCAAGTAGCAGAGGTAACATCGCCTATTAGAAAAACCAACTTAATATTAAAAGAAACTAACTTTCAACAAGCTGTTAAATTGTGGGAATATTTAGATGCAATAGAAAACTATGATTTTGTAAAACAAGAGTCAACAACTGAAAGTTCTTCAGATGATGCATTAAAAAACAAATTTTTAGTAACATACTTTTTAGATTATAGTAATTTATCTTCTAAAACGCCAAAAAAAGATACATTAGATGAAAAATTAAAAGAAATAAATAAATTAACTAGAGAATATGCATTAGAAAGTGCAATTGATATTGATGATTTTAAAAAACAAATAACAGCTAATTTTGAAAATATACGTAGGCAAGAAGCTAAAGTTGGTAGTTTAATTTATAAACGTTGTGATGAATTTATAAAAAATTGTGAAGTTCAAATTGGTAAAATATTTTATAGTTTAAAATAGAAAAAGAGGTGATATTCTTTGAAAAAAAAGATTGAAGACACAGAAAAAGATGTTCAAATCAATAAAAATTTTAAGGAAGAAAAACTCTCTTTAAAAGACTTTACAGAAAAACCAGTAAATGAACAATTTTCTATATTAAAAGAAGTATTAGGAAAAGCTTATGCCAAAGAAACAAAAATTTCTAAAGATTGGATTATAAGTTGTATTGAACTTTCTTGTTCTCCTAAAGATGAAGTTATTTATCTAGCAAAAAATTTAGCTGTAGAAAAAAAGAAAGGCGATATTACTTTTCGTTTTAGAAAAAAAAGAAGATTAAATGCTTTTTTGTTAGGAATTTATATTGTAGCTTTTATATTAGGTGTGTTGGCTGCAACATATTGGGCAGTATTTTATTTAAGTAGAGCTGATTTAAATAAAGATATTGATGGTGATGGAATTCCTGATATTAATTTAGATTTAAATAACGATGGCAAAGCTGAGATAAATATTGATACAAATAAAGATGATAAGCCTGATTTAAATATTGATTATAAGGGTAATAGAAAAGCAGTTTTTAATATAGATACTGATAATGATGGTATTGCTGATTATAATCTAGTAAATGATGCTACTGATGGAAAAGTTTGTAGTTTAAATTGTGATACAAATGGCGATGGTTGGCCAGATTTGAATATTGATTTAGACGGTGATGGTATTGCCGATATGGATATTGATACAGATGGAGATGGAATTGCTGATTTAAATTTAGATACTAATGGTGATGGAACTTGTAATTTAATGTGTGATACAAATGGCGATTTAATATGTGATGAATATTGTATAGGAACTACACTTGATTCTATAAAACAAAGTGGTACGACTACAATTACGGGCAATCCTAATGTAGATATCTTAACAGGAGGATTAGTTATTACTTATAGTAGCGATAATTTATCTGGTTATAGTTATTTGCCAAATGATATGAGTTATTCAGCCCCAATTCCTGATAAAACATTTACTATTGAAAATACTTCAAGTTATCCAATTATTTATCGTTTGGTATGGAAAATTTATTCCAATGATTTTGAAACAGGAAATCTTAAATTTAGATTAACTGGTACCAATGGAGGAATCACTACTGATTATGCTACTGTACCAAAAACCGATGAAGTTATTGCCACTTATATTACTATTCCCCCAAAAGTTACTCAAACATATACTTTGTCATTTAGATTTGAGGGTACTTATACAGAGCAAAATATTGATCAGGGGCGTACATTTAGTGCAATAGTAAATGCCGAATATGATGATTAGAAATGTAAAACTTGCGTAAACGCAAGTTTTTTGTTTGACAAAAAACCGGGGGGGGTATACTAAAGACAGCGTAAAGTAGAGGAGTTTGTTTATGAAAATAAAAAATAATAGGTTAGTGTGGAATTCTAAAATAGTTGTTATAAGTTTGTGCGTATTAGTCTTAATTATAATAAGTAGTATTTCTTATGCTTATTTTACAGCCACGGTAATTGGTAATGATACAGCAAAAGGTGTTAATGTAAATACCGGAACAATGTCTTTAGTATTAGATGGCACGACTTTAGTAGGAGCAGATAATTTATATCCTGGAGCAACAATTCAAACAAAATTTACAGTAAAAAAAACAGGAACTCTTCCTGTAACATATGGTTTAACAATGATTGATGTAATAAATAATT
>CAMMOI010000008.1 GCA_946498375.1 uncultured Mycoplasmatota bacterium | reverse complement strand
ACTACCTTACTTATCAGATTATAACACACTTTTTTCTATTAGCAAATTAATTCTCTTTTTTTTCATTTTATTTCTTTTTGTATTTTTTCAAATTATTATAGTTGACTTCTTATTTCTTTTATACTACAATATTTTTAGCACTTAAGAATTACGAGTGCCAAGGAGATGGGTTGTAATGAAAAAAGAATTTAAAGCTGAGTCCAAAAGACTCATGGAGCTAATGATTAATTCTATTTATACTAATAAAGAAATATTTTTAAGGGAAATAATTTCAAATGCAAGTGATGCTATTGATAAATTACACTATAGATCATTAACTGATAAAAAAATTAAAGTTAATAAAGATGACTTTAATATAATGATTACTATAGATAAGAAAAATAGAAAACTTACTATTTCTGATAATGGAATTGGAATGACTAAAGATGAACTTGAAAAAAATTTAGGAACTATTGCTAAAAGTGGGTCTTTTGATTTTAAAAAAGAGAATAAGAAAAAGGAAAACATTGATATTATAGGGCAATTTGGTGTAGGATTTTATTCTGCATTTATGGTATCTTCTAATGTCGAAGTTATATCAAAAGCATTTAATACAGAAGAAGCATTTAGTTGGATTTCAAGTGGTATAGATGGGTATTCTATTAATAAAGCTCAGAAGGACAATTATGGTACAGATATTATTTTAACAATAAAAGATGGTGAAGAATTTGATAAGTATTTAGATGAATACTCTATTAAAGGTTTAGTAAAAAAATATTCAGATTATATAACTTATCCAATAAAAATGGAAGTAACTAAAACTCGTAAGAAAAGTGATAATAGCGAAGAGTATGAAGAATATAAGGAAATAGAAACTCTTAATAGTCTTATACCTTTATGGAGAAGAAATAAAAAAGATATTACAACGGAAGAATATGATACTTTTTATTCAGATAAGTTTGATGATTATGAAAAACCTCTTGCTCATATTCACACTTCAGCTGAGGGTACTATTGAATATCATTCATTGCTTTATATTCCTTCTCATGCATCATATGATTATTATTCTAAAGAATACGAGAAAGGATTACAGCTTTATTCTAATGGAGTTTTAATAATGGAGAAGTGTTCTGATCTTATTCCTGATTATTTTAGCTTTGTTAAGGGAGTAGTAGATTCACCAGATCTTTCATTAAATATTTCTAGAGAAATTTTGCAACAAAATAGAGTTCTTAAAACTATTGCTAATAATATTGAGAAAAAAATAAAAAATGAATTATTGGATATGCAACAAAATCGTGAAGAAGATTATTTAAAATTTATTCAAAGTTTTGGAATGCAATTAAAAATTGGAATCTATAACGACTTTGGGATAAATAAGGAAAAACTTCAAGATTTAATTATGTTCTATTCATCAAAAGAAAAAAAATTAATAACACTAAATGACTATGTTTCAAGAAATAAAGATTATACTAATATTTATTATGCATGTGGTAACAGCATTGATCAAATTTCCATGTTACCTCAAGTAGAGTCTGTTATTGATCATGATAAAGAGGTTTTATTTTGTACAGACTATGTAGATGAATTTGTATTAAAAACTATTGGTAAATTTGATGATAAGGAATTTAAGAATGTTTGCTCTGACAACATAGACTTAGAAACTGAAGAAGAAAAAGAAAAAACAAAAAAATTAAATGAAGAGTCAAAAGATATGTTAGATCTAATGAAAGAAACTATTTTGTTAAAGGATGTAAAATTTACAAATAAATTAAAGGATCATCCAGTATGCCTTACATCTGCTGGTGAAATTTCAGTTGAAATGGAAAAAGTGATGAATGCAATGCCAAGTGATCATAAAATAGATGCGGATAAAGTTTTGGAAATTAATGAAAACCATCCAATAGCTAAGACAATTCAAAAATTATATAAAACTGATAAAGAAAAATTAAAAAATTATACTAAAGTATTATATGCTCAAGCAAGACTTATTGAAGGTTTACCTGTTGAAAATCCTACAGAAATAACTAATTTAATTTGCGATATTATTTCTAAGTAAAATATATAAACTATAAGCAATTGTAAAAACGATTGCTTTTTTATATAATTATTTTTAGGTGATTTAAATGGATAAATTTCGACATAAAAAATCTCTTGGTCAAAATTTTTTGCATGATGAAACAATAATTAATAAAATCGTTTCTTCCATAAAGTTGAACCCAAATGATTTGGTAATAGAAATCGGCCCTGGTAAAGGCGCTTTAACAAAAAAACTTCAAGAGTTTAATGTGAATCTCATATGTTATGAATTAGATAAAAGAACTAAGCCTTATTTAGAAAAAATTCAAAGTTATAAAACACATATTAAATATCAGGATTTTTTAACTTCTGATGTAGTATCAGATATTAAAAAAATAAAATATAAACACCTTTATATAGTAGCTAATATTCCTTATTATATAACAACACCAATTATTAAAAAGATTATTAATTCGAATATAAATGTAGAAGAAATGATTTTGATGATGCAAGATGAAGTAGCAAATCGCTTTTCTGCAATTGTTGGAACTCGAGATTATGGTGCTATAACTGTATTTTTAAATTATTATTTTCAGATTGAAAAACTTTTTGAAGTACCTGCTTCCTGTTTTAATCCTATGCCTAATGTAAACAGTGCTGTAGTAAAATTTAGTAAACGAAATAAAAAAATTTTATTGAAAAATGAAAATGTTTTTTTTCAATTAGTTCGTGATTCATTTAAATTTAAACGTAAAAATTTAAAAAATAATTTAAAAAATTATGATTTAACACTTATATCTAAAGTTTTAAAAGAATTCAATTTATCTTTAGAAAATCGAGCAGAGGAAATATCTTTAGAGGTATTTGCTGCAATTGCAAACAATTTAGCTTAACTAAATTGTTTATTCATATACTTTATGAGCATACTATATATGGTGATGTTTGTGAAAAAAGAAAGTGTATGGTTAAAAGATGTAAAATATATTAAAGAAAAAAATTATCAAACGATATTGATGTTGATGTCTTAGTTATTGGTGGGGGAATAACGGGGCTGACAACTGCTTATTATTTGAGAGATTCAAATTTAAAGATTTGTTTAGTTGATCAAGGAATTATTGCTCAAGGGACTAGCTTAAAAACTACTGGTAAGCTTAATTATTTGCAAGAACTTATCTATTCGAATTTGGTCAGTAAATATTCATTTGAAGTTGCTAAGCTATATTTAGAATCTCAAAAGTTGGCAATTAAAGCGGTTAAAGACATTATTGATCAAGAACAAATAGATTGTAATTTTGAACAAGTTTCTTCTTTTGTATTTACTAATAAGGAAGATGAAGTAGATAAGATAAAAGAGGAAAAAAAGATTTTAGAAAGTTTGTTTATAAAAGTGAATGAGCATAAAAATATTCCGTTAAATTTAAATAGTCTGTATGCAATATCTGTAAATGATACAGCAATATTTCATCCTTATAAATATCTGACTAAATTAAAGAAATTATGCAAAGAATCTAATGTTGAAATGTATGAAAAAACTAAAATTACTGATATAAAAAAAGTGAATGATAAATATATTTGTAAAAGTAATAATTATAGTATAAAAGCAAAAAAAGTAATATTAGCTTGTCATTATCCATATTTTTTAAGACCGTTTTTGCTACCTTTAAAAACTTATATAGAAAAATCTTATATTTGCGCAGCTAATACTGTAGATTATTATAAAAATACTTTTATTACATCCTCATTGCCATGCAAATCTTTACGATATCATAAATCAGATAAAAATTATATAATATTTTTAAATGGTTCACACAATATATGTAACAATTTAAACTATACTAAGAATTTTGAACAGCTGATTTCTGAAGCAAAGCAAATAGGAATTAATCCTGAGTATATTTGGAGTAATGATGATTTAATGACGCCGGATCGCATACCTTATATTGGAAAAATCCAAAAAGGAAATAGTGATTTATTGTTAGCAACTGGATTTAACACTTGGGGGATGACTAATGGTACTTTAGCCGGGATGATTCTAAGTGATATTATTTTAGGTCGAAAAAACAAATTTGAAGATATGGTTGACCCTTTAAGGGTAAATAATTTTAAATATCTTAATGGGTATTTATTAAATATTTCAAGTAATATAAAAAGTTATGTTCAAAATTATGTGTACAAAAATAAGCAATGGTATACCCCTTGCGTAAAATTCGAATCAAGAAATGGAAAAAGCATTGCTATATATAAAGAAAAGGGTAATGAATATATTGTTTATAATAAATGTCCTCATTTAGGATGTAGTTTAATTTTTAATGAAATAGAAAAAACATGGGATTGTCCTTGCCATGCATCTAGATTTAATCTTGAGGGTAAGTGTATAAAAGGTCCAAGTAACTATAATATTTCGTACAAAGAAAAAAATTAATTGGTTTTCACTTTAAAAAAATTTTGTCATAAGATATAATGGTGATTTTTTCTATGGGAATAAAAAAAGGTGATTATGTAACGAGAAAAAGTTATAACAATGATACTATTTTTATAGTTTTAAACGTTTTAAATGATACATATTTTTTGAAAGGGGTAAATGTACGTTTATATGCAGATAGTCAAAAAGAAGATTTAGTTAAAGTAAATAAGCCAACTGAAACAGATGAATTTGAAAACAGAATTAAAGACGAATTTTTAATGGATAGAAATGACTTTTTTTATCTACCACCACGTATTTTACATGTTGATGGAGATAAAGAATATCTAGAAAGATGTTTAAATTTTTATAAAAATGCCGGAATTGTTGCTATTGGCAAATATTGCTTAGAAAAAGATATGAAAAATGAGATAGGTAAGTTGCTGATAGATTATAAGCCAGATATACTCATAATAAGTGGACATGATGCATATTATAGAAAAAAAGGGGATATTAACGACATTCATAATTATAAAAATTCAGAAAACTTTATTAAAGCAGTAAATGAAGCAAGAAAATTCGAAAAATCACATGAAAAATTGGTTATTATTGCCGGAGCTTGTCAGAGTAATTATGAAGAATTGATTAAAGCGGGAGCTAATTATGCATCTAGTCCTAAACGAATAAATATTCATGCTTTGGATCCTGCAATAATTGCAGTAACTCTTGCTTTAACTGAAAGAAACCAGGAAATAGATTTAGTCGGAATGCTTGAGAAAACTAAATATGGTAAAGATGGAATGGGTGGAATTAAAGGTAATGGATTAATGTATGTTGGATATCCCAGATAGGGGGATCAATGAATACAGATTTCATTAAAATGGAAATTCAAAAAAATCTTAATCAGGCAGTGGCAATAACAGTTTATGGTATGCGTAATAAGATAAATAGATATGTCGGATATATATCAGGAGTTTATCCAAATATTTTTACAGTTAATGTAGAAGGAGAAAATAAAAGCTTTTCTTATGTTGATGTTATTACAAAGGAATTAAAAATAGATTACTTATAGTTGACAATTTTTGGCAAGTTATGGTTGCTTTTATTTAAATTATGCTATACACTTATATTGAGTTGAAATAGACTTTAGAAGGAGAGTATTTATGGAAATTACATCAGTAAGCGTACATAAAATTGAAAAAGAAAATTCACGTATGAAAGGTATTGCATCAGTGGTTATAGATGATTCGTTTGCAGTACATGATATTAGAATTATTCAAGGAGAAGACAAATTATTTATAGCTATGCCTAGTAGAAAAACAGCTACTGGTGATTATAGAGATATTGCTCATCCAATTAATCATGATGTACGTAAATTATTTGAAGATGCAATCTTAGATGAATATAAAAAAATTGATGAAAATTCAGAAAATAAATAAAAATTTATAGTAAAAAAGCTATTAATAAAACCAATTTGCATTAATAGTTTTTTTATTTTGTTTATTTTTGAATAAAATAAAATTTAATTCATATATTTTTTTAGGAGGCATATATGGATAAAATTTTAGAAAACATTTCAACTGTATCACATCAAATAAACTTAAGCGAAAGAAAGCAAATTATGCTTACAGGAATAAAAAAAATTAATAGTTTTGACAATGAAGAATTTTTAATGGAAAGTACAATGGGAATTATATTATTAAAGGGAAACGATTTAGAAATAATTAAATTAGATACACATGATGGGAATGTATCTATAAAAGGTCAAATAAATAGTATTACATATATGGATGATCATAAAAAGCCAAAAGAAGATAGCTTTATTGCTAAACTATTTAAATAATGGATTATAAAATACAGTTGCTCTCTTTTTTTGCATCTTTTATTTACGGTATATTCTTTTTTTATACCAATATTACCAATCAAAAAATTATAAAAAGAGAGAATGCATTTCTTAAATATGTAATTACTTTTTTATATATTCTAAATATTATTATCCTTTATATTATAATTATTTATAAAATTAATTGTGGCATATTTCATATATATTTTTTAATAACTTTGATAATAGGTTATATTTTTGGATACTTAAGTTTTAAAAAAAGTAAAAAATATGTAAAATTATTAAAACAATATTTCAAAAATAAAAAAAGAATGCTATAATAAATTTTGTAATATAGGGGTAATGTATGAAAAAGAAAGTGTCTAGAAAAGCTAAACGTAGATTTACTGCTTTAACTTGTCTATTAGTAGCTATTGTAATAGCTTTGGGGACAGGTTTTTTTAGCAATTGGGCAATTATTATCGAAAATAAAAGACAAGTTGCTTTATTAAGTGAAGAATATAACGAAATGGTAGATAAACAAAAATCATTAGAATCAGAAGTGACAAAATTACAAGATCCAGATTATGTTGCACGTTATGCCAGAGAAAAGTATTTATATTCAAAGGACGGAGAGTTAATTATTAGAATACCAGAATCTGATGCAGAGGATGAATAGTATGAAAGTATTAAAGTCATTAAAAAATATAAATAAGTATTTTAAAAATCATAAAGCAAAAATATTATTGCTTAGTATTATTATTTTAGCCTCAAGTTTAATAAGTTTACTATATACTGCATTATGGGGATTTATATTAGATAATTTAATGCAAAAAAAATTTTTTGAAGCAATAGTTTTTTTGCTATTATATTTAGTTTTTAGTATTTTATGTGTATTAGTAGAAGTTTTTGCTCGTTATTTGCAAGCTAAACTTGAAAGAATAATAATAAAAGATATTCAAATTGATTTATTTGGCAAAGTAATACATTTTCCAGCAGTCGCATTTGAAGAACATGGTGTAGGTGAATATGTTAATCGCATATACCACGATACTGATCAATTATTAAACAACTTCACAAAATTTGTTAGTTTAATTGGTAGCTTAATAAGTGTTTTAGTAATCGTAATTGTATTTATAAAAATTAATATAATATTGGCTTTAGAAATTATTGCTTTTATAATCATATCTATTTTAATCACTAAATATTTTACTCCTGTAATCAAAAAAACTAATAAAAACTTAAAAACTGAAAGTGATATTTTAGCTAAGGATTCTACACAAATATTAACTGGTATTAGAGAAGTTAAAGCACTTGGTATTAAAAATCGAATAACAGATATTATGAGCATAAAAATAAAAAAACTTTTTTCTTCTGCTTATGAAAATTCAATCTTATCAACTTTTCATTTTGCAGTAGAATGGATTGTTTATGGTGTGTTTGAATTTATTATAATATTTACAGCAGCGTTTTTGTTTTATAAAGAATATATAGTTTTTGCTGTTCTTGTTATGGTATATAATTATTTAGGTAGAATAAACTATGCTTTATCAAATTATACTGAATTTATTCCTAGTTATCAAAAGTTAAGTGTATCATTAGAAAGATTAGATAATGTTATAAATGATAAAATGTATCTACCTGAGCAATTTGGAAATAATGAGTTGAAAAATGTAAAAGGCCAAATTGAATTTAAAAATGTTAATTTTAAATACGCTAATGATAATAAGTTAACTTTGCATAATATCTCATTAATTATTAAGCCTAATATTAAAACCGCAATTGTTGGAGTATCAGGAAGTGGAAAAACATCAATATTTAATTTATTACTACATTACTTTACTCCTACTAGTGGACAGATTTTACTAGATGGAGTTGATTTGCAAGATTTAAGTGAAAATACTTTAAGAGAAAATATAGGAGTAATTCGTCAAGATGCTTTTTTGTTTAATATGAGTATTATAGATAATTTTCGAATGGTCAAGGAAAATGTAACTTTAAAGGAAGTTAGAAAAGTATGTAAGGCTGCATATATTGATTCATATATTATGGATTTACCAAATGGATATAATACAATAATAGGCGAAAATGGGGTTTGTTTAAGTGGAGGACAAAAACAAAGATTAGCTATTGCTAGAACACTACTTAAAGATCCAAAAATTATTTTATTTGATGAGGCGACTTCTGCATTAGATAATAAATCTCAAGAATATATAAAGAAAACTATTAATAATTTGGTTAAAAATCATACTATAATTATAATTGCTCATAGATTGTCTACAATTATTGATGCTGATGAAATAATCTTAATGGATAAAGGTAAAATAATAGCCAAAGGGAATCATAAAAAATTATTGAAAAATGAAAAATACAAAGAATTGTATAAACCAGATATAATTAGGTAAGATCTCTTTTTAGAGATTTTTTTAGTTGGGATTTTATAAACATCTAGTATTATTTTTTTAATTTTAGTATAATAAAAAATATTTTAAGGGGATAAGTATATGAAAATTAAATTTAACGATGTTTCTTTAATAAATAATTATAAACAACTTTTTGAAAAAGATTATTTAATTCATGCAAATGTTGAATTTTTAGAAGGAAATACATATTTAATAAAAGGAGAAAATTCAAAATATTTTATTGGAAAGTTGATAATGGGCTTTATAGAGCCGACATTTGGAAGTATAGATATAGGCAATTATCAATTAAAAAGGAATAGATATCAAAAACACATATTAGATTTGCGTAGAAATATAGCTTATTTGCCATTTGATTATGAAAGTAAATTCAATTATAAACAAGTCAACAATATTTTTAAAGAGGCATTATATAATTATAATTATATGGTACAAAAAGATAATGAATTAGTTGAAAATATAATTAATAAAACCGGTTGTTACTTAGATTATAAATCTGAAATTTTAAATAATTTAAATTCTATTCAACGCTATAAATTATATTTAGCAAGTTTACTTATATATAATCCCCAAATAATTATTTTAGAAAAAGTTATTAATGATGATAAAATAATTAGCTTTTTAAATCATTTAGCTCATGATGAAGATAAAATTGTAATATTTATTGGTAATTACAAAATGCCTGTTGATAAAACCTATGTTATCAACAAATCTCAAATTGCAGAGGTGTGAATATGATACAAAAATTGGAATACATTAATATTAAATCCCCTATTCATAAAATTAACGCTTCATTAAAAATTTTGTATTTAATTTTTTATGGTATCTTGTGTATTGTGGCTTGGAAATTTATCTATATTTTAATTGCTAGCTATATATTAGTGGCATATTTATTAATTTGTTCTAAAATACCATTAAAGTATTACTTAATTAATATTTATAAGTGTAGTCTATTTATTGTGGCTTTATATATTATTTTAGCTAGTTATTCGTTTTCGTTTATTAATGCTACTTTTATAGTATTATCATTTATTTTTGGAATAGCTTTAATTTGTTTAATAATTTATACCACAACTTTATTTAATCTTAGTTTAGGTATTTATAATATAGTAAAGAATTTTAATTTGTTATCTGTTAGTAAGAATAGTTTATTTATGTTTATATATAACTTATTATACCTAAAAAAGGATTATGAAGTAATTTCTAGCAATAAAATAGATGCTTTAGAAATAAAGGGAATTAATATAAGATATAAAAATATTATAGAAAGGTTTTTTATTAAATTGGATTTATTAAGTGAAAACTTATATAATGTAAAATTGAAGCAGCAAAAGCGAAAAAAAGTAATGAAAAAAAATAAATTTGAACTAATAAATGTAAAAAATAATTTATCTATTATAGATATAATATATCTTTTATTATTTATTTTTTTAATCGTAATTTATTTTATTAAGGTGATATAATATGCGTTATTTAATTCAAATCAAATATGATGGAAGTAAATTCTATGGTTTTCAGCGTTTAAATAACTATTCTACAGTTCAAAAAGAAATTGAAGACGCTTTAAAGAAAATATTTAAAACAAATATTGTTATAAAAGGTGCAGGTCGAACTGATAGGGGGGTGCATGCATATTGTCAAATGGCACATTTTGATGCAAATCAAGCTATACCGTCTCCAAATATAAAAAAAGCATTAAATAGTTTGTTAAATAAATATATATATATTCAAAATTGTGAGATCATTAGTAAAAATATTCATGCGCGTTTTAGTGTCAAGGAAAAAAGTTATTTGTATATGATAGATATTGGTGAATATGATCCTTTAAAATCAGATTATGTTTGGAATTGCAAATATAATTTAGATATTAATTTAATGAAAAAATGTTCAAAAGTTTTTATTGGAATTCATGATTTTGAAAATTTTGTATCGGGCAAAAGAGAAAATTATGAAGCTATTATATACGATATAAATTTTGAAATTGTTGATAATATAATTAAAATTGTATTTAAAGGAAAAAGCTTTTATAGATATATGGTTAGAAGTTTAGTGGGATGTTTAGTAGATGTGGGAAGAAAAAAGATTACAATCCAAGATGTGGAAGATGCACTATCTAAAAAAAATAATAAAAGATTTTTTATAGCTCCAGCTTGTGGACTTTATTTGATTAAAATAACTTATTAATAAAATTAATGAAGATAAACAAAAATGTTTGACAAAGTTGTATTTCTTTCATATAATTTTTAATGGTACATTTTATTTATCTGATTGTCTTTAACCTTGGGAAAGTTATTGGGAATAGATAATGAAAGGATTTATATATTATGAAAACATTTATGCAAAAGAAAGAAACTGTAGAACGTAAGTGGTATGTAATTGATGCTGAAGGTAAAAATTTAGGTAGAGTTGCTACAAAAGCTGCAACTATCCTTAGAGGAAAACATAAAGCAACTTTTACACCTCATATTGATTGTGGGGATTATGTAATTATTTTGAATGCGTCTAAAGTTAATTTAACTGGTAATAAGTTAAATGATAAAATGTATTATAATCATTCTGGTTATCCAGGAGGACTTAGACAAAGAAATGCTAAGACTATGATTGAAAATTATCCAGAAGAAATGATGGAAAGAGCTATAAAGGGTATGCTTCCAAAGGGAAGACTTGGTAGACAAATGTTTAAAAAGTTATTTGTTTATGCAGGATCTGAACATAAGCATCAGGCTCAAAAACCTATAGAAATAAAAGTTGATTAAGGAGGATATCTAATATGAAACAAGTATGGTCTGCAACTGGTAGAAGAAAACGTTCAGTAGCTCAAGTTAGAATGACTTCTGGTAGTGGAAAAATTACAGTCAATGGTGTTGATGTTAATGAATATATGCCTTATGCTGTTTTAGTAATGGATTTAAAACAACCTTTAGTTGCTACTAATAATGAAGATAAATTTGATATTGAAATAACTGTTAAAGGTGGAGGTTTTTCTGGTCAAACTGGTGCAATTAGATTAGGTATTACAAGAGCATTGTTGGCATTTGATGAAAATACTGATCCAACCTCAGAAGATTCATATCGTAAGATACTTAAAACAGCTGGATTTGTTAGACGCGATCCAAGAGTTAAAGAACGTAAAAAATATGGTCTTAAAAAAGCACGTAGAGCACCACAATTTAGTAAGCGTTAACAGTTTATACTCGCTATGGCGAGTTTTTTTATAAAAAATTTTTGTTGCTTGTTTTTTACTTATTTTATATAATATTTTAAGAAATGGCAGGTGTTTATATGGCGTTAAAAGCAGGTATTATAGGTCTTCCTAATGTTGGAAAGTCTACACTATTTAATGCTATAACTAAAAAAAATATTTTAGCTGCAAATTATCCGTTTGCAACTATAGAACCAAATGTTGGGGTTGTAACAGTACCAGATGAAAGATTAGATATACTAAATAACATATATCATCCATCAAAATTAATTCCAACAACTTTTGAGTTTACTGACATAGCTGGTCTTGTAAAGGGTGCATCAACTGGGGAAGGTTTAGGTAATAAATTTTTGTCACATATAAGAGAAGTTGATGCTATAGTTGAGGTAGTTAGATGCTTTGAAGATTCGGAAATAACACATGTTGAAGGGCAAATTGACCCAATTCGAGATATCGAAATAATTAATGTTGAACTAATTTTGTCTGATTTAGAGATAATACAAAATAGAATAAATAAAATTGGTAAAAAGGCAGATATGACTAAAGATAAGGAAGTTATATTAGAAGTAACAACATTAAAAAAAGCTCAGGAATCTCTTAGTAAAAATATACCATTGCGTAAAGTAAACTTTACTGATGAAGAACTAAATATAATAAAAAATTTTAATTTAATTACGTTAAAACCTATTATATATGTTGCAAATGTATCTGAGGATGATATAAGCACTTTACCAAATAAATATACTAATTTAGTCTTAGATTATGCTGTTAAAGATAAATCTTTGATGATTGCCATGTGTGCAAAAATAGAAAGTGAATTAGCCAGTTTAGAAAATGAAGAAAAGAACTTATTTTTACAGGAATTAGGTATCGAAAAGAGTGGTTTGGATAAATTAATTACAGCTACATATACTTTATTAGGATTAGAAACATTTTTTACATGTGGTAAAGATGAAGTAAGAGCGTGGACTTTTAAAAAAGGAATGAAAGCTCCTCAATGTGCTGGAATTATTCATACAGACTTTCAACGAGGATTTATTAAAGCTGAAGTAATGAGTTATGATGATTTAGTAAAGTTAGGAGATGAAAAAAGGGTTCAAGAAGCTGGTAAATTACGCTTAGAAGGCAAAGAATATAAGATGCAAGATGGGGATATTTGTTATTTTAGATTTAATGTTTAATATGGAGTACAATAGTTTTGCCTAAAAGAAGAAAAATAAAAAAATTAAAAAAGAAATTATCTAATATATTTTTAAAATATATATTACCAATTTCGTCCATTATTATATCTGTAATAGCTTTATTAAGTGATTATGCGGTTATTGAAGATTCAACACTGCCCAAAATTAATTTTACTTCTGTAGACAATACCCTTATATCACATAAAAAATATATTACATATAATGGAAAAATAAATAGCAAATTAACGGTAGTTAATTTAGGACAAGGAACAGCTAAAAATATTAAAATTAGTTGGGCTGAAGAAAATAAATATTATTTAAGAAAATTAATAGAAAAACTTGATATTAATAAAGAAATTAGTATAGAAGAAAATAATTCTTTTATAATGTATAGTTCATTATCAAGTAGTGGAGAAATGTACTCAAGTGCATTAACTAATGATTTTTACGTAGATTATTTGTTATCAGAAAATGATCGACATAGCGAAGTACTAATAAACATTCCACTAGAATATATGGCTTATATAAATATTTTATTTGACTTAGTGCTTCATAATAATTATGATGTTGAAAAATTAGCTGAATTAATAGTGTTGTCTGCTAAATTAAGTTATCAAGATGTTAATAATAATAACTATAATAAATCTATTTTATTATCTATGCAATTAAAAGAAAATAAATATCAATTTTATGATACTTATGATTTTAATTTAAGTTCTCAAATTTAATATACCAGTTTATTGTGAGTTCTTTTTTTTTATAGTAAATTATGCTAAAATAAACTCTAGAAAGAAGGGAACTTTATGACTTATGAACAATTGGCAGAGATAATTTTTCCAAATATTAAACATGATATAAAATATTATGAAGAAAAATACCCATTAAGAGAAACTAAAGAAGGAGCAATTGTAACTCGTTATGCTCCAAGCCCTACAGGTTTTGTTCATATAGGGGCGTTACTTGCTAGTTTTACAGGTTATTTATTTGCTAAACAAAGTAATGGAATTTTTTACTTAAGAATTGAAGATACTGATACTAAAAGAACTGTTGAAAATGGTGTTAATAAAATTATTAAGGATTTAAAGGATTTTAATATTACCTTTAATGAGGGCATGATAAATGAAACCGAAGAACAAGGAATTTATGGTCCATATATTCAATCAAAAAGAAAAGAAATTTATCAAACATTTATTAAATTTTTAGTAGCAACTGGTAAAGCTTATCCTTGCTTTTTAAGTGAAGAAGAATTAAATGATATACGCAATCGACAAGAAAAACATAAAGAGCGTATTGGATGTTACGGGAAATATGCTAAATATAGAGATTTAGATCCAGAACAAGCAGCTCAAAAGATAAAAAATGGTGAAAAATATATAATACGATTAAAATCTCCTGGTAGTTTTTATAAAAAAATAAAGTGTAAAGATTTAGTTAGAGGTGAATTAGAATTTCCTGAGAATGATTTAGATATTCCAATAATGAAAAAAGATGGATTGCCTACATATCATTTTGCCCATTTAGTTGATGATCATTTAATGCGTACGACTCATGTTATAAGAGCTGATGAATGGGTTTCATCTTTACCAATTCATTTACAATTATTTCAAGTTTTTGGATTTAAAGCACCTAAATATGCTCATATTTCACCATTACTTAAAAATGATAATAATCAAGTGCGCAAGCTTTCTAAAAGAAAAGATCCTGAATGTGCTGTTAGTTATTATCATGAAATGGGAATACCCAATGAAGCAGTAAAATTATATTTGGCTACAATAATAAATAGTAATTTTGAAGAATGGTATTTACAAAATAAAGATAAAAGTATTGAAGATTTTGAATTTAGCTTTAAAAAGGTAAGCAAAAGTGGTGCCTTATTTGATTTAGATAAATTGGGTAATATTTCTAAGACATATTTTTCAAGATTAAGTAAAGATGAAATATATGATCAAACAGCAAAATATTTGAAAGAATTTGATTTGGAATTTTTTACAATATTTACTAAGGATCCTGATTATTCAAAAGCAATATTAAATATTGAACGTGAGCAAAAAAAGCCTCGCAAAGATATAGCAAAATATAGTGACATAAAAAAATTATTTTATTTTATGTATGATGATTTATTTGTTTGTAATTGGGAAAATAAAAATATTAATATAAATTTGTTGGAAGATTATATTCAGAATTGTTACTCAGAAGATGATGATAAAGATACTTGGTATAATAAAATATCAGGATTTGCTTTAGAACATGGTTATCCTTCAGTAAAAGAATATAAAACTAATCCAGAGAATTATAAAGGCCATGTAGGAAATGTATGTGAAATGTTAAGATATGTTATCACAACACTTACTCAAAGCCCAGATCTGTATGAAATTATGCATATTTTAGGAAAAGAAAGAATAAAAGGTAGATTAGAGGAGTATAAAAAAATAGTAAGTAATATCTAGGAAAGGATAAAGAATTTATGAAAATTTATAATACTTTAACTGATAAAAAAGAAGCTTTTATTCCTATTACTCCTGGAAAAGTCACTATGTATGTATGTGGTCCTACTGTTTATAATTATGTTCATATTGGAAATATGAGACCAGTAATAACTTTTGATATGGTATATAATTACTTTAAGTATTTAGGATATGATGTTATTTATGCATCTAATTTTACGGATGTTAATGAAAAAATTACTAATAAAGCAATTGAACTTGGAATTGTAGAAAGAGAAGTAGCTGATAAATTTATTAAAGCTTATTTAAAAGACTTAGAGGAATATAATTGTACTAAAATTAATAAAAGACCTCGTGTTATTGATCATATGGAAGATATTTTTCAATTTATTCAACGATTAATAGACAAAGATTTTGCATATTGTGTTAATGGTGATGTGTATTTTAGTGTAGAAAAAATAAAAGAATATGGAGTTTTATCTAATCAAAATATAGAAGAATTAAAAAGTGGTCAAAGAATTGAAATAAATCCTCAAAAAAGAAGTCCTTTAGATTTTGCTTTATGGAGAAAAACATCATCAGGAGAACAATTTGAATCTCCATGGGGTAAAGGAATACCTGGATGGCATACAGAATGTGTTGTAATGATTAATAAATTATTTGGCACTAAAATAGATATACATGGTGGAGGTATCGATTTGAAGTTTCCTCATCATGATAATGAAATTGCTCAGAGTATAGCTTTAAATAATAATTATATTGCTAATTATTGGATGCATAATGGACATATAAATATTAATGGCGAAAAAATGAGTAAAAGTTTAGGAAATTATGTTTATGCAAAAGATTTTATAAAAGAGCACGATGCTAATGAAATAAAACTAGCAATATTTAAAACACATTATAGATTGCCTTTAAATTTTACAGAAAAATTATTTGATGAAGCTAAAATATTAAATGAAAAAATTTATTCTGCACTAAAACAAGCATTTTTAATTATTAATGTTTCCAAATTGAATGTTGGCAATATAAAAAAGGATAAAAATTTAGAGGAAATTATGGATGATGATTTCAATACCCCAAATTTAATTAGTTATTTAATGGATTTAGTTAAACAATTAAATATCGAAATGAGGCAAAGTAAGGAATTTGTTAATACTTACGATAGAATAAATCTTATTTGTAGCATCTTAGGTTTAAAATATAAATTTAAAAAATTAACTTCAGAAGATATAACTTTATATAATGATTGGCAAAAAGCCAGAAAAAATAAAGAATATGAAATTGCAGATAATTTGAGAAAAAAATTAATTTTAAAAAAAATAATTTAAAAAAAGGACGTAATTAAATGAATACAATAATTATTATTTTAGTTTTAAGTATTCCTATTATAGCGAAGATAAAAATATCATTTACTTGTAAAAAATATGCTCATCAAAATAATAGTAAAAAATTATCTGGATGTGAAATTGCCCATTTAATTTTAGAAGAAATTGGTTTGAAAAATACTTATGTTGTTGAATCTAAAATTAGTAGATCTCAATATGATAATTCTCGTAAAGTTTTAAGGCTTTCTACAGATTCATATAATCAAGAAAGTATAACTTCTTTAGCTATAACTGCATTAGAATGTACTCATGCAATTGAGATACAAAATCCATCTTCATATGTTAAGTTTAAAAATTTATTTTTACCTATTACAAAAGTAGCATCTCTTATTAGTTATGTAATTATTTTAGTAGCTTTAATTACAAGTTCTTATGAAATTATAGATATTGGATTTGCCAGCCTTTTTTTAATATTAATATTTTATGTTATTACATTTCCACTAGAAAAGAAAATATCCTTAAATTGTTTAAAATTATTAAATAATATGAAGTTAATAAACAAAAAAGAGGAAGAACTTGTTGGTGAAGTTTTACAATCATTAGCATTAAGAAATATTTCAGGAGTTATTTTTGATTTTATTGATGATATAAAAAAAATTATAGAAAATGGTTTTAATAGATAATCATTAAATTATTGACATATTTTAATTTTGTGATAGAATACCTTTCCAAAAGGAGGAATATTGTGGCTATGAAAAATACAAATATAATTAAAGATGAAGATAAATCTGCAGTTGAATTTCGTAATAAGTTAAAAAAAAGCAAATCAATTAATACTAAGATGACTATACTATTAGATGCAATTATTGCTTCAGCTACAATAGTTTTTAGTGGCATCTCTTTTCATTTGTTAGAAAATGCTCAACCAATAAAAGCAATGTGTATTGCAGCATTAGGTGGAGCTGGAGTTTTAGGATTTGGTTTAATAACTGGTCGTGGAATACTAAAGAACAATTATTTAAAATCAGAAATTAAAGATCAAAATAATCAATTTATAAAAAAGATAGATCTTGATTATGGGCGTGATTTAGAGAAAAACTCTATTACTGCAGTAAATGACATTAAAAATAAAATAGAAGCTACTGATTGTAATGAACAATATCAAGTATTTGAAGAATCAATTGCTTTGTGTGATGCACATTTAGATGCATTATATTCTAAACGTGATGCTTTAATAGCTTATTCTGTATTAAGTGATCAAGCTAACGAAAAAATTCTTGATCAGATTGTTGCATGTAAAAAAGCCAAAAGTCAGCTAAATAATTATAAGCTAATTTATCAAAAGACAAATAATTAGTATATTTTTAAAATAACAAATCTCGTGATTTGTTTTTTTTAATATTTGTGATATCATGTATTAGAGGTATTTTATGAAAGATAAAATTAATAAGATAATAAATGTTTTAAAAAAAGATGGTTTAATATCTACTAGTAAAAAGATTACTAAATATATTTGTTCTAATTATTTGAATAAAATTAATATTATAGCTAAAGCTGATATTAAAATAAATAGAAAAAAGTATGTTGCTGAATTTCAAGAAATTTTAAATAAAAAATATGATCGAATTATTGTTTGGAGAGGAAATTTTGGATGGAATGTTCCATTATATCAAAGACCACAACATATGGCTTCTTCTTTGGCTCAACAAAATTCATTGATTTTATATGAAGTAACAACCTTTACTGATAAGGTAAAAACATTAAAAAAAGTTGAAGAAAATCTTTATTTAGTAAATTTTAATAATACTGAATACAGTAAATTAATATTTGAAATTTTAGATAAAGAGAAAACTTTTAAATATTTACAAATTTATTCTACAGAATGGCAAATGAGTTTAGCAACTTTAAAAAATTATATATCAAGAGGATATAAAGTTATTTATGAATATATAGATGAGTTAACTGCTGAAATTGCAGGAACCAAAGAAATTCCTAAAAACGTAATTGATAAATTTAACTATGCAGTTAAAGATACACAAAATGTATATATTGTAACTACTGCTGATAAATTACATAATGATATTGCTGCTAAAAGAGGAGAAGAAAAATTGATTTTTTCAACTAATGGAGTTGATTATGATTTTTTTCAAACATTTGAAAATCATGAGTTAGAGGATGATTATTTAAATATTATTAATAACGGAAAAATTAATATTGGATATTATGGAGCTTTAGCAAAATGGGTAGATTATGATTTAATAAAAAAGATAAATGATACTAATAAATATAATATAATATTATTTGGAATAAAATATGATGAATCTTATGATAAAAGTGGAATAAATGAGTTAGAAAATGTATATTATCAAGGTTCTAAAGATTATAAGATTTTAAAATATTATGCTAAAGAAATTGATGTTTTGACTATTCCTTTTTTAATAAATGATATTACTAAATCTACAAATCCACTAAAGTTATTTGAATACATGGCTTTGCATAAACCTATTGTAACAACGGATATTAATGAATGTCGAAAATATCAATCGGTTATAATAGCTAAGACACATAGGGCTTTTTTAAAAAATTTAGAAATAGCTTACCAAAATAGACTTGATAAAAGATATTTAAAATTATTAGATAAAGAGGCAAAAGAAAATTCATGGAATATTAAAGCTAAAATAATAACTGATTATTTAACTGGAGATGAAAAAGATTTATTATGAAAAAACTTATAACTTTATATAGAAAATATGAAGAAATCATAAATTATTTAATTGTTGGTGTATTAACTACTATTGTAAGTTTAGGCGTATATTACATTTTAGTTTTAACTATATTAGATCCCAATGAACCTATTCAATTACAATTGGCTAATATTATATCTTGGATAGCTGCTGTAGCTTTTGCTTTTTTTACAAATAGAAAGTTTGTTTTTCAAAGCAAGAATACTAATGTATCTAAAGAGGCTATTAGTTTTTTGTCATCTCGAATTTTAACTTTATTAATAGATATGGGGATAATGTTTATATCAGTAACTGTATTATCAATGAATGATAAAATAGCAAAACTTATTAGTCAAGTAGTTATAACTATTGCAAATTATATATTAAGTAAATTATTTGTGTTTAAAAAAAGTAGCAGTAAGTAAATATTTTGACAATATTTGCTTTTTTAATATGTTAAATTAAGATTATGAAAAAAATTAAATATATTTTAATAACCAGTATCTTAATCTTTTTGTTGAATTTTCCGGCTCACTTCATTTTTAATTGGTGTAAAAATCCTTTTATTAGTTTTTTATTTCCAACAAATGAAAGTATTTTTCAACATTTAAAAATGATTTTTACTTGTTATTTTATTTTTTATTTGATTTTATGTTTGTTTAATAAAAAATTAAAATATAATAATATATTTTTTGCAAATTTAATATCTAGTTTATGTTGTATTTTTTTCTTTTTAATAATTTATTTGCCTTGCTATATTATATTTGGAGAAAATTTAATTTTTACTATTATCTTATTATTTTTTTCAATAATGTTAGGTCAGTTTGTTTCTGTTTTTATAATTTACAAAAAATTAAATCAATATATTAACCTTATTGCTTTATTAGTAATTATATTAATTTTAATTATTAATTCTTACTTGACTTATCATCCTATACTAAAAATGCTATTTTATGATCCGCTTAATAAAACATATAATATAGTTTATAAAAACTAGCTAAAATTAGAATAATTTGTTGAATATTAATAAAATATTGTCTTTTTAAGATTTTTTGATAAAATTGAAGTATAGGAGTGTAGTAACTATGCGGAAAAGAAAAAAAATCAGATTAAAAAAACAAGTAAAATTAGTTTTATGTTTAATTGTATTTATTATTTTAGCAATAGTAATTGGGAAATCGATATATAAAGATCATGTGTATAAAAATTCCTATGAATATAAATTAGAAGTCCATGGATATAGTGCGGATGAAGTAAAGTTATTAATTAAGAATTTAAGTAATAAAAAGCTGGATGAATTGTTAGAGTCGGAAAAAAATGATGTTTTAATATCATTATTAAAAGAAAAATATTTCTTAAAGAAAAATTTAGATAGGTATTTAGATTACTATGATAAACATAAACAAACGGAATTATCGCAAATTATAGCTATAGTAAACGTTTATGCCGATTATGAAACTTATGAGCATGATATTGATACGGACATAAATAAAGATGAGTTAATACTTTGTAATAAATACTATAAATTATCTGCCGATTATGAACCTGATGATTTAGTTCAAATGAATAGTAAATATTATTATGGTGATTCTCAAAGTGTTCGCCAAGAAGTGTATGATGCTTTTATTGATATGTGGAATGCAGCAAATGAAGAAGGAATATATTTAATTGTTAATTCATCATATAGAACTTACGCAGATCAAGATGAGGTATATAATTCATATAAAGATTCCTATGGTGAAAAGGAGGCCGATGCTGTAGCTGCTAGGGCTGGTTATTCTGAGCATCAAACAGGACTGGCCATAGATGTTTTTAGTAAAGATAATACATCACGTGCAACATTTAAGGAATCATTAGCATATTCTTGGCTAGAAGCAAACGCATATAAATATGGTTTTATATTAAGATATCCTGAGGGAAAAGAAAATATTACGGGATATGGTGCAGAAAGCTGGCATTATCGCTATGTAGGAAAAGATGTTGCAGAATATATTTATGAAAATGACATTACTTTTGATGAATATTATGCATATTTTATAGAAAAATAAAAATTGATTGTTGACTTTTATAACTATAAAAACTATAATTATAACAATTAGGAAGTTTGGGTGATGGTTATGAAAGAAAGAATTCTTAAAATAAAAAAAGCATGCTTTCTTTCTTATTGCTCAAATTGTATAAAACAACCATTGGGTAATTCCGGGTTGTTTTTTGATTATAGGAAGTAGGTGTAATATGGATAAATTTTTAATCACAGATCAGATGGATGCAACTTTTTTTGAAGTATATAATAATTATTGTTTATATGATTATAATGAAAATAATCGTTTAAAAATTATTAAAGCATATAAATTAGCAAAGAAATTACATGCTGGTATAAAACGAAAAAGTGGAGAGCCTTATATAATTCATCCTATAGAAGTAGCTAGAATTGGGACTTCTTATAATGTGGATTGCGATACAATATGTTCTTGTTTGCTACATGATGTTGTGGAAGATACAGACTGTACTTTAGATTATATTTCCAAAGAATTTGGAGCTGATGTTGCTGCTATTGTAGATTGCGTAACAAAAATAGCTAACATGGATTTTGATTTTGAAATAGGTAAAGAGGAATTATTTGCTAAAAATGTACGTAAAATATTTAAAGGTTTGTTATATAAAGATATAAGATCTATAGCAGTGAAATTATTTGATAGGTTACATAATATGAGGACTTTACAATATATGAAACCGGAAAAACAATTAGAAAAATCAAAACAAACTATGGAAGTATTTGTTCCTATTGCTCAAGCTATTGGTGCTAATAGTATAAAAAAAGAATTACAAGATTTATGTATGTTGTATTTACATCCTACCATATATGAACAACTATCTTCTAAACTAAAAGATATTCAAGTTATTAAAGCTGATGAAATAGAATATATAAAAAATGATTTGTCAAAGAGAATTTCTGAGGAAAATATTCCCCATGAAATTAAGCTACGTATAAAAAACATTTATAATGTATTTATATCTTTACAAAAGGGAAGAGCAATTAATGATATTCATGATTTGTTTGCCTTACAAGTCAATGTCAATGATATTCCTTCATGTTATGATACTTTGCGAATTATTCATTCGGCTGGTTATGCTTTCGTTCCTGATAAACTTAAAGATTATATTTATATGCCTAAGACAACAGGATATAGAGCATTACACACCACTTTAATTGATAAACAAGAGCTAATGCTTCAAGCTCAAATTAGAACTTATAAAATGGCTTTAACTAATACTAAGGGAATATTAAATCATTTACAAAAATATAGCCAAGAAGATTTAGAAGTTTTAAAAAGAAATTATCCTTTTTTTTCTAAAGGAGTTGAAATAGATACTTTAAAAGTAGACGATCAAGATTTTTATAATACATTAAAGTATGAAGTATTAGGAGATAAAATATATGTTCGCTCAGCAAGTGGTAAAGTTTCAGAAATGCCTGTGGGATCTAATATTATAGATTTTGCTTTTCTTGTATGTCCTAATAGAGCTCCATATTTAACAGGTGGTATAATAAATAGTAAACCAGTAGAGATTACCCATCAATTAAAAAATCAAGATTTAGTAACCTTTACATCTGATGAAAATATAAATTTAGATTCTACATGGGCTGAAAAATGTAAGACTACTAGAGCAAGAAGATTAATATTGGATCAAGTAAAAAAATATAATATATAAATAAGTCAGTATTAGTGGAGGAATTATGCAAAAAGTAGGATTAGTTTTATCAGGTGGTGGAGCGCTGGGTGCTTATGAAGTGGGAGTTTGGAAGGCCTTAAAGAAAAAACATATAAAATTTGATCTTGTTACTGGCACATCAGTAGGTGCTTTAAATGCAATAATGGTAGTTCAAAATGATTTTAAGAAGTGCATGCACATATGGAAAAATATCTCTTTTAATAATATTTATCAGGATAGTATTCAAGAAAATATAAAGTTAAAAGATTTGTATAAAAAATATACTAAGGAATTTATATTAAATAAAGGGATGGATACTACTCAGCTTGAAAAGTTATTAAGAAAAGTTTATGATGCCCCTAAATTTTATTCTTCGAAAATAGATTATGGAATTGTAAGTTTTAATTTGACTACTTTAAAGCCTACCTTACTTAAAAAAATAGATATTCCTCCTGATCAATTAATAGATTATGCAATTGCCTCAGCTGCATGTTTTCCTGCTTTTAAAGCCAAGATAATTAATGATCAAAAATATATAGATGGTGGTTATTATGATAACCTTCCAATTAATTTGGCAATTGATATGGGTGCTCAAAAAATTATAGCTGTAGATTTAAAAGCACTTGGAATTAAAAGAAAACCTAAAAATTTTTCGGGAGAAATAGTTACTATTAAGCCAAATAATAAACTTATGAATATGCTTGAATTTAATTCGGAGAAATCTATAAGAGCTATTAATTTAGGATACAACGATACTTTAAAAAAGTTAAATTTCTTAGATGGATGTAAATTCACATATAAAAAGAATCATTTGTTGAAAAATTATAATAAACATATAAATCAATATAAAAAAATATTAGATAAATTTTATCTTAAGAAGGCGAAATACAATATATCAGAATTTATAATAAAAAAGTATAATAAGTTTTTTGATGCTAAAAAAAATATTAAAGAGTTTAATAATGTAGTAGAAGATTGTGGTAATTTATTTAATTTAAGAGATGATAAAATTTATAGTATAAAAAAATTTAATAAGTTATTAATATCAGAATTTAATAAGATAGAAGATGTTAATATTAAATTGGCAATGGATTTAAAAAAAGTAAATAAAAAAAGAATAGTAAAAGCGATTTTTTTATTACTGGATAATACAAATAAAACCCAAATTATAACATTATCTAATTTATTTACTAATGAACTTTTTATGGCAATTTATTTAAAAGTTATATCATAATTATAATGATTTAGCATTTTTAAGTGCTTTTTTGGCATGTTTTAACCAAGATAAAACGTTTGTAACAAGGAAGTTAAAACGCTGGCCGTTTTTTAATTCACAACGTAAAACATTAATTCCACCGACAGTTATTTTATTTATATCACTTAATAAAGTTTCATTCATTTTATATTCGTCATTTACTTGTAAATATATTCTATAATTGGTAAGTACTAAATTACCATTAATATTATTTTCGTTACCAAAGCAACTGGCACTTCCTTGTTTTATGATAACTTCTTCTGGTTTACTATATAATTGTTGATAATCCATTTTCATCATTCCTTTTAATTAATATTAACATATCACAAATTTGTATACAATAAATAATTTAAATTAAAATTAAAGAGCTAAAAATAATTTTTATAAAATAAAATTTATTTGGTATAATAATTATGAGATAGGTGATTTATATGACTAAAGATGAGTTTTTAAAAAAATTAGAGGATTCATTAGCTAAATTAAATGATGATGATCGAAAAAAAGTTTTAAGAAAATATAAAACTATTTTTACAAGAAAATTAAAAAACGGAAAAAATGAAAAAGAGATTATAGAAGAATTTGGTGATTATAATGAATTAGTAAATTCAATTTTAAAAGATCACAACATAGAAACTCCAGTACAGGAATCCGCTGGGACAATTGCCGATTTTTTCAAAGAATTTTTGGATGCAATTGAAAATATTATTGAATATATTGTTAAACAACCAATTAGAGATGTTATTAAATTGATATTGCAATTAATATTAATAATATTAATAATTTCAGTTCTTAAATTACCTGTTATATTTGTTAGAGATTTAATTAGTGGCTTATTTGCATATTTATTTATACCACTTAGTACAGTTTTAATTTTTTGCTGGCGCTTTTTATGTGAAATAGTTTATGTCATCATAGCTTTAGCTATCTTTGTTAAAGCATATACCGTTGTATTAAAACCAAAAGTAAAGAAAAGAAAAAGTGGCTCTAAAAAAGTAAAATAGTTTAATTAAATTGTAATTTAGTTTTAAATAAACTATTTTTTTATTGTAAAATTATATTTTTTGGTGTATTATCGATAAAGATATTAAAAAGAGGTGTTTTATATATGGAAAAGATTATAAATATTGCTGTTGTAGCTCATGTTGATGCAGGAAAATCTACATTAGTTGACGCTTTACTTAATCAAAATGGTGTTTTTAGAGAAAATCAAGAAATTGTTGATTGTATTATGGATAGTAATGATTTGGAACGAGAAAGAGGTATAACTATTTATTCTAAAAATTGTGCCATAAGATATAAAGATTATAAGATTAATATAGTAGATACTCCAGGTCATGCTGATTTTTCTTCAGAAGTGGAAAGAGTAATTAAAACAGTAGATACAGTTATATTATTAGTGGATTCAGCAGAGGGACCTATGCCTCAAACAAGATTTGTTTTAAAAAAAGCTTTGGAACAAAATTTGCGACCAATTTTATTTATTAATAAAATAGATAAAAAAGATGCTCGAGTAGATGAAGTAGTTAATATGACATTTGATCTATTTGTAGAGTTAAATGCCACAGATGATCAATTGGATTTTCCAATTGTATATGGTGCAGCTAAAGATGGAATTGCTAAGACTTCTTTAGACCAGGAAAGTCATGATATTTCTCCACTTTTAGAAACTATTATTAATCATGTTAAGCCTTTTGAGGGAAATATAGAAGATAAGTTGCAATTGCAAATATCTCAATTAGGATATGATGATTATATTGGTCGTTTGGGTATTGGTCGTATTAATAAAGGTAAAATTAAAAATGGTCAAACAGTAAGTTTATCCAAAAATGATGGAACAATAGAATCATTTAGAATTACAAAATTATTTGTAACTGAAGGAATAAATCGAGTTGAAAAAGAAGAGGCATATTTTGGAGATATTGTTACAGTAGCAGGATGTTCAGATATATCTATTGGTGATACAATATGTGATAAAGATGCTATAGATCCATTAGAGCCAATCATTATTGAAAAGCCAACCTTATCAATGAATTTTTTAGTAAATAATTCACCTTTTGCCGGTAGAAGCGGTAAATATTTAACTAATCGACATATTAAAGCAAGATTAGAAAAAGAATTAGAAACAAATGTTGGATTAGAAGTAGAAGAACTACCAAATGCCGATGGTTTTAAAGTATCAGGAAGAGGAGAGTTACATTTATCAATTTTACTAGAAAATATGAGACGTGAAGGCTATGAGTTATCTGTATCTAAACCGGAAGTATTATATAAAGAGATTGATGGTCAAAAATATGAACCATATGAAAAGGTGATAATAAATACACCTGAAGAATATTCAGGGACAATTATTAATGATTTGCAAGAACGTAAAGCCCAATTGCAAAGCGTTTCTACTAATCCAGATGGATATACGCATTTAGAATTTTCTGCCCCTACTCGTGGATTAATAGGCTATCGTAGTGCTTTTATTACTAATACTAAGGGCGAAGGAATAATGCTTAGAAGTTATGAAGATTATAAGCCATATGCAGGAAATATAAGTGGGCGAAAAAATGGAGTTTTAGTTTCAATGGAAAATGGTAAAACACTTGGTTTTTCTTTATATAATTTACAAGATCGTGGAACATTGATTGTAGAACCAGCAACTGATGTTTATATAGGAATGATTGTTGGAATACATAATCGAGATAACGATTTGAATGTCAATCCGTGTAAAAATAAACAACTTACTAATACCAGAGCAAGTGGAAGTGATGATGCAATTGCTTTAATAAAACCCAAAAAATTTACATTAGAAGAAGCTTTAGAATTTATTTCTGATGATGAATATGTCGAAATAACTCCAGATGAAATTCGACTTAGAAAAAAAGTTCTTGATCCTAAACAAAGATATCGTGAATCTAAGAATATTTAATTACAATGTATACTTGTCAAAGTCTTATTAGTTTATAGAGGGAGAAAATAAATGATTATTCGTGAAATTAATGAAAGTGACATTAATCTTTTAGGATGTATAACCGATGATTTATACACTGTATTTCAAAAAAATTATACTGATCAAATATTTGTTATAGAAAAACCAGATAATAAAATTTTCATAGCTTATAATAATGATAGTTTATATATTTATAAATATTCATTTATTGAAAATAAATATCAATTTGAAAAACAAGTTGTTAATTACAAAGATCAAAAAGTACAATCTATTAATGATAAAAATAAAAACATAGAAATACAAGAGGATGCAGTTCTTTTAAATGACTATGTCAATAATATTATTCAAATATTGGGTTACGAAATAACTGAAAATTTTTATGGCTATAATTCAGGAATATTTTATAGGTACAATAATTTAAATAGTAAAATTATTTATAATATAGCATTTCCTTATAGATTAAATATAAATAATCCTTATATTGTTAAGCAATGGCTTCAAAAACCAACCTTTATTCAACAAAAAAAACCAAAAATTAGCACTAGATTTGAATATTGTACTGAGAATACTAATCCATTAATATACGATTATCAAAATCGTAAATATAATTTTATTAACATGTTTGAAGATGAAGAATTATTTAGTTTTCCTGAAGGATTTTATATTAGATCATTATATAAATTTGGTAAAGTATATTCTTATGAGGATATATACAATATTTTAAAATATATTCCTTATCCTTCTGATCAAATAATAGAAATTTTTAATAATCAGAATACAGAAGTTAATTATTTGAATTTACTATATACCAGTTTAATGGATTATAAAATTAATCGTTCTTCTGATTATGGGCGAGTGTATTTTAAAAAATAGAAAAATATTTTCCTTGCATTGCTTTTTATAAATAAAAAATGTATACTAAAAACAAATTGGAGTTGATGAAAATGCGTGAATATAGCGAGCAAGAATTAGTAAGAAGAGAAAAGCTAGAAAAAATAAAAGATTTAGGAATTGATCCGTTTGGTCAAAAGTTTAGTCGTACAGGATTTGCTGATGATATTAAAAATAAGTATAAAGATATTGCCCATGATGAATTTGAGAATATCAACGATGAGTATACTGTAGCAGGTCGAATTATGTTTATTCGCAAAATGGGAAAGGCATCTTTTTTTACAATTAAAGATAAAACAGGTTTAATTCAAATATATATATCTGTTAATGATGTTGCTGAAGATGCTTATTCTCTTTTTAAGAGTGCTGATATTGGTGATATTGTTGGCGTGCGAGGTAAGGTTATGAAAACTAAAACTGGTGAAGTAACTTTAAAATGTTTAGAATATACTCACTTAGTTAAAGCTTTAAGGCCTTTACCAGAAAAATTTCATGGATTAACAGATATAGAAGAACGTTACAGAAGAAGATATGTTGATTTAATAATGAATGAAGAAGCTAGAAATGTTGCCTTTATGCGTCCAAAAATTATTAGATGTATTCAAAAATTTATGGATGAACAAGGTTTTGTAGAAGTGGAAACACCAATTTTATCAACCCTTCTGACTGGTGCTTCTGCTAAGCCTTTTATAACTCATCATAATACTCAAGATTTAGATATGTATCTTCGTATTGCTTTAGAATTACCACTTAAACGTTTATTAGTTGGGGGAATGGAAGCAGTATATGAAATAGGTAGAGTGTTTAGAAACGAAGGTATGGACCCAAAACATAATCCTGAATTCACTTTAATGGAAGCTTATCTTGCTTATAGTGATTTAGAGGGGATGATGGACTTAACAGAAAAAATGTATCAAACAATAGCTCGTGATGTTATTGGTAAAATGAAATATAATTGGTATGGTAATGAAATTAATTTAGAAGGTCCTTGGAAAAGAATTAGTATGGTTGATGCCATAAAGGAGAAAACAGGGATAGATTTTAAGAAAGATATTACAGCTAAACAGGCTCTAGATTTAGCAGCTAAACATAATATTATTGTGGAAGATCATGAACATAGTGTAGGGCATATTATTAATTTATTTTTTGAAAAATATGTAGAAGAGACTTTAATTCAACCAACTTTTTTATATGGACATCCTATTGAAATTTCTCCTCTTACCAAAAAGAATCCTGATGATCCAAGATTTGTAGATCGTTTTGAATTGTTTATTGGGGGAAAAGAATTTGCCAATGCATATACAGAATTAAATGATCCAATTGATCAATTAAATCGTTTTGAAGAACAAATTAAGCAAAGAGAATTAGGAAATGATGAGGCCAATGATATAGATATGGATTTCATTGAGGCTTTAGAATATGGTATGCCACCTGCTGGGGGAATCGGTTATGGAATTGATAGATTATGCATGTTATTTTTAGAACAGGAATCAATTCGAGATGTACTATTATTTCCGACAATGAAAGAAAAAAAGTAATAATTAATCTTTAAGATAATGTGAATATATTTTCACTATAAATATATTTGCATTTCTTTTTTTTGTGATATAATGGGGTTGGAGGAGGATTGGAATGAAAGAAATGTTAAAAAAACATGATTTATTTAAAATAGTAGCAATAGTTATTTTATTTGTTGCTTTACTTACATGGATTATTCCTGTTAGTCAATATACTGGTACAGAAATGTATATTGGAGAAATATCTCGTTTAGGTATTGCTGATTTATTTGGCTCAGGACTTTATTCATTAAGTACAATATTATATCAAGTATCATTTTTAATTGTTTTAGGTGGCTTTTATGGAGTTTTATCACAATTAAATGCTTATAAAAATTTAGTTACCAAAATAGTAAACAAATTAAAAGGAAAAGAAATTGCATTTATTTTAATTACTTCATTTGTATATGCTGGCCTTGCCTCAATTACTAGTGAAATATATAATTTGTTATTATTTGTACCTTTTATTATAACAATTATTTTAAATTTAAAACTTGATAAATTTAATGCTATATCTACTACATTTGGCTCTATTTTAATTGGACGCTTAGGAGCTACATATAGCCCATATGCTTATAATTATATTAATTCTTATTTTACTATGGAATTTAATACAGAAATTATAACTAAGGTGGCTATATTTGTTCTTACATTTATTTTATTTAATTTCTTTAATTTTTTACATGCTAAAAGCATACTAAAAAGTAAGAGCAAAGAAAATTATGAAATAGATGATAAATTTGGATTTATAGTTGAAGAAAAAAAATCAAAATCTACAAAAACTGAAAAGAAGGCTAATGGTTCAAAAGCTTGGCCCTTAATGATAATATTTTTATTTATTGCAGCATTGCAAATTTTAGGGTTTGTAGCATGGAATACTTCATTTAAAATAGAAGTTTTTGATAATTTTCATACATGGTTAACGGGAATTCAAGTTGGCGGATATAATATATTTTCATATCTTATGGGTAGTGAAAATATAGGAATTGTTAAAGCATTTGGTTCTTGGGATTTGTTTAATTTAGAAGTTATTCTTATTCTAGCTACTTTAATAATTGCTTTAGCTTATAAGATTGGTTTTGATAAACTAATTGAAGATTTTATTTCAGGAATTAAAAAGATAAGTAGATTAATCTTATTATTAGTAATGATATATGCAGTATTTATTATTGTAGTATGGAATCCTATCGTACCTACAATAGTAGATTGGATTGTAGGTCTTACTAGTAATTTCAATATTTATTTAGCATCTCTTGCTACATTTATTGCATCAATTTTCAATGTTGATATGGATTATACTGCTTATACATTAGGAAGTTATTTTGTATCACTTGCCGGAGATTATTCAAGTTTATCAGCTATTATTATGAATTCAATGCATGGATTAGCTGGGTTTATAGCGCCAACAAGTGGAATATTAATGCTAGGTCTTGCTTATCTTAATATTCCATACAAGGATTGGATGAAATATATTTGGAGATTCTTGCTTGGATTGACAGTTGGTTTATTGATAATTTTTACAATTATCAGATATATGTAAAAATGGAGTCATGAAGGCTCTTTTTTTTATGCATAAGTTGATTTAGATTTAAAATGCGTTTATAATGATAATTAGGAATTTTTAGTATATAATAATTTCTAGGAGATGTAGTATGAATTTTGAAATAAATGGTAATAATGTTTTTATCATTATTATGATAACTTTTGTAGTTAGTGCTATATTGGTTCCTATAATGAAAAAAGTTTCAATCCATGTTAATGCTCTAGATTATCCTAATGAACGCAAAGTTCATAAAAAACCTATGCCAAGGTTAGGCGGAGTAGCCATTTTTTTAGCATTTTTAGTTGGATATATGCTTTTTGATAGTGGGTCAGTTAGGATGCTATCAGTTTTAATTGCAAGCTTTTTGATTGTTTTAATGGGAATTTTTGATGATATTAATCCAATTAAAGCGAGATATAAGTTTATTGTTCAAATTATAGCAGCTTGTATAACAACGTTTTATGGAAATATAGTTTTAACTGATATATCTGTATTTGGTTTTTATTTAATAATACCATTTCCTTTAAATTATATTTTTACTATATTTATAATAGTTGCTATAACTAATGCTATGAATCTAATAGATGGCTTAGATGGCTTGGCAAGTGGCATATCTTGTATTTATTTTATTACAATTGCAATTATAGCTTTTATTTTAAATACTTTAGGTGGACTAGATATCATCTTATCATTAATAATGTTAGGATCAACTTTAGGATTTTTAATTTATAATTTTCCTCCAGCTACAATTTTTATGGGAGATAGTGGCAGTCAATTTTTAGGATTTATTATTTCTATTATTTCACTTTTAGGGTTTAAAGCAATGACTATTACATCATTAATTATTCCCCTTTTGATTTTAGCCGTTCCAATATTTGATGTTGTATTTGCTATTATAAGACGCCTTATAAAAGGACAAGGAATAATGAAGGCAGATAAAGAGCATTTTCATCATCAACTTTTAAAAATGAAATTTACACAAAGAAAAACAATTTTAATTATTTATGCTATTAGCGCAATATTTTCAGCAGTATCTATTTTTTATGTTTTAGGTGATAATCAAATATCTATTGCAATTTATATTTTATTAATGATTCTGTTATTATTCTTTGTACTTAAAACAGATATATTATTTAATCATAAAGCTAAACATGGCAAAGATAAAATAGTTAAATAAATTTAGCTATTTTTTCATTTTATGGACATTAATAATTCAATTTGATAAAATAAATTTATAGAAAGGGTATTTGTATGAAGAATACTGCCACTATTAATAAAGTGCTGATAAATGCTTTTTTGATATTTTATGTTGTATCTGTATTTTTAGATTTACATATTTTTTATAACCCTATATCTACATTAATTCGAACTGTATTTATTAGCATTATATTTATAATTACGTTAATTAATAATTTTTCTGTTAAGCATTTTAAATATTTTATTCTTTATGGTGCTGCATTATTATTTTATATTTTAATGCATCATATAAATGCTACAAATTTCTATTCTCTTGTTCCTGGTAATTTCAATTACTCTTTCTTAAGTGAATTACTCTATATTTTTAAAATGCTATCAAATATTATGATCTTTTATATAGTTTGTAAATTAAATATAAAATATGTAAATGTAAAAAAATACATTAAGTTAATAGTCGCATTCATTACTTTATCTATAATAATTTCTGATTTATTATCTCTTTCTTACACTGCTTATAATTTTGAGCATACAACTATTCCTATTTTTAAGTGGTTTAATTATGACATATATGATTTTATGGCTGGTTCATCTAAAGGATTTTTTCATTTATCTAATCAAATAGTAGCAGTTTTATTACTTTATTTTCCTTTAATTTGTTATGAGGCATATTCTAATAAAAAACCGCTTGATTATATATTGCAGATTTTAATTGTTGTATCTATGTTAATGATTGGCAATCGTCTTGCTATATATGGCACTTTAATTGAAATATTTATTTTAACAATTATTTATTTTATTTTAAATATAAAAAAAGGTATTAATAAATTTGGTATAGGTCTAAACATTTTAATTTGTGTTGGAGTTGTTTTAATAATTCCCTTTAGTCCCTTATCAATGCGAAATGAATACTATAATGCAATTTATAATAATAAACCAATAGATTTTATAAAAAATTCTAATGCGCAAGTGACTAATGAGTATGAAGTTAAAGATGATTTAATAGTTAAATTAGAAAGCAAACAAATTGATCCTAATTTTTATAAAGTTGCATATCCTTATCAATATGATAAAGAATTTTGGCAAAAGGTAAGTGATTTAAATATTGAACAAACAGGGAATGCTCGCTTTATGGAACTGGCAATGATAAAACGAGTAAAACAAATTAATGATAATAACTTAGATGATTGGTTTGGTTTAACATATAGTAGAGTAATGAATATCTTTAATATTGAACAAGATTTTGTAATGCAGTATTATTCATTGGGCGTTATTGGAGTTTGTTTGCTTTTAGGATTGTATTTTATATTATTAATATATTGCATTATTAAAATAACTTTTGATTTAAAAAATAAATATACTGAAAAAAATATTGCTTTATTATTAGGCTGTGGTTTAATGTTTATCTCTTCTTATTATAGCGGTAATATTTTAAATGCAACTAGTACTATAATACCTTTAAGTGTAGTTTTATCTATCTTAGTAAATGAAGTAAGAATAAAAAAAGAAAACACTGGCACAGAAAATATTTTAGGGTTTAATGTTACAACATTATCTATGGATTCATTAATACCTAAGATTTTTGATAATAAAACAAAATTTATTGTTAATATAAATCCTTTCATTATTTTAGATCATAAAAATGATTTAGAAAAGAAAAAACTTTTTAACAAAGAAAAGATTCAAATACCTGATGGAGAGGGAATTGTTTTAATTTCAAAATTAAGAGGAGGTAATATAAAAAGACGTATAGCTGGAATTGATCTAATGCTTAAGATTTGTCAAGAATCTTCTAAATATAATCATACTGTCTTTTTATACGGAGCAAAAAAAGGTGTAGCTGCAAAAGCTAAATTAAAATTAGAAGAAAAATATAGTAATATTAAAATAGTGGGAACAATTTCTGGTTATGAAGAAGAAGAAAAAGTGATCAGTAAAATTAATGCTTCTAAAGCAAATATTTTATTTGTGGCTTTGGGAAGTCCTCTTCAAGAAGACTTTATAATTAGAAACAAAAAAAGATTAAAATATGTTAAAGTATTTATGCCAGTAGGTGGTAGCTTTGATGTGATAAGTGGAAATTTAAAACGAGCACCTAAAATTATTCAAAAGCTAAAACTAGAGTGGTTGTATCGAATGATTTTAGAACCAAAAAGAATAAAAGGAGTTTTTCGATTAATAATATTTGTAGTTATTTCTATATTTGATAAAGAGGTATAATATGAGTAAATTAAAAAAAATTGTTGATTATAATAAATTACATGGACCGATAAAAACAACTAGTTGGTTAGTTAATAACGTGAAGTATAGAGTATCTAAACTTGCTAGTAAACCTATAGAATTTGAAAGAGAAATTATATCTTTAAATGATGATTCTTTATTACCAAAAACAAAAGAAAAAATATTTATTTTTGCATCTGTTGCTTATTATGATGTTGGCGGAGGACAACGAAGCGCCCAACTTGCAAAAATATTTAATAAATTAGGTTATAGTGTTTATTACATCTTTGCTTTTGATTCAAGTGAGTCTAAAAAAATTAAAATGGATATTCCGTGTTGTATGCATATGCATATTAAAAACGTTAATGTAAGTAAAATAGAAAATCTAATTTCATCTAACGATATAGCCATTTTTGAGGCTCCTTGTACAAAGTTTAAAAAATACTTAAAAATTTTAAGAGATAAAAAAGCTAAAATTATATATGAAAATATAGATAATTGGGAAAGTTCTCTGGGAAATGAAGTATTTGATGCTGATACTTTAAAAGAAATGTTAGAATACTCTACTATTTTAACAGCTACAGCCAAACCACTAGTTGATCAGTTAAAGAGTTATTTAGATCGTTATGGCATTGAGAAAAAAAAGATAGTATATTTACCAAATGCAGTAGATGATGAATTATTTGATATAAATAAAACATATTCTAAACCTCAAGATTTAATTATAGGTAAAAAGACTTTGCTTTATTATGGAAGCCTTTGGGGCGAGTGGTTTGATTGGGATTTAGTTTATGAGCTAGCAATAAAAAATCCCGAAATAGAAATTAATTTAATTGGAGATACAAGTGCTCTTGATAAAGGAAAAAGAAAAATTAAGAATATTCATTTTTTAGGGATCAAAAACCAACAAGATTTGCCTTCGTATTTATTTTATACTGATTATGCAATTTTGCCATTTAAAGTAGATAATATTGGAAAGTATGTTTCGCCACTTAAAATTTTTGAGTATATAGCTATGAATAAAAAAATAATTTCTACTCCACTTCCAGATATATTAGGATACCCAAATCTTTATGTTGGATCTAATGCTAGTGAATGGAAAAAAGTATTGAATTCTAAAAAGAAAGTAAATGAAACTATGGCTAGAAATTTTATTGAAGAGAACAACTGGTATAGTAGATGTATTAAATTGTTAGAATCCTTAAGTCAAAAAGGTATAAAGAAATGTCCTAGTAAATACTATAATAATATTTCAGTAATAGTTCTAAATTATAATAATGATAAAGTAATATTTAGATGTGTAGATAGTTTAAAAAAATTTAATGATCGTTATAATTACGAGATTATTGTTGTAGACAATCAAAGCAGTGATGGATCTTATGAAAAAATGTTAAAAACTTATAAATCTGATAAAAATATAAAAATTATTCAAAATTCAAAAAATGGGTGTTCATCTGGCAGAAATTTAGGAATATCCAATGCTTCAAATGAGTATATTTTGTTTTTAGACAGTGATCAATGGGTACTACATAAGTACTGGTTAGATAATTATTTAGAATTATTTACTGATTTAAGTAATATTGGTGCAGTGGCTTGGAATGCTGGATGGTTTAATGAGTATGGTTTATCATATCGCTATGTTGATAACTATGATTTTAGAGCGATGATGCCTAATGTTCGAGCTAGGAGTGATGTAGGTTACTTGGCAACATGTGGGTTTTTGACAAAAAAACAGATTTTAGAACAAGTAGAGGGTTTTGATGAGGCATATGATCCAACATGCTATGAAGATACGGATTTAACTTTAAAAATAAGAAATGAAGGCTATCAAATATATTATTGTTCTTACTTAGGTGTTGGCCACTTACCTCATCAAACAACTAAAGCAGGTAGTAAAAAACATGATGAACTAATTTTAGAAAAAGGAAACTATTTTGTAAAAAAATGGAAAAGTATAAATCCAGAATTACTTAAATATAAAAAATAGTTTCTTTTTTTAATACTTTACATTTTTGAGGTATAATATTGTGACAAATAAATATAATTCTAATATGATAATAAGTGGCATTAACAATGTAAAATAAAAAAATGTCAATTTTGAAAAAAATGTCAAAAAAGATATTGACAATAAAAAAGTAAAATGATATATTATCAT
>CAMMOI010000007.1 GCA_946498375.1 uncultured Mycoplasmatota bacterium | reverse complement strand
CGGCGTTGATCCGCCCGACCAGTTCGCCCGCCACTTCGGGGCAGGGGCTATACCCTTTAGAAAAGTCTGGATATTTAGTAGTAATATTTGGCGTATATAAAATAATTGTTTCTTTTGGCGATAATTTTTCTCCTGGTTCAACTGATTGACCTATTATTTGAGTTTCAACTAAATTTTTAGAATCATCTACATCCTTTTTTTCACGAGTTACATATATTCCTAAGGCCTCTAATTTTCCCTTTATTTCATCATAATTTTCTCCGGTATAATCCTCAACCTCTATTTGATTACTACCAGTAGAAATATATAAAATTACTTCTTTACCTTCTCTTTTTTTTGTATTAGCAGCAGGATTAGTTTTAACAACATCTCCTTCTTCTATTTCATCTGAGGCTATTTCCTTAGTATCATCAGATATTGTAAATCCTGCATCCTGTAAAGTTTTTATTGCCTTTTTTTGACTCATTCCCGATACATCAGGAACAGTTATTTCTTTTCCACTAGTAATCATTGGCAAAAATACAACAACCGTTGTCGTAATAATAATTAAGGCAGCAAAAATAGCGCCTAAAACAATTAAAACTTTATTTTGTTTTTTATATTCATCTTTACTAATTTGTTTTACTACTACTGAATCATCTTCTTTAGGTTCCTTTTTTATTTTTATTGGTTTATTATCCTCTTCATATTCGGGATAAGGGTATTCATAACGAGGTTCGTTAATCCTAGAATCATCCATCGCCGTTTTTAAATCTTCATTCATTTCTCTAGCATCATTATATCTATTTTTAGGGTTTTTAGCAGTTGCTTTTAGAATAATATTTTCAACACTTTGAGGTAAATTTGGTAAATATTCTCTAATAGAAGGTAATGGCTCTTTTAAATGCTTTAAAGCTATCTCAACAGCATTATCTCCTCTATAAGGTAGATGTCCGCAAAGTAATTCATACATCAATATTCCCATAGAATAAATATCACTTTGAATTGTCGATCCTTTACCATTGGCTTGCTCTGGTGGAAGATAATGAACAGAACCCATTACCGAATTAGTTTGAGTAAGTTGAGCAGAATTCATAGCCATAGCTATACCAAAATCAGTAATTTTAACTAAACCATTTTCTAAAATCATAATATTTTGAGGTTTAATATCACGATGGATTATATATGAATCATGAGCTGTGGCTATACCATCAGTAATTTGAAGCATAATATCTATAACTTCAGTAACTGTTAAATTACCTCTTTTTTTAAGTAGTTGTTTTAAATGTTTACCCTCTATATATTCCATTACTATATAATACTGGCCATTATCTTCGCCTACGTCATAGACCTCAACAATATTAGGATGAGATAAACTACTAGCTGATAGGGCCTCTCTTTGAAAACGTCTGACAAACTTTTCATCTGAGGCTAGATCTCCTCTTAATACCTTTACTGCCACGTTTCGATCTAGAATCGTATCATATGCTAAATAAACATTGGCCATGCCACCTTCGCCAATAGTTTTGATTATTTGATAACGATCATTAATTTTTTGACCTTTCATTATCATAAACTAGTATCCTCACTTTCTTTAACCAAATAAGCAATAGTTATATTATCATTGCCACCCCTAGCATTACTTTTTCTTATTAATTTAACAACCTTTTCTTCCACAGTCAATTCCTCATCGTTACATACTCTTTGAATTTGACTCTCACTTAACATGTTTGTAAGTCCATCACTACAAAGTAAGATTGCATCTACATCCTTATCGACATCAAATATATCTAGTTCACAAACCTCAGCAGCACCTAATGCTTTCATTAAAACGTTTTTTTTAGGATGATTCTTGGCTTCTTCTTCAGTTATTTCTCCCATACTAACCAAAAAATTTACTAATGTATGTTCTTTGGTTACTTTTAATAATTTTTGATTTTTAATTACAAATCCCACAGAATCTCCAATGTTGCCAAAAATTAAATAATCAGCAGTAAGTAAAGCAACAACTAGTGTTGTTCCCATACCAACTGTTTCAGGATGTTCTTTAGTATAATCAATAATATTTTTATTAATTTCATTAATATTATCTCTAAGCCAATTAACAGCATCTATTTTAGAACCAATAGTAGGAATGCTTTGAAATCTTGTTCCTAGATGAGTTACTGCTAAAGATGAGGCAACTTCGCCAGCTCTATGTCCCCCCATTCCATCTGCTACAATAAGTAAATATTCCCCACTCATATTTTTTAAAATAGTTACACTATCTTCATTATGATTTCGAATTCGACCAGCATCAGTCAAATAATAAGATTTCATTGTTCCACCTCTTTGCTTCTTAACTGTCCACAAGCAGCATCTATTTTAGAACCAAATTCTTTTCTAGTTGTAACCGTTAAATGTCTTTTTTTTAGTGTATCATAAAATTTTTGCAAATCAGTTGCACTACATTTTTTATAACCTAAATTATTAGTTTGATTATAAGGTATTAGATTAACATAAACATTCATCCCATGTAACAAATCTGCTAATTTATTAGCACATTCTACACTAGTATTTACCTTATCTAGCATAACATATTCTATAGTTACTCGTCTATTAGTTTTAGCAATATATTCTTTTAAAGTTTCAATTAAAGTACTAATATTATATGCTTTATTAATATTCATAATTTGATTGCGAATTTCATCTGTTGGAGCATGCAGGGAAACTGCTAAATTTATTTGCAGTGGTTCATTCATGAATTCTTTAATTTTAGGAACTATTCCACAAGTTGAAATGCTAATATGCCTTGCTCCAATAGCAAGAGCTTTATCATGATTAATAATTTTAACAAAATTCATTACATTATCATAGTTATCAAACGGTTCGCCAATTCCCATTATAACAACTGAAAAAATTCGCCTTTTTATATCTTCTTCAATTAAAAGTATTTGCTCAACCATTTCATAAGTTTCTAAATTTCTAATTTTTTTTAATCTTCCACTTTCACAAAATTTACATCCCATATTGCATCCTACTTGACTTGAGATACATATGCTTGTTCCATAATCGTGAAACATTACTACTGCTTCAATAAATTGTCCATCTTCCAATTTAAATAAATATTTATTAGCTGTTTTATCACTTTGTTTTTTTACTATTTGAATCTGATTTATATTAAAATCTTTTTGTAACTGTTCTATTAATTCTTTTTTTAAATTAGTCATTTTTTCAAAATTAAAAACACGTTTTTTATAAAGCCAATCATAAACTTGCGAAGCCTTAAATTTTTTTTGACCGATATTTAAAAAATACTGCTCTAAATCTCTAAGTTGATAATTAAATATATTATTCATACTCATCACTAATATATTATAGCACGACTAATAAAAAAAAGACATATCATTATGTCTAATTGCAGTTTTTAAACAACTTCCCCATCTAAGCTAAAACTTTTTGCATCAGTTATTTTAACATTGACAATTTTCCCAATTAGTGAACTATCAGCAGTTACATTAACTAACTTCATATTCTCGGTATACCCAAATAATTTTTGCGGATTTTTGGGACTAGGTGCCTCTAGTAAGACTTTTAATGTTTGATTTAAATATTTTTGGTTATTTTTTAAAGAATACTCATTTACTACTTTATTTAATTTTTGTAAACGCTTTTCTTTTTCTTCTAAAGAAATATTATCTTTTATTAAAGCTGCTGGAGTTCCAATTCTAGGTGAATAAATAAATGTAAAAGCTCCATCAAATTGACAAGTATTTACCACTTCTAAAGTTTTTTGGAAATCCTCATCAGTTTCATTAGGAAAACCGACAATTATATCAGTAGTTATAGCTACATTTTTAATTGAAGATTTAATCTTATTAAATAGTTTTAAATAATCTTCTTGCGAATATCTTCGGCCCATTAATTTCAAGATGCGAGTACTACCGGATTGAAGTGGCAGATGAATATAAGGCATGATATTATCATATTTGGCGATAGTATCTATCATTTCATCAGTAAAATCCCAAGGATGGGAAGTAACAAATCTAATTCGGGGAATATTACTTTGAGCTACTTTTTCTAAAAGAGTAGCAAAAGATATTTCTTGATCTAAATCTTTACCATAAGCATTAACATTTTGACCAAGTAAAGTTACTTCTTGATAACCAAGTTCTACCAATGACTTTATTTCGTTTAAAATATCTGTACTTTTACGACTTCTTTGTTTTCCCCTTGTATATGGAACTATACAATAAGTACAGAACTTATCACACCCATACATAATATTAACCCAAGCTTTAATTTTAGAATCACGCTTATAAGCAATATTTTCATATACTTTACCCTCAATAGAATATACATCAATTTCTTGCTTATTATTATAATTTATAATTAAGTTTTGTAATTCATGGATATTATGAGTTCCAAATACTATATCAATATAAGGATGTTTAGTTTTAATTTCATTAACAACGCTCTCTTCTTGAGCCATACATCCACATAAACCTACAATTAAATTAGGCTTTTCTTTTTTTAAATGCTTACATCTTCCTAAAAAGCCAAATACTTTATCATGAGCATTTTCTCTTACTGCACATGTATTTAAAATAACTACATCAGCATGTTCTAATGTATCAGTTTTTTCATAACCTAATGACTCTAAACGCTGAGCAATTTCCTCTGAGTCATGTACATTCATCTGACAGCCATAAGTTTTTAGATAGTATTTAGAGCCTTGTTTTATCTTGTCGTAACTTTCCTTTAAATAAACATGCTCCACTTCTTGCTTTGTTCTTTTTCTGGCTTCTTTTAAATTTGGTAAATTCATACTAAATCACTCCGATTTCATTATTATATCATGAATTTTAAAAAGATAAAATAATATTATTGAATGCTAATTTTAATAAAAAAAGAGGCTTTTATTTTGCCTCTGCTATTTTATTTAGATCATTTTGCATTAAACAATAGTTTACTATTCCCAAGCCAAATATTTGCAGAATGATATATAATATTGAGTTATCTGATGTTGCTAGATTTCTTTGCGTATTATAAGCATTAATTCTTTTTCCCATATCATATGCCCAAAAATAAGAATATATACCACAAGTAACTAAGCTTAATAAAAAGGATACTCCCCCACTAAAGCCTTTATTATCACTTAGTGTATTAATTTCATCAGTTAAAACTATAAACCAATAAATAGCATATATTCCACAGGTAATCAAGCTAAATATAATACATGAAGCAATACTTCTACTTTTTATCATTAATCCTACCTCCTAACCTATATTATATTCAATACTTATATTAAACTCAATACTAATTTTTTAAAACCTCATACCTTTTGGCTAAATCCTCTAAACTAAATTGAGCATTGGCTGGACTTGTTGAGGGAAGATAAATTGCTTTTATTTTTAAATTATTTTCTAAATATTTATGATATAAATCATAGGCTTTTTTACCATTTACATAAATTTTTTTAATATTACTTGTTTTTAATAAAAATTCAATATCATTAACTTCAATATCTTTAATACTAGCATCACTTGAACCTTCTATTTGACATGATTTAATAACATCCCATAAGGCTATATTATGTTGAAGTAAAAATTTTTCTTTATTAATAATCTTTTCATCAAATACTTTTTCTAATACTTTCCAAAATCTATTTTGTGGATGAGCATAATAAAAAGATACTTCTCGAGATTTTTGACTAGGAAAAGATCCTAAAATTAATATCTGAGAATTTTGATTATATATAGGCTTTAAAGGATGAATTATTCTACTCATAAGATTACTTCTTTCTAAAAAACATAAAAAGTGCTAAAAGCACTTTTTATTTTATATTAAACTAAGAAATTTTTCTAGATCAATAGATGGCATTGCTTTTCCCTGAGTTATAATAACACCATTTATAATAAGAGCAGGAGTATATTTAATATTATTATATTCAAGTATGGAGGCAGTATCGTTTATTTCTTGGATTTTTGTGTTATTTTTCAAAGATTGCATTGCCGTTTTTAAATTATTTCTTAATTTGATACCATCTGTATTATTTGTTCCAATAAGCTTTATCTCTATTATCATTTCTCCTTTCTACAATCACATAATATCAATCAAATGTGAAAATAAAGTGATATTAATATGAAAAAGAATAAAAATAATAAATAGTTTATTTAATTATTGATTCTAAAGCTAGAATAATCATTTGATCTAAAGCACTTTCTCGATCTTTTGCTTCTATAATCTCTTGACTATCGTGGGTATCAACAACAGTTAATAAGCAAGAAGCTTGTCTTTTAAATTTGGTAGCTAAGACAAATAAACCAAAAGCTTCCATTTCACATCCTAAATAATCATTATTTTCATGTAATTTAATAAAATTATCAAAATCTACATAATGATCAAAAACATCGCTAGTTATAATTGGACCGATTTTTAAATCCAAGTTTAATTCCAAGGCTGTAGCTTGAATTATATCATTTAATTCTTTAGTTGCCATTTGATGATTATGATTTTCTTTTAGCATTAAATCATCATATGAAGAAATACTACTAGCAGAAGTTGCCATTATTAAATCGGTAATTTTTATTCCCTTTTTAAATGATCCACAAGAACCAATACGAATAATTTTTTGAACATCATAAAATCGATATAATTCATAAGCATATATTCCTATAGAGGGAATTCCCATCCCAGAGGCAAATACTGTAACTTTTTTATCTTTATAGTATCCTGTATAGGCATACATATTACGAATTGTATTTACTAATTTATAATCTTTTAAATATTTTTGAGCTATATATTTAGCACGAAGAGGATCTCCGGGCATTAATACAATTGGAGCTATATCCTCTTTTTTACTTTCTATATGGGGTGTCATATTTAATCCTCCTTTATCTCAAAGCAATTAATTGCTTGATCATATATATTTTTATTATAATTTTCTTTAACATAAAGCTCACATAAAATATCATCTTTTTTTACTTTATCATTTAATCTTTTATTTAATACTATTCCTAAACTGTAATCTATTTTATCTTCTTTTGTTTCTCTAAAACAACCAATTGCTCGAGCTAGCTGAGCTATTTTATGTGCATCAATATTTACTATTTGACCATTCTTTAAAGATTTTACCATTACTTTATAAGGGCTTACCCTTATTTTAGTAATATCTCCTCCTTGAGCTTTAACAAATTCTTGAAATTTTTCATAAGCTTTTTTATTATCAATAGCTTCTTGAGCTAATTTATAAGCTTCATCATAATTAATATCTTTTCCCATACTAATTAATGTTGCTGCTAATTTTAAACATAAATCTTTAAGATAATTATTTTTTCCATTTAAAATATCAATAGCTTCTAAAACTTCTAAACTGTTTCCAATATTATCTCCTAAAGGCATATCCATATTATCAATTATACATTTTACTTTACAATTATATTTTTGACCAATTTTTTCCGCTATCTGAGAAAATAAATAAGCATCATCTTTACTTTTAATTAAAGCTCCTTTGCCATATTTAACATCAATTAAAATATTTTTAGATCCGCTAGCTATTTTCTTACTCATAATACTTACTGCAATAAGTCCTAAAGATTCACAAGTTGCAGTTGCATCTCTTAATGCATATACTTTTTTATCCATTGGTACTAAATTTTCATTTTGAGCAATAGTAGCAAACCCGATATTATCAACTTGATGTAAAAAATCTTCTATTGAAAGATTTACATTAAATCCTGGAATACTTTCTAGTTTATCAATCGTTCCTCCAGTAAGTCCTAATCCTCTTCCACTCATCTTAGCCATCTTAAGACCACATGCGGCAATAATTGGACCTATAATCATAGTAGTTTTATCGCCTACTCCTCCAGTAGAATGCTTATCAACTAAAGGACCGTTGATTGCCGATACATCTAAAACTTGACCGCTTTTAATAAAAATATCAGTCAAATCTAATATCTCCTTGTCATCTATTTTATTTATACATATAGCCATTAACAAAGCACTCATTTGATAATCAGGAATATTTTTATTTAAATAGCCATTAAATGCATAGTCAAGCTCTTCATACTCTAAATGTTTATTTAATCTTTTTTTATCAATAATATTTAATATATTCATTATTATAATTCTCCTTTATTTTCGACAAGTAATATCATTAACTTCTACTTTAACATCACCACCAGTATAATCATCTGTTGCCACTTCATAAGATATTATAGTTATTTTGGAGTTACTATTAAATTCGCACTTACTTTCCATCTGGGGATAATAGGGGCCTAACTGATTTATTATTTGGTCCTTTCCTTGTAAAATAACTGTATTTTCTTCTGTTGGATCAAAATCTAAATCTATAACATATAACTTAGCAGCATCTTCTATTTGAGACTGGGTGTAATTTCCTAATTTAGTTTTAGAATCATCTAATATGCCAAACACGTTTGTAGATACCATAGTTAAAAGGACCCCTAAAATTACGATTACAACCAAAATTTCAACTAAAGTAAAACCACGACTGTTCATATTATCACCTATTCTTAAAATGATTATAACACGATTTTTAACAAAATAGTTAAATAAAAGTTAAAACAAACGTATGTTTCTGATTTTAAAATAGAATAACTTTACTTTCTAAAATAATTTTTGTATAATGTTAACGGCAATTAACTTTTTTATGTTTATAAATTTAGAAATTTTTGAAAGAAGGAATTAATTGATGAAAACAGATAACTTTACGTCTGTGGTCGCTTTAGGCGGCCTTGGTGAAGTTGGGAAAAATATGTATGTTATTACCCATAAAAATGAAATTGTAATAATTGATGCGGGGGTTATGTTCCCCGAAAATGATTTACTTGGAGTTGATTATGTAATCCAAGATGTGACTTACTTAAAACAAAATGAAGATAAAATTAAAGCTTTATTTATAACCCATGGTCATGAGGATCATATTGGAGGGATATCCTTTTTATTACAAAGCGTTAAAATCCCTGCCATATATGCTCCTAAGATGGCTGTATCCCTGATAAATAAAAAATTAGAAGAAAAACTTATAAAGTATGATAATATCATAACTATAGATAAAGATAGTTATATTAAAACTAAACATTTTGAAGTTGAATTTGTCAATACTACACACTCTATACCTGATTCATTTGCAGTTGTAGTCCATAGTCCCAATGGAACAATTTTTTCCACTGGCGATTTTAAATTCGATTTAAATCCAATTGGTCCGATGGCCGATTTGCATAAAATGGCCCGCTTAAGTGATAAAGGTATTAAATTATTAATGAGTGATAGTACTAATGCTTTAACTGAGGGATATTCTAAAAGTGAAAGCACAGTTGATGAGGCATTATCGGCTATATTTGCTAAGCATTACGGTCGATTAATTATTGCGACTTTTGCCTCTAATGTTTTTAGAATTAAACATATAGTAGAGACTTGTAAAAAATATAATCGTAAAATCGTAGTCTTTGGTCGTTCTATGGAAACTAATATTAATTTAGCACTGGATAATGGTCTACTTACTGATCGTAGTATATTTATTGACTCAAATACTGCTAAGAATTTAAAGAAAAATGAGGTATGTATTCTTTGTACTGGATCTCAAGGAGAGCCTCTTGCTGCCTTATCTCGAATTGCTAATGGTACTCATAAACAAATATCATTAATGAATGATGATTTAGTAGTATTTTCATCTTCCCCTATTCCAGGAAATGCTGCCAGTATTAATCGCGTTATTAACAAACTATATTTAAAGGGTGTTAAAGTATATACTAATTCCGAATTTAGCGATATTCATACCTCTGGCCATGCAAAAGCCGAAGAACTAAAATTAATGTTACGACTTATTAAACCAGAATATTTTATGCCGATGCATGGAGAATATAGAATGCTTCGTGAACACAAAGAACTAGCTGTCTCATGTGGAATGGATCCTGATAAAGTATTCATAATGAGTAATGGAGATGAACTAATTTTAGATGATAATGGTGTTCATAAAGGTGGAAGTATTCAAGCTGGAGATGTTTATGTTGATGGTTCTAGAATTGGTGATGTAGGAAGTGTCGTTATTAAAGATCGAAAATTAATGAGTAAAGATGGTATTTTAGTAACTATTTTAAATATTAACACTAAAACTAAAGAATTAATGATTAAACCTAATGTAACAACTCGTGGGTTTGTCTTAGTTAATGAAAATGCTGAACTAATTCAAAAAATTGAGCATAAAATAGCTGAGATTGTTAAAAACACTTTAAAATCAAAAGCATATAGCTTTGTTGATTTAAAAAATCAAATAATATTAGAATTAAGTCCTTATATTAATAATTTAACTGGTCGTAGACCTATTATATTACCAGTAATTATGGAAATAAAATAATTCAATAAATTAGGCATTTGTAAATAAAAAATCTTTCCGTTATAAAATAAATGGAAAGATTTTTTTATGAAAGAATATTGTTATTATTGTTTCTCTGAGCATTTGGCTCTAAAATAGTTTTTATAATTTTACAATCATTGTTCATAAACATTTTTGACTTTACTATCCTTTTACCACCATTCATATTTACTAAATCAATTTCTTGTAATTTATTAAAACTTATTTTCATTTTTCAGTACTCCTATCTTTAATTTCATTATAACAATATTTTTTAAAATCCAATATTCACTTTTTATTATGTTATAAAAAAAGGCACACTTTAATAGTGCACTTCAAATTTTTGCTATTAATCAATATTTTTGTTATAAAAATAATTTTTACTTTCTAAATAATTAATATTTTCTTTAACCCAAGGATTATTAGCAATAAATTTATTTATTTTCATCTCTATTTTCATATCATTTGTTTGAATTTTCATCTCATTTTCTAAAAGAATGCCTTTTTTTATTTTAAAATCAATTATTTGTTCCCAAGGAAGACTTAAATTTTCTTTTATTTGCCAATTACTATCAACTGGGAAAATATTTATTCCCTCAGATGTAAAGCCAAATAAATAACTAGATGCTTGTTCAAATGCAATTACATTAATAGCCCCAGCAGGAAGCACCCATTTTACTTTAGATTTAGTATGACCACACAAAATATTTTTTTCATAAGTAAAATTATATTTCTGCAATTCTTTTAGCATATTTTCTTTATTTAACATTTATATTCTCCTCTATTCATTACTTTTCAAAGATTCAATCATATCTATTTTTTTCAAATTAATATGAGTTAGTCTACTTACAATAAAGGTAAAAGCAATTGAAATAAGTGCTGAAATTATATAACTTGATATTTTTATGTGTCTTACAAACATTACATATTGGGGTTCACAAGTATTAATAACATAATGACATAAATATAATCCACCAAATAATCCTATTGCAATCCCAACAATTGTAATAAAATAATTTTCATTAGTTATATATGCATCAACTTCTTCATCATAAAACCCTAACACTTTTAAAGTTGATATTTCTCTTTTTCGTTCACTAATATTTATTGATGATAGATTATATAAAATTACAAAAGCAAGCATAGATGAGGCTATTATTAATATAACTACTACAGCATTTAATTTAGACAAAATATCTTCCATTAAACTCGAAGTATCTTCTTTAGTAATAAGATTAGATACACTATCATATTTCATAATTTCTGAATCCAATTCCTTATCATAATTATCTTCTACTTTAACAAATATTGAATTTACTTGATAGTCTTTAAATAATTCTTCATAAGTTTCTTTACTTAAATAAGCATAATCATTGATATAATTTTCAACAATATTTGTAACTTCTACCTCTTTATACTCATCGTCAATTAAAAATGTTACTTTATCTTTGGATTCAACTCCTAAACTTTGAGCAAGCTTTTCAGTTAAAATAATTCCATCATTGGATATATTTATTTTTTTATAATCATTATTAATATCATTTAAATGAATAACCTTATCTAACTGTTTACTTTCTTGAGGTACTATTAAATTAACTTCTAAACTATCTTTATTTAGATTATATAAATTAACTACCTCCGTACGTGCCTCAATATTAGCTTCTATAGCATCATTTTTGTCTAAAAAATCCATTAAAGAACTATCATCAACATTATTTTTTAAAGATATAATTCGATCATATACAAATACATTACTATAATTAAAATCAACAACATCTGTAACAGAATCTCTAAGACCAAATCCCACTAGTAATAAGGCTGTAGATCCTGCTAAACCAATAATTGTAATTATTATACGCTTTTTATATCTAAAAATATTTCGAATAGATATTTTAGTTGAAAAACGAAGTTTTTGCCAAAATTTAAAATTTTCTAAAAATATTTTCTTTCCATCTTTTGGGGCCTTTGGACGCATTAACTCACTAGCTTTTTCTCGCAAAATATTATGTGTAGTTATTATACATGCTCCACATATGCAAATTAAAGAAATAACAATACCAAGTGTAGCATAATACAAATTAAACTCACAAATAAAATCGGATATATAAAATAATGAAGTATAAATATTCCAAATTACATTAGGAATTAAGTTAAAACCGATGAACATTCCGATAATTCCACCCAGAAAAGTTGCTAAAAAAGCATATAACAGATTCTTAGCATATAAATGATAATTAGAAAAACCTAACCCTTTTAAAGTTCCTATTTCGCCTCTTTCTTCTTCAACCATTCTCGACATTGAAATTAAACTAATTAAAATAGCTACTATAAAAAATATTAAAGGAAATACTGAACCAATTTGTTTTAAACTCTCAGTAGCATCAATAAACATTGAATAAGCTTGATTATCACTACGAGTTAAAATATACCAAGTTGGATATTCAAAATTATTTTCATCAACTTCTATATTTTGAACTTGTAAAGATTCAATGTAAGTTCCATAAAGCTCTTCATATCTAGCATCTTGGCGAGATTTTTGAATTTCTTCTATCTCATCTATCCCTTTATTTACTAAATCTAAATATTCATCACTATTTGTAATATAATCTTCTTTATTATCTAATCTCAAATATATACTAGAATAATAATCTAAATTAAATACTTCTTCTAAAGTATAAAAATAATAATTCCACTGTCCATTGCCAACAGAAGTAGTTCCTCTAGAACTAGTAAAATAAAGTGGACTTTCTACTACTCCTACTATTTTGAAATTTTTATTGTTTAAATTATCACTTTCAATTGATAAAGTGTCATTAATTTTTAAATCATTATCATTTAAAAATGCTTCTTCTACTACAATTTCGTTACTGTTCTTAGGCAAATCACCATCTATTAAAATGGGTTTATTTATATCAGACAAAGCAATAATTCTTATTACTTCTTCTTGAGTATCTAAATTAATTACTTCATCACTATATTTATTTCCCACAACATTCGATGCAATATCTAAACTTTCTAATTCTTCTATATCATCTTCGGTTAATCCTAAAGATGATATAACTTCGATATCATATACATCATTATCAGATAAATATTTATCTAATGTTTTAGTCATATCTGGACTAGTTGCTTTAATTCCTACAAAAAATCCAACACCTAATAAAGACATACATAGTAAAGATAGAAATTTCTTTCGCGTACTCCAAATTTTTCTAAAACTACTTAATAATAACTTATTTTTCATAATTACCACTCAATATCATTAATAGATTTAGGATGTTTATTAATTATAATGTCTTGTACCTTTCCACTATTAAATTTGATTACTTTATCGGCAATATCGGCAATAACACTATTATGGGTAATAATCACAACCGTCATTTTTTCTTTGCGACATACATCTTCAAGTAGTTTTAGTATTTGCCTACCGGTTTTATTATCTAATGCTCCGGTTGGTTCATCACATAGTAAAAGTTTGGGATTTTTAGCAATAGCTCTAGCTATAGATACTCTTTGTTGTTCTCCACCTGATAATTGACTAGGAAAATTTTTAAGCCTGTTTTTTAAACCTACTTTTTCTAAAATTTTTTTAGGATCTAAATAATTAGTACACAGCTGAACTGCAAGTTCAACATTTTCTAAAGCTGTTAGATTTTGAATTAAATTATAAAATTGAAAAACAAATCCAATATCATTTCGACGATATTTAGTTAATTCCCTTTTTTTTAGCTTTTCAATAGATTTTTGATCTACAATAACCTTCCCTGAGGTAGCTATATCCATACCCCCTAAAATGTTTAAGCATGTAGTTTTCCCAGCACCGGATGGGCCTAAAATAACTACTAATTCCCCTTTTTCTATTTCAAAAGATACTTTATCTAATGCCTTTATTTTTATTTCTCCCATTTGATAAATTTTACTGACATTTTTAAATTCAATATAGGCCATATAATTAATTCTCCTTTAAATCATCAATTATTGTTATTATTTTACCACTTATAAAGCCATTATATCAACTAAATAATTTGTCTAATACCTAAAGCTAAAAATTAATATTTTAATTTAAAACAAGAAATTAACTTTTTTATGTTATAATTTTTATACTAGGATGCGGTTTAACTTTTTAGTATCCTTAAATTAAAAAGGAGGTATGATGATTTATTTTTAAATTTGTAAACAAAAAATTATAAATTTTTAGGAGGCAAAAAATGGGAATTTTTATATTAGTTGTTATTTTAATTTTAATATTAATTTATATTGTTGTAACTTATAATTGCCTTGTAAAATTAAATAATACAGTTAAAGAGGCATTTGCAACAATGGATGTTTATCTAAAAAAAAGATGGGATTTAGTTCCCAATATTGTAGAAATAGTAAAAAAGTATTCTAAACATGAAAAAGATACTTTAAAAAAAATTGTAGAATTAAGAAATAGTACTTATGAGAATATGAGTGCAAATGAAAAAGTTGATATAAATAATAAATTATCTCAAAAAATTAGTAAATTAATGGCTATTGCTGAGGCATATCCTGATCTTAAAGCAAATGAAAACTTTAAAGATTTAAGTCAACAATTAGCAAAAGTTGAAGAAGATATTGCTAATTCTAGAAAATATTACAATGGTGCAGTTAGAATATTTAATGATAAAGTTCAAATGTTTCCTAGTAATATTATAGCCGAAATATTAAAATTTAAAGAACAAAAAATGTTTGAAGCAAGTGAAACTGAAAGAGAAAATGTAAAAGTAGACCTATAATATGAAAGAACAAATGAAAACGAATATAAATAAATATTATTTTGTTTTATTATTGGCATTTGTATTACTATTATTAATTATTCCCTTAAAAGTAAATGCTTTAGATATTAATAGTGATTATTATGAATATAATAAAACCAATCATTTAATAGAATTTAAAAATATAGATGTATCTTTTTCTTTCTTTGCCGGTAGCGTAGATTCTAATAATTCTAAAAGAATATATATTTATGGTCTTTTTAATAATCCTAATTATCTTGATGATACAATTTATACTAAAACATTATTCTTTGATTCCAATAAAGAAATAGTCGCAACTTGTGCTTCAGAAAACAGTCTTATAAAAAATAAAACAGTTACACTTTATTGTAGTGTTGATGAAGCAAATTTTATTAATAATAAAACTATTGATGATGTAAAGTTTTATAAAATATTAATTTCAGAAAATGTCCCTATTTCTTCTTTAGAAGAAAGTAATTATAATGATAATCCAAATATTTATGATGAAAATTCAACGCAGAACAGCTTATCTAATTTAGATTACGTTTTAAATAGTTATGATATTAATATTATTGTAAATGAAAATAATACATTAAAAATAACTGAAAAAATCGGAGCTTATTTTTATAAGGAAAAACACGGGATATATCGTAAAATTCCTCTTAAAAATACTATAACAAGATTAGATGGAACAACATCAAAAAATAGAACTCAAATTAGTGAAATAAAAGTAAATGATAACTATTCTCTATCAAATGAAGATGGATATAAAGTAATTAAAATTGGTAATGGTAACTCAACTTTATTAGGACAGAAAAACTATGAGATTAGCTATCTTTACAATTTAGGAAAAGACCCTTCAAAAAAATATGATGAATTATATTTTAATTTAATTGGAGATGAATGGGATACATCTATTAGTAATATTACTTTTACAATTACTATGCCCAAAGAATTTGATGCAACAAAACTTGGATTTTCAAGTGGAAAAAAAGGCTCGACTGATTCATCAAAAATTATTTACAATATAAACGGTAATACAATTAGTGGAAGTTTTGATGGTACACTTGATTCAAATGAAGCCATTACTTTGAGATTAGAACTACCAGAGGGATATTTTATTAATGCTGGTATTAAAATGTCTTTTACTTATTATTTAATGTTTATAATTCCTCTATTAGGCTTACTAATAAGTTTCATATTATGGAAAAAATACGGAAAAGATAAACCAATAATCCAAACTGTTGAATTTTATCCACCTCAAGGTTTAAATAGTTTAGATATAGGATATTTATATAAAGGACATGCCGATACAACAGATGTTATTTCTTTATTGATATATTTAGCTAATCAAGGTTACATAAAAATTACAGAGACTGACCAAAAAAACTTTAAAATCACAAAATTAAAAGAATATGATGGTAATAATAATGATGAAAAATTATTTTTAAAAAGGCTATTTAATGGTAAAGATTCAACCACAAATAAGAGTTTAAAAAATAGATTCTATACAACAATTAATAGATTAATAGATAATACCGATAAAAATAAAGATAAAATATTTGAAAAAACCAAAAAGAAAAATTATGTTATTATAATATTATTTCTATTTATCAGCCTGCTGACTATAACAATCATTCCTATTGGTGAATATAGTGAAATGGATTGTTTATATAGTTTATTAGCTTTCAGTTTGTTTTATATACCTTTTATTTTAATTGTGATATTGGCTAATTTACCATTTTTGCTTAGAATAAGTTGGTCTATAATAATTTTTTCTGTATTCTTTTTTAATCCTCAACTCCTAGATGCATTATCCTTTGATTATCATTATATTATTAGCTTGATATTTGGTATTATATGTATTATTGGCATGACTATTTTATTTAAATTAATGCCAAAAAGAACAGAATATGGTAATGAAATGTTAGGAAAAATATTAGGATTTAAAAAATTTTTAGAAACAGCTGAAAAACAAAAATTAGAAGCTATGGTAATGGAAAACCCTACATATTTTTATGATATACTTCCCTATGCTTATGTTTTAGGAGTATCAAATAAATGGATTGAAAAATTTGAAACAATTGCTTTGCAATCTCCAGATTGGTACGATGGAAATTCGATGTTTAATATCAGAACATTTAAAAATTTTGTGAACTCAACAATGTCTACAGCATATCAAGATATGTCATCGTCTCCATCTCGTAGTAATTCTACCTCAGGTCGTTCATCTGGTGGAGGTTCATCAGGCGGAGGTTCCGGTGGTGGAGGCGGAGGTTCTTGGTAACTTTTAAATAATAAAAAAACATCTCGAAAGTGGATTAATTCCAAAAGAGATGTTTTTTTATTAATCAACATTTATGAGTTCATATTCTTTTGTACCAGCTTGATCATCACTTGCAACATCAATAATATGAGTTCCTAATTTTTCTTCTATACGAGCTATTAATTTATCTTTACCTTCATCTTTACTATTATAAATAATATCTATACAAGCCTGATCTATAGCAACTGGATCTGTACTTGCTAAAATGCCAATATCTTTCATGCATGGCAATGATGCATTACCATCACAATCGCAATCAATAGATATGTTAACCATAGCATTAATATAAACTATGTTTCCCTTAAAATATTTATGAACACTACTTGCAGCATCTCCCATTGCTGTAACAAAGTCTAATTGGTTAGTTTTAAACATATCCTGCTCAGGATCTCCAGCTCCATGAATATATGCTTTTCCATAAGAAGAGGCACATCCAATAGAAAGCTGTTTTAAGGCTCCACCAAATCCACCCATAGCATGTCCTTTAAAATGAGATAATACTAACATTGAATCGTAATTAGCAAGATGCTTGCCAACATAGTTTTTCTTAATTTGTTTGCCATTAGGAATATCAAGTTCTAAATCTGGTGATTCACTATCCATAATATCAACATCAAAATATTTAGTCCATTCATGTTCCTCCATTAATTTTTGATGTTTTTCTGTTGTATTTCTAGCCCCGGGATAGGCTGTATTACATTCAACAACTGTACCATTAACTCGATTAACTAACTCTTCTACAAATTCTGGCTTTAAGTAATTTCTATTTCCTTGTTCCCCAGAATGCAATTTTACAGCAACTTTTCCTGGTAAGTCTACGCCTAATGCTTCATACATTTTTACTAAACTTTTTTTTGATACTTCACTTGTAAAATAAACTTTTGCTTTTTCCATTATAATCTCTCCAATCTTTATTAATTAAAGTAACTATTTTAGATTAAAATTACTATTTTTATTTTGAATATTTGATTTACTATTTCAGCAGATGATCATCCTCCTCTTATTATTATTGTACCACTTAAATATAGTTTTAAGTTAAGACTTGATATGATAACTTATAATTTTTTATGTAAATGTATTTCTACAAAAACTATAGGAGCAATCATACTTTTTCCATTAATTGATTAGCATATTTCCAAATTTGATCATTTTTTAAATAACTGATTACCTTTTTTGCATATTAAATACCTATATCATTTAGCCACTCTAAAAACAGATTCTTGAGAACTATCGGCTCTACTTCCACTTACAGCTAATCCATCGGTAACAGTAGCATTTGGTTCTTCTCTTTGAATATTTTCTGGGGTTTGTGAAAGTCCTGATCCTCCATGAGTAATAAATGGAGCAATTGTTTTTCCTGATAAATCATAAGTATCTAAAAATGTATAAATAGGCATTGGCATATCTCCCCACCAATTAGGATAACCTAAGAAAATTGTGTCATACTGTTCAATATTTTCTATTACTGTACTTAACTCTGGTCTTGCATTTTATTGCTGCTCTTGTTGAGCATAATCTACTAATTCATCATAATCTTCGGGATAAGCTTGAACTGTTTCTAGTTTTATAATGTCTCCTCCTACTTCATCATGAATGATATTAGCAACAGCCTCTGTATTACCACTCATTGAAAAATATAAAACTAAAACATTTGAATCATCAGTTGTTGTATCACTATTATCATCATTTTCATTTTCAGCAGTCACATTATTTTGAACCGTATTATTTGATTGATTATTGTCATTTGTAGTATCATTGTTATTTCCTGCAAACATATAAATTGCTACTCCTGCTACGGCAATTAATATAATAGCAACTATTAAAACAATAATTTTTTTATTCATGTTAACCTCTCCTATTAATCATATTTATTATATTATTTTTTAATATTTGTTCCTTTTCTTCATTAGTAATATTCATTTTATCAATTGCATCAAGAATTTCTTTTGTGGCCCCAGCTGGCATAATTCCCAAGGGCGCATCTGTTCCAAATACTAAATGATCTATTCCAAAATAACTAGTAGCTAGTTCAAGTGCTTTAGAATTTCCTAAGATTGCCGTATCTACATAAAATTTCTTAAAATCTTTTTCTTTGTCTTTGCCTAGAATATATTTAATTCTTCCGGCAAAAAATGGAATCATCGCTCCAGCATGATGAACAATTATTTTTAAGTTAGGATATTTTTTACAGATTTCTTTTTCTACAATTTGCATCATGGCTTGAGATAATTCATATTCCCAACTAAATACAATATAATTCCTTATTTTTTACTACTTGATTTTTTATAATATCTATAGCGCCATCAATATTATTCATAGGTATCATAGCCACTCCACCATAAAATATATCAGGATTTTCTCTTATAATGTCTAGTAACTCTTCATTGGCTTCTTTGCATAGATCATAAGATGTAGTAGCATCTGTATAATCCTCAGGATTTACATTTACATAAGATATTATTTGCTTTACTCCTGGAATAGAAGTTTCTCTTCTTCTTTTCATATCAGTTAATACTTCGTTGTTAATAAAAGGAATATCTTTAGGTAAATTGGGATTTATTTTTAGCATCTTATTGTAAAAGTTAGGTAATAAAACATGAGCAAAAACATCTATTTTTTCCATTATATCATCCTTTTCTAAATTATTATAAACTTCACCAGTCATCTTTAGGTAACTCAATTAAAATATGGGAAAGTCATGAATCCTGGTTAGCTTTCTGCCAATGTTTAATATTGTCAGAAACCATAATAACTCTATTCGATTCTAAACTTATGGCCTCTTTCATTCTTCTTGATAGAAAGCTAAAATTTATGAAAGTCATGGACTTAATTCAAAAAATTTAATACTAAATCTATAATAACTTCTTTTTCTTTTGGATTAGATTCAGCAATAAGTAATGTTAATGAAGTAAGGGTATTATTATCTATCAACTGTTTATCCCCTTTATATAAGATATCATAGTATTTTAGAAAATATATAAATAGAGTGGCTGCGATACGTTTATTACCATCAATAAAAACATGGTTTTTGACTATCATATATAAAAAATTAGCGGCCTTTTCTTCGATACTCATATAAACATCTTTACCATCATATGTTTGATAAATATTACCTATTATAGATTCTAATCCTCTATCTCTTTCTATTGCAAAAATATCACTTTCTTCATTAAATTGCAATTTTTTAATAATATTAATACAATCTTCATAGTTAATCTTCCTATTATCCTTATTTCCTTTTGGCCTTGTTAAAGATTTATGATCATAATTGTCTAATAAATCTAATGCCTTTGTATAATTACCAATTATTCTTAATATTTCTTTGGCATCATTATTTTCTAATCTATTATCTACTCTATTTGCTATATCAATTAGATGAATTGTTTTTTCTAAATACTCTAATCTTTTTTGATTAACAGCATATCCTTTGATCATGTAATCTTTTAGAACTTCGGTTGCCCATTTTCTGAAGATAACGCCATTTTGTGATTTAACACGATAACCAACTGATATAATTACATCTAAATTATAAAAAGACACTTTTTGTTTAACCCCATCAACGTGTAAATTTTGCACGTTGTTAGTTTCGATTAATTCTTGTTCCTTAAAAATGTTTATTATATGTCTTCTTATATTAGATTCCTCTCTGCCAAACAATTCGGCCATTTGTTTGACATTTAACCATACGGTTTCATCTTTCATATTAACTTCAAGTTTGACTTTTTGATTTTCAAATAAAATTATTTCATTTTGCTGGCTCATTTATACTCTCCTTTCTTAACTTCTACAGCTAAATTGTATAGTAAAGAAAAGCGACTGTCAATTGTTATTACGAACATTTGTTTTAAAAATATTATAATATTTTATCATTCATTTCACTTAAAAATTTCCCCATTATATCATGTGCTTCGATGAAACTGCTTCTAACCATTCATTAGAAGTATCATCTTTAGGTAATTCAATTAAAATATGAGAAAGTCATGAATCATGGTTAGCTTTATGCTAGTGTTTAACATTCTCAGACACCATAATAACTCTATCCGGTTATAAACTTATAGCCACTTTTTAAGAGGGTGAAATTTTAGAAAGCTTATTTTACCTTTTTTAACACATCAATGAATTCTTCAGGTAGTTTTTCTTCTGCCTTAGATTTTAATAAGGGATTAATTCCATACATTGCCTCTGCAATTGATCCAACTATTGCACAATTTGTATCAGTATCCCCACCCATTAAAAGTGTTAACTTAATTGCTTCATAAAATGTTTTACTATTATATAAAGCATATAAGCAATTACCTAATGTTTCATAACATGTTGTATTGAATTTTTTAAATGGACTATATTTTATTTCAATATTTAATTTTTTATATATTTCATCTTTATTAAAACCTTTTCTAAAATAATAAATCATTAATGCAATCGTAGTTGCGGAAATAATAGCCTCATTAGAATTATGAGATGGGATTGTCGCCAATCTAGCATTTTCTATAATTTCTTCTTCTGTATTAAACAAATATCCAATAGGAGATATTCGCATTATCGCTCCATTTCTACAACTAAACCCTTGGGTTTGTGTTGCAGCCCATTTTATTAACCCAGGAGAAAAAGCACTATTAAAATATGGACTAAAATTTGGCTTATATGAAGAATATTTTTTTATGTATGATCTTATATATTTTTCATATTCTCTACTATTTTGTATAGCATCTAAAATAGCAATTGTTAAAATTGTATCGTCACTATAAAAAGCATTATCTTCTATAATTTTATTCATATTTACTGGTATTACTTTTTTTAGTTGCGAATATTCATAAATGCTTCCTGCTAAATCACCAATTATAGCTCCATACATTTTATCACCTGCATTCTTTCGAAACTTCAATTTAATCCCATATAATATTAGAATTTCTTATATAAATAATAATGTATAGTTCCTGGTGGACAATCTTCAAATTGTCCCCATACAATATATCCTAGTTTTTGATAGAATTTTGGTGCTTGAAAACTCCAAGAATCTATTTTTACACCAATTGCATTATTTTCTTTTGCATATTTAAACTCTTTTTCCTAAATTATAAGCTTCTTCTTTGTAATACTTTTCAGAGGATGCGCCTGGATAACCATATCCTTTTGCTAAAATCAAACCTTGATTATCTAAGTTTAAATAATCTATTAAAATATCAATGTGTTTTTTAATTCCACTCATAACAACTTCATCATTATTCCAAGCTGTGGCAATAAATACAGATTTTAAATGCTTACTCTGGATCCTTCCATTTTTAGAATAAAATCTATCAATTGCACTTTTTATCTGAGCAGAGAAACCAAAGTAATATATTGGTGTTGCAAATACTATCATATCTGATTCTAAAATAGCATCTAAAATATCAGGCATATCATCATTAAAAACACAAGGGCCATTCATTCCACAAGATTCACAGCCAATACATGGATGAATTTTCAAAAATGGAATGTCTAATCTTTTAATAACATGGCCATTTTCCTCTGCTCCTTTAATAAATTCATTAACTAAAGTATTTGAAGTACCATTTTTATGGGGACTTCCAGTTAAAATTACTATCTTCATGATAATGTTACCTCATCAATACATCTTAGAGCATTAAGAGTTCTAGGATAACCAATATAAGGTAGCAATTGGGTAACTGTTTCAATTAGAAGCTCTCTATCATTTCCAACATTTAAATTAGCTGCCACATGCCCTTTTACTTGAGGTTCACATCCACCTAATGAAATCAACATTGAAAATGTCAAGATTTCTCGAGTTTTATTATCAAGATATCCTCTAGTATAATAATCACCAAAACAATTAGCGCTTAAATAATCTTGAATATGTTTTTCATCAGGTAAAGCATTAGCTCTCATCTTATCAATAACCTCTGATCCGCATATTTCTTTTTGTTTTTGTAATCCTTTTTCAAATCTATCTTCATAAGAAATCCTTTTTCCCCCTGATACAGGAAGTTTTACACCATTTGCTTCTAATACCTCGTTTGTATCATAAATTATATCAAATACTCTAGCAATACCACAGTAAGGTACAGCTTGATAAACTATTTCCATAATCTCTTCTGGAGTAATACCAATATTTAGCCCAGCTGCTAAAAATACTTTATAACGATCTCTCGTATTTTGAACAATCATACTGGCTAAAATAATCATCCATCTTAACTTTTTATCATAATTTCCATGTTCATAAACTTCATCAAAAGCAAAGTTTAAGAATGTTTCAACATATTCAGGATTAATTTCATCCATTGGTCTTTCTTCACCTGCTGGAGCATATTTAACTCCTTTAAAAATCTCATCATGATTTTCTAATGCTTTCTTAGTAATACTCATAAATATTCTCTCCTTCTTAATTTTCTAATCTTTCTATTGTTATCTCACCAGATAAAGAAGCTATCTGATTAGTATTTTTAATAGCTGTTCCAAGTTCATATAAACCACTTGCCGAGCTAAAGGAATCATAAAACATGACAACATCGCCCCATGGTTCATAATAAGCTAGAATACCAGCATCTTTCCCATTTGCTCTTGGAGTATTACCAACATCTAGTTCATTTGTAGGATAGAAAATTTTTTCATTAGAACTAAAATCTTCTACTTCAATTGTAAGTGGTAATTGTTCGTATAAACTTCTAGCAGCATCACTATTATTTAATTCAAATGTAATTTCATGACTTCCATCACTTACAAGAATTACCATAGTTTCTACATTTGATTCACCTGAATCACTATCGTTTACTTCTTCAGAATTTTTCTCACTAGTAGAATTATCATTTGATGAATTGTCTTCTACAATATTTTCGTTAGATTCTCCATTAGAATCATCTTCATTATCGCTAAGTATAAAATACCCAGCGATTCCTACAATTACTATTAATATAATAACTAAAATTCCAAGTGTTTTTTTCATATACTTCTCCTTTATCCTAGTAATTTTTTAATTCCCATATACGCAAGTTCATATATTGAATAATGAGGATAATCAATTCCAGCCTCTTTCATCGCTTGACTTTGTTTTTTTGTTATTACTGTATATGGATAAATACCAAACATAAAAGGAAAAAATGAATAAATAAATTTAATGATTTCTTCTTCAGTCATATTCTTAAAAAATTTATTTAAACAAAGTTTTACAGCTTCAATAGCATTTTTATATGCTTGTTTAAATTCTATTAATCTTTGCATTCTACTGTTTTCTTCTAAATCATACATGTTCATAGATAGTAGTTTTAATAGTCTTTCTTTATCCTCTAATGTATGAGCAAGAAGTTTAGCAAATTGATCCTTTGTTAAAGTGTCATTTTGCTCTCTTATTTCATCAAGTTCTATTTTCCATTTTTCATATTCTTTTTGAAATAAGGCTAAAAATATTTCTTCTTTTGTTTCAAAATAATTATAAATAGATGGTCTTGAAAAGCTAGTATGTTCACTTATTAGCTTAATAGTTATATCTTTAAATTGATATTTATCATATAACTCTTTACAAGCTTTAATAATTTCTTCTTTTCTTAAATCAAAGTGTTCCATATATTCCTCCTTTCGTATTGACACAGTGTCAGTATCTAATGAATTATACAGCTATTCTGACACTATGTCAATATAGTTTTTTGAAGTAATAAAAAAAGAGTTAAAAACTCTTAATAAAATTATTTTGTTATTTAGCAAATAAGATTTTTTCTGATTTATATTGCTTGATAATATAGAAAAAGACAATGCTAATATAAAAAATCGTTGATACCATCATTAAAACTATGTGCAGAATATTAATATTACCTGCAGTAATATCAGTAAATATCGTTGTAAAGTTTAAAAATGGAATTATCGAAATTAATGGTGTAGTAGTTATTCCAATCATAAAAGCAATCATTCCTGGAAAAAGGGATATAAAAGTTAAAGGAGTTAAAGCACTTTGAGCCTCTTTAAAGGTTTTAGAAGTTGACGCAATTGCAATACAAAGGCCGCTGATAAAAAAGGAATAAGTAATAATTACTATGATAGAATAAATTATACTGCTAAAAGAATACATAACATCTATTCCTTTATAAAGCGTAAACATGTCCTTAGTTAATAATAAAGAAATAATGGCAAGAGCTAAACTTAAAAGTCCAGTTATAATAGATGAGACTGTTACTCCTAAGAATTTACCAATAATGATATCTTTACTCTTAATTGGAAAAGTAAGTAAAGTTTCTAGTGTACCACGTTCCCTTTCTCCAGCGGTAGTATCTGTTGCTGGATAAGTTGCGGATACAGTAATTGCCATTAAAATAAATAAGAAAGCGTAGTTTTTAATATAACTGGCAAAAAAATTATCTTCCTCAGTTATTTTTTGATCTACTGTAATAATATTTAATATCTGATCAGTATTAATATTATTTTGTTCTAAGGCTTGTTTTTGTAACATTTCTTTATAAGTATTAAAATAGGTTTCCATTAAACTAATTGCATAAGTACTTTCATCACTGCCATCACTATTTAGGGTATAATGATTATCTTTTTTAGTAATATATAAATTTATTTCACCATTCTCATATTTTTGTTTTAAATTTTTGGTATTATCAGATGTTACATCAATGTCCATTTCTTTTGCTAAAGCCTTTTCTGATTCTGATAATTCATAATTAAAACCAATTTTATTATACTGCTCAATATCCTTATTCATTTGAGATTCAAATAAAGCAGACATTCCTATTATAAGTAAGGGAATAAATATAGGGATCACTAACATCATTGCCAAAGATTTTTTATCACGAAATAATTCTCTTAATTCTTTTTTTAAAATATTATATAAATTACTATTCCTCATCTAAATTCCCTCCTATTAAACTAAAGAATGCATCACGTAGATTAGTTGTCTTTGTTTTCTTTTTTATTTCTTTAGGAGTACCTGTTTCTATTACCTTTCCCTTATTTATCATAATTACTCTATCACAAATATTTTCTGCTTCTTCCATATAATGGGTAGAATATAAAATAATCTTATTTTTTAATTTTTCCTTTTTAATAAAATCAAGAATAATTTGACTAGAAATAATATCTAAACCAGTTGTAGCTTCATCTAAAATATAATATTTAGGATTATGTACTAAACATCTTGCAATATTTACTTTTTGCGTTTGACCAGTTGATAAATTAGCTATCTTATTATATAAAAAGCTTTCCATTTTCAAAACCTTGGTAACTTCTTTAATTCTTTTTTCCTGACTATCTTTTTTCACCTTATAAATATCACAACACATTTTTAATAATTCATAGCAAGTTAATGTATCATATAATTTAGTATTTCCAGAAAGATAGGCAATTTGTTTTTTTATTTCAATTTCTTGATCTGCATAGGTCATTTTATCAAAAGTAATAGTACCTTTAGTTGGCTTTAAAATACCAGCAATCATTCTAAGAAGCGTTGTCTTACCTGCCCCATTAGGTCCTAAAATTCCAATGATTTCACCATCGTTTGCTTGAAATGAAATATCATTATCAGCATAAAATTCTTCTTTTTCTTTTTTATTTTTGAATCGTTCAAATTTTTTGGTTACATGTTCTACTACTATCATTTTTTCACTCCTATATTTTTTATATTTATAAGACATGTTTATCATACTAAATATTTGGTATGAGTACAACAAATATTTAAAAACAAGCAAATAAAATTACTTGTTTTTATTTACAGTACTTTGATATTTAATATCAAATAATTTATCATAAAACATATGTTTTTGTTTTATTAAATATATTACATTAAATGCATAAAATAATAAACTAAAAATAGTAATTGTAATATATAGTATAATGCTTAAAAATAATTCTAAATACATAGATATAAACATAGTTAAAGAAAATATAATTATGATAGTACCAAAATAATATAAATATAAAAATTCATTTATAAATAATAGCTTAATTATTTTATAATTATTTATTTGGAATCTAATATTTAGAAACTGACTACCAATTGTTTGATTATTATTTAATATAGGGTAAATAACATAGTAGATGATATACATAATAGTAAAAACATATTTATGAATAAATAAACTCATTATTAAACTAAATACAATATAAAGAAAACAATCTAAATAAAATAACGTAATTCTTTTCATTCCTGATATATTTTGTCCTTTAAAATAAGCATCTTCATCCATTTTTTGACGGCTTGGAAGAAAACCTTTTATAAAGTTCATTATAAAATAACCGATTATGGCTCCTAAAGTATTCATTATTAAATCATCAACATCAAATACTCTATAAGGAGATGGATATATAAAATATAATCCAGTTAGTTGGGTAAATTCAAAAAACAAACTTAATATAAAACTTATAATTAAAGTTTTTTTAGACTACAACTAAAATAATATCTTAAATACATTCCTAAAGGTATAGTCATTATAATATTAAAAGCAACCGTATAAAAAGCTGGTTCTGTAAATATTTTAAAATAAGTTTGAGGTTTAAATAAATTAAAAGATGTTTCTTGTAAAAAGGATTTTATAAAGTTAAATGGTTGCAGTTGAATAGCTTTATTTAAAATATTTATTTCTGATTTGTTAGGAAGTGGAAATATTACAAGAGAATATATTGTAATTAAATAAAGGATAAATGAATATATTATTAAAACTCTAAATTTATTTATAGAACCATATTTATGATATTGATGTAATATAAAAGGTATAGTAAATATTAATGCTATAATTGGAAAGATAATTATTGCTGTTTTTATTGCTTCTAAATAATTCATATTAGCTAAGGATTAGCAATAGTTGCTAATTTTTTATTTTTCCCTTTACTATTAATATAATCATCTGCCAAATAGCCGGACAATTATAAGCTAAAATCATTTTTTACTTATCCTTTATAATATTTTTACTACATAAATAAGTTATTAAAAAATAGCCACCATAAATAAATATAATAATTCCTGCTGTCATAATAATAGAATATATTAATTTTTCCTTACCAAAGGTCTCTAAAAGATAGGCACAAAATTTAATACCAAAAATAGAATGAATAATTGCAAGTACTAATGGAAATAGAAAGAATATACCTATTTGTCTAAACAATGCCTTGTTAAGCATTTTTTCATCAGTCCCAATCTTTCTAAGCATTCTAAATCTTTCTTTATTATCAGTAGACTCAGACAATTCTTTTAATGCTAAAATAGCAGCACTGGCAATTAAGAATACAATACCTAAATATAGACCAATAAATGTAATCATTGCTCCTAGTCCAACACTACTTTCGTATAAAGATATTTTAGTGCTTGCTTCAATATCCGTATTTAGTGCATAAGGACTATTTTCAGTTGCAATGATCATATCTTCTATTTCTTGTTTTTCTTCTTCGGTATCAGCATTGTAATTGGCAATTAATATTCCACTTTCTCTTGGCATATTATTTAAAACTTCATCAGGAACAACAAATATTCCAGTATTAATATGACTACTCGTCATATAAACAAAAACATTTATACACTTATCATATTTTGGAGTTAAAGTAATTCCATCTATTGTAAGGGATGTATTATGTTTTAAACCTTCATTTCTAATATTAATCCATGAATCAAAATCGGCTACAATTACATACTCATTATCACTTAAATGTATTTGTTCTAAGTTATATAATTTAGCAAGTTTATTATAATCACTCATCTTAATAAAAGTTTCGGCCATATCATAATCTAAATACGGAAATTGTTTAGCAATTTCATCATAAGAAGATCCTAAAGTATCTCTAATTAAATATTCATCACTAGCATATAAATCAAATTCAATTATATCTTTAAAGTATTTATCTGTATCAAAACCTAATCTATCTAAAGTTTTGCTTATCGGTATTTTAGAATCATCAATTATACCCTTAGAATATCCAGAATCAGTAGGTAAATCTAATGTTTTATCAAGTTGGTTATCAGCAGGAACCATGGTTTTTAAATTACTGGTCATTGAATTTCTAATTGAAATTGCACTTGATAATACACAAATTGTAAAGAACAACATTAAACATATAATAGTCATTGAAAATACAGTTGTATTAATCTTGCTACAAAATTGTCTTAATGTAAAACTATTTAATCCTTTATAATAAACATTCTTCATACTCATAAATATTTTAAGTAATAATCCTGATAAAGACCAAAAGACGAAAAATGTAGATATTGCTCCTAAAGCTATTGGAATTAATATTTTATCAGCAGTTTGCATATCTGTTATGCCAGATGTTACACACCAGTAAGCATAAGCTAACAGACAAGCAGAAATTATAAATACAATTACACATAGCCAAGGATTTTTCAATTTGATTTTTTCAGATTTTTTATTTGCATTAAGCAAATCAATTAACTTACAACGACTAACATTAAATGTATTAAAAATCATAACAAGTATATACATTACACTAAAATAAATAAGTGTTTTAATACAAGATGCTGAGGAAAATACAAACTCAAATTCAGTCATCTTTGCTTCAAACATATTTGCAACAAGTAGACTCATTAATTGAGATAAGGCTGTACCAAGAACTAAACCTACAACTAATGATATACATCCAACAATTAATGTTTCTAAAAATAATATTAAAGATATTTTTCTTTTGCTCATACCTAAAGTTAAATATATACCAAACTCTTTATTTCTTCTTTTCATCAAAAATCGGTTTGCATAAATAATTAGGAAGCCTAGTACAAATGCTACAAAAACACTTACACCAGATAACATATTATTCATAAGATCAATAATTTCATAAGTCGAAGATGATACATTCATCATCACAGTTTGGCTTTCAATCGCATTAAATATATAAAATATTGCCACACCTAATATCAAAGTAAAAAAGTAGATGGCATAATCTTTTATACTTCTAGCAATATTTTTGATCGATAATTTAAAGAGCATCGTTTAAATCGCCACCTAAAAGGGTTACAACATCAATAATTTTATCAAAAAATTCTTTTCTTGAATCATCACCTTTATTTAATTCATTAAAAATTTTACCATCCTTGATAAAAATTACTCGTGTTGCGTAACTAGCTGTAAAAGCATCATGAGTGACCATAAGAATTGTAGCTTTAAGTTCTTTGTTCAAATAATCAAATCTTTCAAGCAGCATCTTAGCTGATTTTGAATCCAAAGCACCGGTGGGCTCATCGGCTAAGACAAGTTTTGGGTTAGTAATAATTGCTCTGGCAGATGCTACTCTTTGTTTTTGCCCTCCACTCATCTGATAGGGATATTTTTTTAATACATCTTTAATATCAAGTTCTTTAGCAACTTTATCAACTCTTCTTGCAATTTCACTGGCTTTCACATTTTGAATAGATAAAGCTAAAGCTATATTTTCATAAGCAGTCAAAGTATCAAGCAGATTAAAATCTTGAAAGATAAAACCTAACTCTTCCCTTCTAAATTTATTAAGTTTATTACCCTTTAATTTAGTAATATCTTCTTTAGATACAAAAATATGACCACTTGTCACCTTATCTATTGTCGAAATACAATTTAAAAGTGTTGTTTTACCTGAGCCAGAAGCTCCCATGATAGCTACAAATTCGCCCTTATCAACTTCAAAAGATATATTATCTATTGCTTTGGTAAGACTTGATCTGCTACCATAATATTTTTCTAGCTTATCAATTTTTAAAATACTTTCCATAATTTTTCTCCTTTCATATTTATATCTTAAAATAAAAAGGCGATTATGTCGTTATTTTAATATTACATTAACATTACACTTTTGTAATAATAGATTAGTCATTTATTTTATAAAAATCATTTTTGGAAAAAGATATCTTAACTTCGGTATATTCATTAACAACAGACTCAATAGAAATTTTATGCCCTAATTTATCACATAATTTCTTAACTATATAAAGTCCCATTCCAGTTGATTTAGATCTATTTCGGACATTTTCCCCTGTAAAAGTTTTATCAAATACTCTTTTTATATCTTTAGCAGGAATCCCTATTCCATTATCATAAATATGTAAATCTATTTGTCTAGGTAGTTCTTCTACATATATTTTAATAACCTTATCTTTATTATTTCTTGTATATTTAATACTATTACTTATAATTTGATTAATAATAAACTCAAGCCATTTAGAATCAGTAAGAACTATTTCACTTCCCACTTCTACCACAAAATTAATATTATTTTCGAGTAAATCGTTTTTATTTTTCAAGGCTACATTATTAATAATTTTTTTTAAATTATTTTCTTTAATTAAATAATCTTTCTCAGCATTTTCACTTCTTACAAAATAAAGAATTTGATCTACATAATTATCTATTTTATTTATCTGTTCTTCATATCTTTTATCAATTTTATTCTTATTATTATGATTCATTAAAGTTAAACTGGATATTGGTAATTTTATTTCATGTATCCATAATTCTATATATTCTTTAAAATCATTTAAACTTATTTCTAAGTCTTTTACATTTTCATTCATTGATTTATTTATATCATATAATACTTGGTATAATATTTCTCCGTCGTAAAATGTTGGCTCTTGCAACATTTCTAAAACTAAATATTTTTTATCTAACTTTTTTACATTGGCAATTAAATTATTGTAAAAGTTTCTTCTTTTTAAATAATTAGTTAATATAATAATCAAACTAAATAAAAAGAATACAACTATTAGAGCAATAATGACTTGAGAAGATGTCTTGAAAGCTAAAAGCATCATAATTACAATTATAAAGCCAAAACAAGCTATTAATATTTCTATATATTTATCAACTAAATATTTGCCAAATTTCATAATAATTTATATCCTTGTCCTTTTTTTGTTTCAATCGCATTGTGGGTACCAAATTCCTCTAATTTTGCTCTTAGGCGACTAATGTTAACTGTTAAAGCATTTTCATTAACATATTCTTCGTTGTTCCATAATTCAGTCATTAACTCATCACGAGTTACAATATTGCCTCGACTATTTAATAAACACGAAAAGATAATCATTTCATTTTTAGTTAAATCTAAAACTTTATCATCTTTTACTAACAATCCTTTGTTTTGATATACTTTTATATCGTTATAATATGATGTACTTGTATTATTTTCCATTCTTTTAAAAATATTAGCAATTCTTAAAAGTAATATTGTAGGATTATAAGGCTTAGTTATATAATCATCAGCTCCATAAGACATTGATAAAACCTCATCTGTTTCTTGAACTTTGCTAGTAAGCATAATAATAGGAACATTAGAAGTTTTTCTAATTTCTTTTAAAATAAACTCTCCATTTTGACTAGGTAAATTTATATCTAATAATAATAAATCAAAATTTAGGTTTAAATATCCTTTAATGGATTGACAAAATTATCAAGAGTTACTACCTCATAACCTGAGGTTTCTAATAATTGTTTTAATTGTTCTTTAATTATCTTATCATCTTCTACAATCATTATCTTTTTCATAAATTCACCATTTCATTTTTATTATAACATGAATTTTGCAACTTTAATCTTACATTTTAGAAAGCTTTAAAAAAACGTTAGAAGTTAATTTTCTAACGTATTATTATAAAAATTCTTTTAATTTTTCTACAGCCTTTTCTTGCATACCAACATATTTTTCAATTAAATCTTTTACTTCTTTTGTTACTTCTTTATGATTTAATAATTTCTTGCCCTCAATAATTCCCATGTTTGTTCCTTGAAGTAATAATTCCGTAATTTTTGAAGTACTTTGATCTAGCATAGTTTTCATCTCAATACCATACCATGTCATGGCTTTATTCATGGCACTAGTTTTATGTGGTTCTTTTTTTGTTGTATAACCAGGATATAAATTATTTATTTCTTCGGATATTTCTTTATATTCTCGATGCTGATTATCAAGTTCTTTTTTTAATGCTTCATTATCTACTTTATCTATAATAAAATCAATTGCATCCATACCCATACATGCCCCTTTATTTAATTCATCTAAAACATCTACTTCATTTTCCATGAAATCATCCTTTCAACATTATTTTGAAAGGATTTATAAAAAATATACATAGATATTTTAGAAAATAACTAGTAAAAGATTATACATCAATTTTTTCTATTAACATAGCTTTTAAAACACTGGGCCTGTCTGGATATTTTTTTCCTGCACCTATACCAACTTTTTTTATTATATATTTTTCTGGTAATTTCTCAGTATTTTTTAAAGTAGCCACTATTGCTGCTCCAGTTGGGGTAATCATTTCTCCTTCTTTATTAGTAATCTCAAGTGGTAGTTTATATTCATTAATTATATTTAATACTGCCGGAACTGGTATTGGCAAATCCACATGAGGTAAATGGACAAATCCTTGACCTTCATATAATGGTGATACATATGTGTTTTTTATTTTTAAATTCACAATGCAAAAGGCAGTCGATACAATATCTATAATTGAATCGGTTGCTCCTTTTTCATGAAAGTACACTTCTTCTATTTTCTTCTGATGAGCTTTAGCCTCTGCTTCTGCTACTATTTTGAATATCTTTTTGGCTAAAGATTTTACTTGTTCATCATTTAATCGGTCAATAATTTTATATACATCTTCTAAGTTTCTTTGGGTATGTCTATTTGGTTTTAATTTGACATCAAAATCATTAGCCTCTACTTTACATTTTATTACCTTAGAAATTTTAATTTCATATTCATTTTCTATTTTCAATTCTTTTAATGTTTCTTTTAATTTTTTATCATCTGCTCCTAAATCTAATAAAGTAGCTACAGTCATATCGCCACTAATACCAGAATAACATTCTAAATATAATTCATTCATTTTTAATCACCTTATATATAATTTTTATCATCGGCTTACAACTTAAAGTCTTTTCTTGTTAAAAAACTTATCTATCAGCCCTCATATTTCATAATTATTATAACTTAATCAATTAAATAAAAAAAGATAGTTTTCTATCCTTTACTTACTAATTATTACTTTTTTAATTATATTTTTTTGACACCTTTAAAATTATTGGTCAATCTTCCAAAAGTTTTCCCAAGGATCTTTTCTTTTTAAGCGTTTAATTGCTTTATCAATTGTTATATCGTCGGGTTTTATTTTATCTAATTCACTCCATTTAATAGGCATTGATACTCGTGGATTTTCTTTAGCTCTTAAACTATAAGGTGCAACACTAGTTGCTTGTTTCGTATTACGAAGCCAATCTATATATATTTTTCCTTTGCGTTTTGCTTTGGCCATATTGCTTGTATAAAGATTCGGCCACTTAGCTTCCATAAGTTTAGCTATATTTTGAGCAAAATCACGGCATTGTTGCCAACTTTTTAATTTTTTAGTTGGAACTACAACATGATATCCTTTATTACCACTCGTTTTTAAAAAAGAGGTTAAAGATAGTTCATCTAAAATACTTTTTAAATCTTTAACGCCTTGTCTAATTTTAGTGATACTTAAATTTTCATCAGGATCTAAGTCAAATACTAGAATATTTGGATAATTAATATTATTAACATTACTTCCCCATACATGAAACTCTATACAATTCATTTGAACTTGATAAATTAATCCTACTATATCTAATATATAATAGTAGTCTTGCTTTTTAAAATCTTTATCTGATAAAATTATTTTTCCTAATCCCAAACAATTATCTTCAAAATGCTTTTTAAAAAAGCATTTACTTTTAATACCATCAGGACAAACAATAGTACTTAATATCCGATTTTCTACAAAGGGAAGCATTCTTTTGGCAACTTTTTGATAGTATAATGCTACATAATATTTAGTAACTTTTGGTTTATTAAACATTAATTTATCCGGATGAGTAATCTTTATTGTCTCAACAATATAATTTTTCTTAGAATTTTTAATCTTCTTTATACCTTTTTCTATCTGATCAAAAGTACGACCTGTTTTTACACTAGTATTAAATTGATTAATATCAGAATATAAATTTATACTATCTTTTTCTTTTATAAGTAACCAATTATTCTCTTTAAAATAAATAAGACTCCAACATCCTTTTAATCTTTTGCCGTGAAGAATAAATTTTATAGATCCTTTTTTTAAATCTTCTTTTGGGTTACCTAAAGCCTCCCAATAACCTTCATCCCAAATCATTACAACTCCCCCACCGTATTCTCCCTTAGGAATAATCCCTTCAAAATTACGATATTCTAAAGGATGATCTTCAACCATAATAGCTAGACGTTTTTGACTTGGATCATAAGATGGTCCTTTGGGAACTGCCCAACTTTTTAAAGTCCCATTTAATTCTAAACGAAAATCATAATGATCTTTTCTAGCCAAATGATGTTGCACAACAAATCTAAGCTTTTTTTTAGAATGAGATTTTTTAGCTGGCTTAGGCTCTGGAGTTTTATTAAAATTTCTTTTTTGCTTATAGTCTTTTAAATTATCTGGCATTTTTAAATATCTCCTTTATTAATTATTTTTTTTAAAACTGGCTGACGTAAATTATTAGTATTAGTTCTATGTAAATACGTAACTTCACATTTTAATTTAGGAGTTAAATAAACTGCTAGATTATCTTGATAATTATCAAATGGAGTAGTTTTTCTTTTTACTTGTTTTATTAATATCTTATAAAAGGAAGAATTTTTTGATATTGATACTTTGCCAACATAAAGAAAATGATTATTATGATACTCACCTAATAATAATGATACTTTTATTTTATTTTTTATAAAACCACCAACATAAAATTCTTCATCACAAAAATTTTTTATTTTGATCCAGTTTTCACTACGAGTACTCGTCTGGTAAGTACTACTAATTTTTTTGGCTACAATTCCCTCTAAACCTACTTCTTTTGTCTTTTTAAAAAGTTTAATTCCATCATTTAAGACATATTGTGCTTTAATAAAATAATCACTATCTTTTATTTTATTTAAAATGCTTTTTCTTTCTAATAAAGGTAATTTAGTTAAATCTTTGGCTTGATAAAGACAATCAAAAGCCATAAAACAAACAGGAAAATATTTTGAAAAATAATCTATTCTAGATAAATTACTTATATTGCTTCGCTTTTGCAAAGTTAAAAAATCTGGCAAACCATTTTTAAAAGTTACAATTTCTCCATCAAAAATCATATTTTGAGAAACTAATTTTTGTATATTTTTTAATTCAGGATATAATTTTGTAATATCTTTACCATGACGACTAAAAACTTTTAAAAATTTTGGACCAACGTGAATCAATGCTCTAATACCATCAAACTTTATTTCATATAAAAAGTCAGGATTATCAAAAGCAGAAGAATACTCTTCTAATAACATAGGAGCAAAAAAGTGACCAAATCTCATTATTGCTCCAAACTTTTTTGAAGTGATGTTATTAAATTATTAATAGTAGCTTTTTTACGTTTGGTTTTTTTACCTATTGGTTTACCCTCAATTTTTTTAACAATAGCTTTTTTTATTTGATCTTGATAATCATCATGATAATCCTCAGGCTTAAAATGTCCAGATAATTGATCGACTAACTTCATAGCTAAATTTAATTCTTCTTTACTAAATTTGACTGCTGCTAAAGGTTCAGGAATATTTACTTCTTCTTCAAAATAAATAGTTGTCATTAATATACTATTTTGAAAATATCGTAATAAAACATAATAAAACTTGCTATTTAAGACTGTTTTAGCAACAGCTATTTTTTTGGATTTTTTTAAAACTTCTAAAAATAAAGAATAAGCTTTTGATTTTTTAGGGCTGGTTAAAATATAACTTTTTTCATAATAGTAAGGCTTTATTTCTGATTCTGGGACAAAACATACTATTTCAATTGAATCTTTAGCATCTATTTGTAAATTAGTTAACTCTTCTTTACTAAATGTAACAAAATGACCTTTTTCATATTCATACCCTTTAACTAATTCTATTTCTTTAACGACCTTTTTACAATGTTGACAATACTTTTGATAATGAATACGATTTAAACATTTTTTATGCAATTGATTAAATGATGTATCATTATTTTTGATAATTGGATTATAAACTATAGGAATATTTACTAAGCCAAAAGAAATTGCACTATTTATATTTGCCACTTTTATCACCTAAAATGATTATGTAATAAAATTTAAAATTTTATTCATTTACAATTAATTTTTTAAAGCAAATTCATAGTGTTCTTTATCAGATAATAATGGGGTATTTAAAATTCTAAATTTTTTATCATTATAAAATAAATATCTTAGTGAATCAAAATTTTTATTAGGATCTAACATTAAAGTAGCAAGATCATCTAAATCTTTTAAATCATCAGCTGAAAGAGAAAAAAATTCATCTTCATTATCTATATAACTTGGCATAAATAAATAAGATATTTCATCATTCATCAGAGCATGAAAATCAAAAAAGAGCGTATATGCTAACATATTTAAGCCTTTAAATGATGTACCATGTATATATTTATTAATATCTTCTTTGCCTCTTCTTACATTTAGCCAAACCTCAGCAATCCAAGAAAAATTATCATGAGACATATCAGTGTGGGAAGGACCACTTTCTGGATAAGGATCACATATAACCCATCTATTTTCTAAAGTATTATAATATTCAATAATCCAATGATCAACATAACTATCATCATTTGTAAAATAATAAGCAAATCCACTACGAACTCTACAAGGTATATTTTTAGCTTTTAAAATTGAAGCTAAAAGCACAGCTACATAGCGACATGTAATAACAACTTTATGACGAATTTCTCTATTTTTAATAAATCCTCTTTCATCTTGACGAAAAAGTTCAGCTGTTATTGCTGGTGCAGTTAATAATATATCATCATGAGATATGTATTTCCACCAAGGATACCCCTCAGAAATTTTATCGTGACTAAGTCCTTTAGTTAACTGTTCTTTTCGACTTTGGCGAAGCGTTACTCGGTGAATAGTTTGAGACAAAATTAAATCAGTTAATTCTTTAATATCATCTGGTAAACTTTGATAATATATTTTATAAGGTTCATAATTGGTATACATACTAGTTTTCAAATAAAAGTTAAATATTTCTTCATTCATAAAAAAACCTCCATTCATATTATAGAGATTAATTTTATAAAAAACTTGACTTTTATTCAATGAAAAATATCATTTTAAAGCAAACCATAGTTCAACATAATTATCATGATATATTTCAAGATAGTTTTTTTCTTTTAAATAATATTTTAAGCTAGGAATATAAATATCTTTAACGTTATTTATATTATTTGTGATATCAAAAGCTTTAAATGAACTATTTTTAAATACAAGCCAAGTTTCGGAAGATAAAGTTATTTTACTACTACCAGGCCATTTTTCATCTAGTCCAATATGATAATAAAATTCTTTAGAATTATTCTTTATGTGTTCTGATAGTCCATATCTTTTGTGGACATTATTAAGTTTTGGGTATCTATCTTTTTGCTTTTGCCAATAATTTTCAATTAAACAAGTATCATGATCAACTGAAAATTTTTCTTTTTGCGTATATATAATAAATTTATGATTTTTTATTATTTGATAATTTATATCTTTATTAATAAAATCATTATAATTAAAATGAATAACAGGAAATACTTTAGTTGACACTCCTTTTTTTACTTCTTTAGGTCTAATTTTATGAAAAGATATAAAACTTCTAGTAAATGCCGAAGGACTTGTATAGTTATAATCTAGGGCAACATCAATAACTTTTCTTCCCTTCCTTAAATCACAAGCAGCCATACTAAGACGGCGATTGCGAACATACTCTTTCATTGTTATTCCTGTTAATAGTTTAAAAACTTGTTCTGCAGTATAAAGGTTAGTGCCCAATATTTTTGCCGTATAATTATAATCAATTTTTTTAGTCAAGTTTTTTTCTAAATATGCTATTAATTTATTTAATTGAAGATAAATATTCATAATAAACTCTTATAAACTTTATTTAGATTGTTAGTTTTTTAGATTTTTGATCACCATCTGTAACAATTTTAATAGCTTCATCTAAATAAGTATTCAAATTTTCTTTATAAACTAATAATACTTTTTTGGTAGTTTCTAATACTTCTGATTCATCTATTTGCAAAAAGTTAGCAATTGCTTCAGTTGAAAAATATTTATCGTCTACATAGCCTAATTTTAATGCAATGATAATAGCTTCTTTTACAGATAAAACTTTCAACATATCATCAAAGTTAGATGTTCTTAATATTTTTAAAATTTTTAAACAATCATTAGTTGTTGGATCTTTTTTTAAATTCGGATTATTAGCTACATTAGTATTTTCTTGGTTAAGTTCAGTCTTATTTTTATCATTTAAATTTTTTTCAATAGTATTCTGAGAATTTTCATCTTCTATTATATAAACTGCCCCTAGATCTTCTACAGTTTTACTTTCTATTTTACTTATCTGGGTAGAATTATTCTTTCTACGCCTGCTATTTGGATTTTCTATTCTTCTTCTTAATTTAGGAATTATTCCACCATAAAATTTACTTAGTTGTTCTTTAGTTAGTTTACCAATTGTAGGATTATTTAAATCATCTCCATATCTTAATCTAATAATATCTTTTTCTGCATCAGTTAAACTGTCTATAGCATTATTTATATCTTGTTTACTATATTCACTTAAATTTTCATAAATTGTTCTTACTTTTCTCATTTCATCATTCTCCTTTATATTAGTTTTTATTCTTTCAATTGCTTTTTGGGGATTTTTCATATAAACTGCAAAGTCATCAATGTATTCTGACTCTCTAATTTTTTGCATGGTTTTTGCTAAGATCTGTCTTATTCTTTCTCTAGATAAATTATACTGTTGGGCAATTTTTTCAAATGTCATCGGTTTTTTATTGTTTAGACCATATTTTAAAACTAGAATCTCGATTTCTCTTGGTTTTAATTTACATTTATCAAATAATTCTTTTAATTCTAATGACAGATTATTTTCTATTACTAAATCATCAATATTTTGATCATTAGATGGAATAAAATCTTCCATTTCAGAGTTCTCTTCAATTAAGGTGTTTATACTTACGGTATCAATTTGCCAATTATATAAGTCAATAATTTTTGAAGTTGGCTCATTCATCTCTTCAGATATTTCTTCTAATGTTGGCTCTCTATTTAATTTTAATTCCAACTTAGCAACTGTTTGTTTAAAAGTAACTATTTTAAAATAAAGATAATCTGGCAGGCGAATATTTCTTCCCTTATCTGTAATGGCTCTTATAATTGATTGTTTAATCCACCAAATAGCATAGGTAGAAAATTTAAAGCCTTTTTGATATTTAAATCTATCTACAGCTTTCATAAGCCCTATATTTCCTTCTTGAACTAAGTCTAAAAAAGACAGGCCTCTTCCTAAATATTTTCTAGCAACACTTACTACTAATCTTAAATTACTTTCTATTAGTAAATTACGAGCATTTATATCTCCTTTAGCTATTTTAGCTGCTAATGCTTGTTCCTGATTATAGGTTAATAAAGCTTTTTTATGAATTTCTTTTAAATAAGTACTGGCAGTATCAACCAAATATACGTCATCTATATCTAAATCTTTATTTGATGTGTTTTCATTTATTTTTATATTATTAAACATACAATAAGTTTCTATTGATAAAAGTAAAGCAATATTATCAAATTTATTTTCAAATTCTCCCGATATAATTATCGAAGAGTATTGGTTATACACTAATTCAATCATTTGTTTAAATAAAAAGTTTTTATTTATTAATTCAGTTAGTAACTGTGAATTAGGAACAAAATTATATTTTTGAAATAAAAGATCTAATTTATCAAAATATTTTAGAGCGACTGAATAGTCTAAAGATCCAATAAATTTTTGATTTATATAATTATTAAGTATTTTAAAAGATTCTTGTGAGTCTGATAAAAATAGTTTTAATTGTTTTTTAAAATATTGATTAAGTCTTATTTTTAATAATTTAACAAATAATTTATTATCATTACAAGATATTTTTAAACTTGATATTTCTTGCAGTACTAAATCATAATATTCTTGATCAGATATTTCTAAGTATTTATACGATTTAAAAATGCCATTAATTGTCGGTAGTAATACTTTATAAATTTCTTGAACATCCATTTGTTGAAATTCTTGATTATCTTGCATTATTCACCTCCAATAACTAATGTATATGTATATTTGTATTTCGAGGCTTTTATATATACCAACTTACATTAATTAAATTTGTTTTTTATTTTATCACTAATATTTAAGTAAATCAAATTATTATGATATATAAAGGAAAAATCTCTATATTAGAGATTTTTAAAAACAGCATTTATTATCATATACATTGCAAACTTCATTTTCTTCACAACATGAATAAGCAGGTTGATAAGTATGTCTATAAATATGATGATTAATAATTCT
>CAMMOI010000006.1 GCA_946498375.1 uncultured Mycoplasmatota bacterium | reverse complement strand
AAGTCTTAATTAATAAAAATCTAAAAAAATGGTCTTTAAATATTGTTTGATAAGAAATTTATTAGTAAAATAAAGAAAAAATAAGATAAATCGTTGACTTTTAAAAAAAGTTTATGATATAATCGATTTGTTGTTAAAAGACAACTCGGAGGAATACCCAAGTCTGGCTGAAGGGACCGGTCTTGAAAACCGGAAGGTCGGGTAACCGGCGCAGGGGTTCGAATCCCTTTTCCTCCGCCATTTATTATTATCGCGGGATGGAGCAGTCTGGTAGCTCGCCGGGCTCATAACCCGGAGGTCGTTGGTTCAAATCCAGCTCCCGCAACCATTTGGTTCCGTAGTGTAGCGGTTATCACGTCTGCCTGTCACGCAGAAGATCGCGGGTTCAATTCCCGTCGGAACCGCCATTTGGCTTCATAGCTCAGTCGGTAGAGCAGAGGACTGAAAATCCTTGTGTCGCTGGTTCAATTCCCGCTGGAGCCACCATAAGAATTCAAGTAAACCTTTAATGGTTATATAAAAACTCTTGTTTTTAAATTAAAGCAAGAGTTTTTTTGATCTAAATTAATTGTTAGTTTATCTGCTTTGTGATAAAATAACTTTTATTAAATGGGGGCAAGTTATGTATGGTAATATTTACGATTTGATAGTTCAGAAAGCTCAAGCAACTTTTGATATAAATAATTATTCGATCGAAAAGCAAAGTGATATTGATTTAGTGATTAGTATTCCTAATAATTCATTACTTATTGATGAGCAATGGCTATATAATAATATTGAATACATCTTTGTTTATGGAAAATATTTTTATCAACGATACCAAACTATTCAACAGTATTATTATTTCTTTAAAGTTTTAACTCAAAAATATAATATTGATGAAGATTATAATAAATATCTAACAAATAAAATTGTTGCATTTGATTTAGAATATAAGTGGCAAAAGTTTGCTAGTCATTTAGTTGAATTTTTATCTTCTGCTAATCAACAATTAAAAATTTTAGATAATTTATTTAATAAAAAAGATTTTTTAGATTATTTTCTTAAACACTCACAAATTTTTCCTCCCCAAGTATTAGAAATATTTGAAGATATTGGAATAAGTAAATTTTTAACTTATGATAATTATTCTTCATATTATTTAGAAAATACTAATCAATTTATAGAACTTTTAAAAATGCATCCAAACATAAAAGTTCCTTCTAATTTATTTTTTGATAAGCGTTTAAAGAAAATAGCCTATGATATTAATGTGGAAAATTTTTATTATAATATGAATTTTATTTGGCAAAAGAATAGTGGCATGATGATTATAGAAGAACACAAAAAATTTTGTGATTATGAGTTGACTCATATTCAAAATAAAATGCTTCCCAGTTTAATAAAAAGTTATAATCAATCTAATAATTATATAACAATAGATGATTTTAATTATAATAATAACTTTTTAAATAATAAAATAATTCCTAAAATTTTTAAAACTGAAAATCTCAAACAAATTCCCAAACTTCAATTTTACCAACACTTATCCAAATATATTGCATTAAGTTTATTAATAAGTTATTGCTTTGAAACTAGTCCATGTGATTTATTTGATGATATAAAAACATTGTCTGAATTTGCTTTGCACAACAATCGAAAACTAAAAGGATGTTTTATTTATGAGTTTTTAATAAATGCTGAATGTTTGAATATAGATGAAATTGTAAGCTTTTATCAAAAAATTAAGAATTTAGATCTAAAAGGTATTTTTTATGATGATTGGAATATCCAAAAAGAGAATTTAATAAAACAAATAAATAAAAATATTATAAAATTAAATGACTTATCTTTTACAGTAAATGAATATGGTATTACTTGTTATGATATTACTAATTTAGATAGTGTAATACTTGTTCATGAAACTAATGTTAATATTTATAATCAAAATGATCTTAATAAGTTGATTGGTAAAATTAAAAATGGTGATACAGAATATATATGTTTAAGTTTACAAGATCCAAATCATCAAAAATTTTATAAAGATGGTAATAAAGACACGCTTAAATTAGTTTATGGAGTATTAGATCCTAAAAGAGTTGGTATTATAAACCATGAAGATGCATATTCTTATAAAATAAATGAAGTTGTGTGGCAAAATGTAAAATATAAAAGTCGCCTTTATACGTTAGAAAGTTTAATGGAAGCAACTGAATATTATAATGAAATTACTTATTTAATAGATCGTAATCCAATTATGCCTATTGGAATACTTTGTGAGAATAATCCAACAATTCCAGAAATAGCTTTTGCTAAAAGATTAGATGCAAATATATACTATAGGCTTAAAAAATAAATAGTTCATATATAAAAATAATTTACTAAATGATATAATGTAAGTACTAAGTAATTGATAAAAGGGGAATTAATATGGATCAAGAAAAGATTGGCAATTTTATTAAATCAATTAGAAAAAAACATAATTTAACTCAAAAACAATTTGCTGATAAATATAATATAACCTATCAAGCTGTTAGCAAATGGGAAAATGGTAAAAACTTGCCTGATTATTCTCTTATAAAACAAATTAGCAAAGATTTTAATGTTAGTATAGATGAATTTTATAACGGAAAATATAATAATAAGCATTCTAAATATTTAAAAATATGGATATTAATTATTATATTTATAATTATTTTGGGAATAGCATCGATATTTATTTTTAGAAATCAAGATTTTAAATTTAAAATTTTATCTACAAATTGTAAAAACTTTACTATATCTGGTAATATTGCTTATAATGATACTAAATCAGCAATATATATAACTAATATTAAATATTGTGGTGGTGATGATTTAGAAGATTATAAGAAAATAGAGTGTGTTTTGTATGAGAAAAATAATGATATTCAAAGACAAATAGATTTACATGAATATGAAGGTAAAAGTCCTATAAAATTAGAAGATTTTTTAAAGCAAGTAACATTTACAGTAGATAATTATGAAAAAGCATGTAAGGAATACAAAACTAATAGTTTGTTTTTATCTATTAATGCTACAAATCAAGATGGTAAAATAACGACTTATGAAATTCCTCTTAAATTAAAAAGTAATTGTTAAATATATTTTTACTCAACTTTAGGTTGAGTTTTTTCAACTTTTTCGTTATCGATTTTTACTGCTAAATTTTTTAAATTAAAGTAGAAAGGAGAAAAAGTTATGATAAAAAAAATAATTGTAATAATAAGTATAATCATTGGTATGATAATAGGAGGTGGATTTAGCTATTTTATTTTATATAACCAAACTAATCAAAAATCAGAAGTTTTATTGCCAGAACCAGAATTATCAGAAGGTTTAAGGGGAGTATATGGAATTGATAAAAATATTAATGAATCAACTATTGATAATTATTTATACAGAACAGATACTGTATATAGAGATGTTCGAATGCTAGAAGATACGGCAACTTGGGAAAATAAGGGCGGAGATCGTTATTTAAGTGGCTACATTAAAGGATTTGAAATAATTCCTGCAGTTTATTTAACTAGTTTTACAGATGAATATATTAAACAAAAGCAAGAAGAAAATATAAGTGGTTTATATGTTGGTACTACTTTATTTTCTGTAACTGATGAAGGGGGTTATAAAGCTAATTACGAAGAATCAATGGACATTTTAGAAGCTATTTTCCCTAAAGATAAAAATATATTTATTATGTGTGGAGCAGGTGGTTATGCCAAAGAAGTGAAAGATATGTTAGTATCCTTGGGATGGAATAGTAAAAAAATTCGTAATATAGGTGGATATTGGTATTATAAAGGAAAAAATAGTATTCAAGTAAAAGAAGAAAAAAATGATAAAGATTATTATAATTTTAGTAAAGTTCCTTATTATAATATTGATTTTAATACTTTGCACGAGGTTAAATAATGAAAAAGCATTTTGTTTTAATTTTTGGAATTACTTTATTGTTTATTATAATATTAGTTTTAATTTTTAAAAATCAAAAGCCATTTTATTTAGAGAATAAATATTATAAAGACACTTCATTAGAAGAAATAAATATAAAAAAGTTAAATAATTTAATTAATAAAAAGGAGTCTTTTGGTTTATTCGTTTATCAATCAATGTGTTTTTCATCTGATGATTTTGAAAGTGTTTTAAAAAAATTTCAAAAAGATTATCAAGTTGGTTTTTATAAAATATCTTTTTCCAATATAAGTAAAACCACTTTAAAAAAATATATAAAATATTATCCATCTTTTATTATATTTAAAAAAGGAAAAGTAATAGATTATTTAGAAGCTGATAAAGATCAAGATGTAGAATCATATACTTCAAAAAAAGGTTTTGCAAAATGGTTTTTGCAATACGTTAAATTAAAATAATATTGAAGGAAACAAGGTATATTTGCTAAAATAATTAATAAGTATGTAAATAAGGGGCGAGTAATGTGAAAAAAAGAAATATTATACCACTTTGTTTTGCGTGCTTTTTAATCATAGCAACTTTTTTTAGCTTAATATCTTTAAAGGCAAAAGAAAAAAACACATCTATTTTAAATGCTAAAGTAGTTAATAAAAATAAAGATTATCTTACCGTAGTAGATAAAAATGATATTTATTATACTTTTAATGTAGAAAACGTAAAACAAGAAATAGGAACTAATATTATTTTAGAGTATACAGGGGTTCTTAATAAAAACACTGAATTTCAAGATAATACAATTATTGAAATAAAAACAGCAGAAGTATCTCAAAACTTAAACGAGATCCCTTTAGAATATATAGATGATGGTATTTTTAGTCAATATTATATTTTAGCCTATGAAAAATTAAACACGATGTCTTTAGAAGAAAAAATTGGGCAACTTTTTTTAGTTCATTACTCTAGTGATGCTGTTGAGCTTTTAGAAAAGTATCAATTTTCAGGATATATATTTTTTGCTAAAGATTTTTTGAATAAAACTGAAAATGAAGTTAAACAAATGATCCAAGAATTACAAAATGTTGCTAGGATTCCTATATTAACAGCTGTAGATGAAGAGGGAGGAAGTGTAGTTAGAATAAGTTCTAATTCTTCTTTAGCATCAGAAAAATTTAAATCTCCTTCTGAACTTTATAATATAGGGGGCTTTAATGAAATTAAAAAAGACACCATTTTAAAAAGCCAAGTATTAAAAAATTTAGGAATTAACTTAAATTTAGCTCCAGTAGTAGATGTTTCAACTTCTTCTTCTGATTATATGTATGATCGTACTCTTAAACAGGATACTAAATTAACATCAATTTATGCTTCTGTAGTAATAAATGCATCTAAGAATACGGGTGTGTCTTATACTTTAAAACATTTTCCTGGATATGGCTCAAATGCAGATACACATACTACAAGTACTGTAGATAATCGCAGTTATGAAAGTATTTTAAAAAATGATTTACCACCATTTGCAAGTGGAATTAATGCAGGTGCCGAAGCAGTTTTAATCAGCCATAATATAGTAGATAGTATAGATTCAGCCATGCCTGCATCATTATCAATAAGTGTTCATAATTTATTAAAAAACGAATTATCTTTTAGTGGGGTAATAATTAGTGATGATTTAACAATGAAAGCAGTGAGTTCTATTAATAGTGTTAATACTAAAGCCATTCAAGCAGGAAATAATTTAATAATAACATCAGATTATGAAAATAGCCTAAAAGAAGTAAAAGAAGCAATAGATAAAAAAGAAGTAAGTGAAGATTTAATAAATAGATTAGCCTTTAAAGTAATTGCTTGGAAATACTATAAGGGCTTAATGTATGATAATCAAAAGTAAATATTTTAAAATAAATTTGTCCTATAACCATTTTTATGATAATATAATTTAAAAGTAGAGGTGTAAAATGAATAAAGTAGAAAAAGATAATGATTCTATAATAAATGAAGAAACAATCAAAGAAATAATTAAAAATCGTTATGAAGATATTAGCGAAGAAGAAATAGAGGATATTTATCAATCTATTATTGAAAATTTTGAAGTAACTACTGAAGATGAAATCCTTGAAATATTAAAACAAGCCGAAGAGGTAGATGAAGAAGAAAATGTTGAAACAATTGATGAGACTATAGAAGAAAATGATAAAGAAGAGCAAATAAGCTCAAATCAAAATGATTTACCTTATCAAAAACAAAATGAAGAAATTATTAAAAATAAAGAAACAACTAATAATAAAAATAAAGACCATAATAATTTAAAATCTTCAGATAAGAAAAAAGATTCAGAAAATAAAAAAAATACTAAAGAAAAAGAAGATAATCAAGGTGAAGAAAAAAAAGATAAACCAATTAAGCAAAAAAATGAAAATAGCAAAAAGAGTAAGAAAAAAATAATAATTATATCAGTTATTATAGGAATTTTATTAATTGGGGCAATTATAGTTGGTTATATTTTATTAAAACCAGAAGAAGAGAAAGAAAAAGAAAAAACAGAAAATACTACTTGGGAAAGTGTTTTAAAATCTGAGGCCAAAGATGGAACTTTAACTAAAAAGCTAAAAGATGAATTAGAAGACTTAGATATTACAACTGATGAAGTAAATTTAATGTTACTAGATATTGATTCTGACTCAGATTATGAAATAACTGTATATGCAGAGGATAGTTCTAAGCAAAAAATATTTACATATGAAATAGACACAGAAATAGAATTTGCTAATGATTATGATGTTTCTTCATCTGATGATTTAGGATTAGTTTATAACCAAATTAATGAAAAAGTTTATTGGTATATAGATAATAATGATGAAAAGACAATTATTTCGCTTAATGATAAAACAGTTGATCAAGAAGAATTTGATAACAATTACTATGAAATAACTAAACAATATCAAGATGAGGAAATATTTGATCAATCAGAAGAAATTAATCTTGATGAAGAAGATTTAACTAAACCAATTAATGAAGTAATAGACAAGGCCTTTTCTAATGAAGAAGTATTAGAAGATAATAATACTAGCATTAAAGAGATTCAAGAACAAATAGAAGAGCAAAAAAAAGCCGAAGAACAAGCTATAGAAGAAGAACAACGTAAAAAAGAAGAAGAGGAAAAAAAGAAAGAGGAAGAACAAAAAGCCTTAGAAGAGGAACAAAATAAGCAACAAAGTTCTACAAATAGCAATTCTTCAAAATTAAAAGTTGGAGATTATACTCTTGATTATAAAACTTATACTTATACAAGTGAAGAGGATAGTACTCAAACTGAAACTTTAAAGTTAAATAGTGGTGGAACTTGTTATTATACTCAAGTAGATGGTCAGGAAAATAATTGTACATTTAAAGTAGCTAATCTTGATTTTGGCTATCAAACATCAGAATATGAATGGGCTTTACAATTAACTTTAGATAATGGTCAAACAGTAGTTTTCCAAGTACATGCGAATAATACTTTGTCAGATCAATGGCATACTTTAAAATAATTGACGAATAATATTATTTGTAATATAATATAATGTATAAAGACATTTGATGAAGAGAAGTAGTAGTATTCAATATTATAAAGTGAGCTTAGGATAGTGAGAACTAAGTTAATATAATACTATGAATAACACTTTGGAGTCGCTTACCAAAAGAGGTAAAATACCTTCAGTAGACTAAGCCGGTTGTAACCCGTTAAAATTACTAGATTTGTTAGAATCAAAAGTGATCATGTAATATGATAAGTTGGGTGGCACCGCGGAAAAAGAAGACTAGTTTCGTCCCATAGTATTGGGAATACGACTAGTCTTTTTTATATTTGTTTTAAGAAAGAGGGATTATTATGTATAGTTTAGAAACAATTGATAAATTATCTGAAATTTATTCTTTATCAGAAGAAGAATTATACAAAATTGAACAAACAAAAAAAGCTTTTATGTTTTGCGATGCCTTAGAAGAAAAGGGAATTAAATATGATTGCTGTATCAGGCATAAGGAACCAACTGGTTGTGTTGATTATAGTAGATGGCATAATTATTTAAAAGATGATTATGCTGTAGGAAAACACCTATTGATTCAAGAAAGAAAAGGAGAAAAAAGAAAATATTTAGTTATAACAGATAGTTCTAAGCAAGTAGATTTAAAAGCATTAAAAGAGGAATTAGATTGTTGTAAATTGGAATTTGTTACGCCAAATGATATGGCTAGTTTAATTAATGCAACTCCTGGTAATGTTTCTATTTTTAACTTAATATATGATGAAAATAAAGAAATAGAGTTGATCATTGATGAAGATTTATTAAATGCAAGTGAAGTGGCTTTTCATCCTTTATATAATGGCTTTAGCATATTCATGCCATTATCCGAATGCTTTAATTTTCTTGCCATTTTGGGAAGAGCTGCAAAAGTAATGCCTATTCCTGATAAAGAAAAAAAGTTGGTATACAAAATTTAATTATTAATTATAAAGTTTTGATTAATTTAGGGCTTATTCTTTTAATTTTAATAATATTATAGTAAAATTAAGATGGTGAAGTAAATGAAAATAGTAAAAGTTAGTGCCATGTGGTGTCCTGCTTGTTTAATTGTCGATAAAGAAATAAATAAAATAAAATTAGATTATCCTAATATAGAAATTTTAGAATATGATTATGATTTTGATAGTGAAGAAATAAAATATTATAATGTGGGAGAAATATTACCGGTACTTATTTTTTTAGATAAAGATAGTAATGAACTTACAAGAATTGTTGGCGAAAAAAAATATCAAGATATAGAAAAGGTAATAAAAAAATATGAGTAAAAATACTTTTATAATTAGTTTAATTTTATTTTTACTTTTTCTTGTACCATTAAATGTATCAGCTCTTGATGATGATTATAAAGATATTGTAGCACCTATTGCTAATAAAAGTGTAGATGATCAAAAAATTACTGTTTATTTATTTCATGGTCAAGAGTGTCCTCATTGCGCAGAAGAAAAAGAATTTTTAGAATCTTTAGAAAATAATTATAAAGATAAAGTTAATTTTGTTTTTTATGAAGTTTGGCATGATGAGCAAAATGCTCAAATAATGACAGAGGTAAAAAATACTTTAAATGTAAATCAGAATAGTGTACCCTTTACAGTTATTGGAAATAAATACTTTATTGGTTATAGTCAAACTATTTCTGATAGTATTAAAAATACTATAGATAATTATTTAAATGATGATCAAAATAATCAATCAGTAAATATTCCTATACTTGGTAAAATAGATATGAAAAGTGTGTCTATTCCACTGGTGGCTATTATTTTAGGCTTTGTAGATGGATTTAATCCTTGTGCTATGTGGGTTTTATTATTTCTAATTAATATGTTATTAGGAATGAAAAATAAAAAAAGAATGTGGCTATTTGGCTTAATATTTTTATTTACTTCTGGTTTAGTTTATTTTTTATCAATGCTTGGCATTTCACTAATTTTAGATGCAACTTCTATAATTTGGCTACGAACTTTAATAGCTATAGTGGCTTTAATATTTGGAATTATTAATCTAAAAAGTTATATTCAAGAAAGAAAAGATACTGGTTGTAAGGTAGTGAATAGTAAAAAGCGAAAAAAGATATTAGAAACTATTAATAAATTTACTCATGAAAAAAACTTGATTTTAGCTTTAATTGGAGTACTTTTATTAGCTGTTAGTGTTAATTTAATAGAGCTATCATGTTCTTTAGGCTTTCCAATGATTTTTACGGAAATTTTATCTTTAAATAATATAACAGGAATAAGTCGCATTCTATATCTAATATTATATATTATATTTTATTTAATAGATGATTTGGTAGTATTTTTAATAGCTATGATTAGTTTAAGGGTAAGTGGAATATCTACTAAATATAATAAATTAACTCATTTAATTGGTGGAATATTAATGATTATAATGGGATTATTGTTAATTATTAAGCCAGAGTGGTTAATGTTTAATTTTTAAAATGATTTAATCTTTTCTTGACAATTTGTAATATTTATAATATATTATCATGCAAAAAGGGAGGTTAGATTGATGAACAATAATTTAGATATTTATAATATGACTTATGAGCAATTATCTGAGTTTTCAAAAAAAACAGGATATCCTTTATATTCTTTAATAATAACTACTTTAAAAGCTGATTATATTATTAAGTTTTTTGAAGAACATCCTCAATCTAAGGTGAAAACTCAAATTATGGAAAATCATGTTATTAAATCTAGAAATCCTAAATTAATTGCAGAAATTGGTAAAGCTCAAATACCAGGTGTTAATATCAATCGTTTGGCTGAGGCGATATTACATTGTGAGGATAGTGAAGAAAAGCTTTTAGCATTATATTTGTTTTCTGGAACTATTCCCAATGGTTTTCAAATTCTTATTGCTCAAGAAAGAGAAGCATTACAAGCTAAATTAAATGAAAAAAATAATTCAGTTTTAGTTAAAAGATAACTAGATTAAATTCTAGTTTTTTTCCCTTATCTAATTGACTTTTAGAAATTGTTTTATTATTATAAATATAGGATAGGGAAGTGAAAATGATGAAAAGGTATCATATAGTTCAATTTTTTAGCTGTTTTTTAATATTGTTTTTAGGAGCAATGCTTATGATAAGTCCATCTTTAGGTATGGATGATGTAAATTACTTGTTTTTTATAGTAATGCTATTTTATGGATTAGTATCTTATACATTATATATGTTTATCAGACGTAAAGATGATTATGAATATTTATTTATAGCTTTAGCTTCGGTTATTGCTGGAACTGCTGGAGTTATTTTTCATGATGAAAGTTCAACATTGGTACTATCATTGTCCTTAGTTGCTTGGATTTCTATGGTAGCTATTATTAAATTAATTAAAATGGATTATTATCATGATCGTAATGACATTTTATGGTTTATTCGCACAATAACATTTGTTTTATTTTTAATTATAGGTACTTTAACTTGTGTTAATTTATATTATAATATTAAAATTCAATCGTTAATGTTAGGATTCTTCTTAATTAGCGTATCTATTTTAGAATTATTTGATCCTATAGCTGATTTCCTTATTAATAAAAAAATAAAAAGTATTAGCAGTGAATCTAAACCAATAATTATAAAAGAAAATATGGCTAAAGAGTTATCTGATAATAACGTGGCAAAAGATAAAGTAAATAAAGTTAAAACTAAACCTTATGTATCTCAAAATAATAAATCAACTACTAAAAATAAGTCATCTAAATCTTATGCTACTAAACCAAAACCAAATAAAGCTAAAACTAATACTAAAAAATCAAAACCAATTAATAAGCGTCAAAACTATAAAAACAATAAAAATAGTAAATAATTTACATTTAATTGTAAATAATTTGTAAAAAAATTGAGAATAAATTGAATAAGTGCTGAAGTTTATAGTAATATTAATAATGTAAAGGACGTGATATAATATGCTATACCCTTCAATAGATAAATTACTAAATATTGTTGACTCAAAGTATAAGCTTGTTCATGTAGCATCATTTCGTAGTAAAGAAATGCTTGAAACTAAACATTTTCAAATGGACGAAAAAGATTATAAAAACAAAAAAGAGCTAGGACGAGCTTTAGAGGAAGTAGAGAAGGGCCTAATTAAAGTAATTCAAAATTAAGTCCTTTTTTATATGCAAAAAAAATTGACAAATCATTGCAAAAGTGGTAATGTATATGCCAAGAAATGGAGGTTTAGGTCTTACTATGAGTGAAGAAAGAAGATATGGGATTAATTGGGTTGACTTAATTATAAAAATCATTTTAGTCGTATTATTTGTTTTACTAATTTGTTGGTTATTTCCAATGCCTAAATTAGATACTTTTTATGATCAGGTTTTTAATAATAACATTCAAACAATGAAAGAAGCAGCTAGAAACTATTATACAACCGATAGATTACCATCATCTATTGGGGAAACTAATACAATGAGTTTAAAACAACTAATAGATAACAAATTAATTCTAGAGTTCAAAGACAAAGACGGCAATACATGTGATACAACAAATAGTTACGTTCAGGTAACTAAAACGCTTGATAGCGAATATGCATTAAAAGTACAACTAACTTGTGGAGATGAATCAGATTATATAATTGATACTATAGGATGTAATGGTACTTGCTTATTATCTGAGGTTAATAATACATCTAATGTTTCTTCAGTAAGTGATACTGCTAATGATTCAGATAATTCTTATTCTTATAGTTCAACAGGTAATGGCAAAAATACTACTTATTATTATCCAGTTGTAGGAGCAACAAATTCTAATTCATCTAATACAACAACCACTACAACTACTACAACTAAAACTTATAAATATTATAGTAGCATAAAAAATAGCAGTTCAAGTAGTTCAAGTAGTTCTTCTACTAATTTAGGATCAAAGAAATTATATTATCAACATGCTAAAATTGTAAAAAAATATGGAGATTGGATTGAAGGCTATAAAACCGGAAGTAATATTGATAATAAAACAGAATCTGTAAAATATTACTATTATACTAATAACAGTTCAAATACTTCTGCTTATCGTACATCTTCTTATGTAGATAGTAATGATTTACGCTCAGGATATAAATATTCTTATGAATTACAATTAATAGACATACCATCATCAACAACTAATGTATCAATTACAACAGACAGATTTTTTAACACTAATGACTATTCATTATATTTAAAGAATAGTAATACTAATTTATATATGACCGGTAATGATATGTTGGCTAATTCTAGTAATAATTCAGCAACTATTATGCGTAACGCTTCATTGAAATCAGGTAATTTTACTTATTCTTTAAGCAATCCATATAAATCAAATGGAGTATGGAGAGTTAAGGTAACTATTACTCTTAAAAATAGAATAGGAGTAAATCCTTATTATGATGCTAAATTAGGAAAAAGTTTATATTATGTTCCAGTATATTTTAAAGTATCTTATAATTCAAAAAGCAATAAAATCTTAGATACTGAGGCTAACGCTTATAAGTATAGTGGTTATACTAGAAGCTATGCTTATACTAAGACAGTTCATTATTATCGTTATATAACTCAGACTACAGATTATAATCAAATTAAATGGTCAACTAGTAGAAACTTAAGCGGATATAAATTTACTGGTGTGACTAAATATATGTAAGATAAAAATCGGTTAAATGATAAAGACCGATTTTTCTTTAAGTAAAAATGAAATTTTACTACTAAAAAATGAAAATTATGATAATATTATTATAGGTGATAGTATGATAAAAAAGAAACAAAAATTAAACGCAGAATTTTATAGTATTATTAATCCTATCTTATTAAGCGAAGAGTTTCAAAAGCGTAAGACTTATCTTCATCATGGTAAGATTAGTGTTTATGATCATTCTTTGAAAGTTTCTTTTCTTTCATATAAAATAGCAAAAATTTTACATTTAGATTATAAAAGTGCAGCAATAGCAGGATTACTTCATGATTTTTTTGAGTCTCCTTGGCAAGAAGATAAAGAAAAACACAAATTTTTTGAACAACATGGTTTTACTCATGCTCAAAATGCTTTAGAAAATACTCGTAGGTACTTTCCTGAGTATTTAAATCCTAAAATTGAAAATGCAATTTTAAGGCATATGTTTCCTCTTAATATTAAACCACCAAAACATAAAATTGGTTGGATAGTCACTTCGGCAGATAAAATTGTTGCAATGGAAGTTTTAAGATATCCAAGTATGTTATTATTACTTTTGGGAATTAAAATTAGATAATTAGAGGTAAGTAGTTTATGGAATTTAAGATTTGGTTTATCCTATTTATTATTTATTCTTTTATTGGGTGGATAATTGAAATAATAGATATATATTTTGAAACTAAGAAGTTAGTTAATAGAGGCTTTTTAATTGGTCCTGTTTGTCCAATTTATGGCTTTGGAGGATTATTAATAATTTTTTTGTTAAATGATTTTACTAATCAACCAATAGTATTATTTATTCTTGCTATAGTAATTTGTTCTATTTTGGAATATACTACAGGCTATTTATTAGAAAAATTATTTAAAATTAGATGGTGGGATTATTCTAATAAAAAATATAATATTAATGGCCGTATTTGTTTGGAAACAATGATTCCATTTGGAATTATCGGTTGCTTATTACTTTACTTTATAAATCCGTTTTTTTTTAATATTTTAACTAATTTTTCTAATCTAACTATTAATATAATATTTTATATATTATTTATCATATTTTTATTAGATGTAGGTATTTCTTGTAAAGTTATTACAAATATAAAGACAATCACTTCATCAATAGTTAGGGATAATACAGAAGAAGTTAATTCTAAAGTTAAAAAAGCTATTTTAGATAAGTTAAAGAAAATTACTTATAATAAAAATAATCTTGAGAAAAAAATTAAAACTGCTTTATTAGAATATAATTATTTTACTAAAAGATTTGTAAAGTCGTTTCCAAGATTTCAAGTTATAAAAAAGTTTAAAAATAGAAAATCTAATATAAAATAATATATATTATAAGCTATGCAACCGACAGTTGACAAAAAACAACCACTAGTTGGTTGTTTAATTTTAGGATAAATAATATATTTGTGGTGAGGTGAGAGAAATGAATTTTGGAGAAAATTTGCAAAAGTTAAGAAAGGAACATCATCTATCTCAAGAAGAGTTGGCTGGAAAATTAAATGTTTCTAGACAAGCTGTTTCAAAATGGGAGTCAAATTTTTCTTATCCGGAGATGGATAAGATTATAGCTATGTCTAAAATATTTAATTGTTCTATAGATAGCTTAATTAATGAAGATACAAAAAATAATGTTGATAAAACTACTTTAAAAAAGAATATTGAAGATTATAAAAATGATGTTGTATATTTTTTGAAAAAAAGTATTAAAATGTTTAGTAATATGTCTTTAGTTGAAATAATAAAATTAATTTTAGTTATGCTATTAGTAATAGGAATGTTATGTGTTTTTAAATTACCGGTAGACTATATTCAGTCAATAGGAAGTAAGTTTTTTGACATTTTTCCTGATTTAATTAGCAATATTTTAATAAATATTTGGTCAGTAATAATAGATTTAGTTTATTTTATTATTGCAATTATTATATTTATATATATTTATAAAGTTAAATTTTTAGATAATTTTTATGAAATTAAAAAAAGTAGAGATGATAAAAAGTTAAAAAATATTAATGAACAAACTTCTAATACTGAAATAACTAATTCCCAAAAAATCTTAAAGAAGGAAGATCATTCGAATTCTTTATTAGATTTTATGGCTAAAATAATATTATATTTTGTAAAGTTTATGGCTATAGTTATTGCAATACCTTTTGTATTTACTATTCTTATTTTGTGTGCTATTTTAATAGTTAGTATAATATTAATATTTAATAAGGTTGTATTTTTAGGAGTTATTTTAGGAATCATTGCTTGTATAAGTCTAAATATTGTTATATTAGAAATTTTATTTAATTTTGTTTTTAATATTAAATTAAAAGCTAAAAGATTATTTATTCAAATCATAATATCTTTGATTTTATTAGGCGTAGGTATAGGCATTACATCAATTGATATTGCATCTTTTAAATATATTGATACTGCACCAAATGTTAAATGGGAAGATAAAACATTTGAATATGAAATGAATAATAACTTAGTACTTATAGATTATTATTTTAACGATTCTATAAAATGGGTAGAGGATGAAAATATTTCTAATATAAAAATAAATGTTAAATACGCTCCTATGTATTCTAATTTTTCAATTGATGAGGATGATGCTATTTTATACATAGCTCCAACATCTGTTCAAAGTATTTCATTTAATTCTATTTATGAATTAATACTTAAAGATTTAAGGAATCGAGAATTTCATAATTATAATGATCTTTCTCATTTAATTATAACTATTAGTGCAAATAAAGAAAATATTACTAAATTACAAGAAAATATAAATACATATTATGAACAAGAAGAACAGGATATATATGAAGATCAAATAAATGAATTATACCAACATATTGATAACTTAGAGGAAGAAAACAATAATCTTAAAGATAGCAATGAACTTCTAAAAGAAGAAAATGAAGAGATTAAAGCTATGTATGAAGAACAGTTACAAGAATATCAACAAAAAATAGATGAATATAAAAATAGTGTAAATTCTTTAAATTAAATAAAAAATAACTAGCTAGAAGTGATTTGAAAAAAATCTACACGAAATAAAAAGCGTGTAGATTTTTCTATGTTAAAATTAGAATAAGGAGGAATACAAATGGCAAGAGAATATAGAACTTTCACTAGAGAAGAAAAAATTAAGGCAGTTAAAATGGTTTTGATTGATAAGAAAACTCAAATGGAAGTTGAAAGAACTGTTTTAGGCAAAAAGAAATGCACAGGTACTATTAATAGATGGATTAGAGAGTATATCCAGGAAGGCGAAGAAAATTGTTTTAAAAAGACAAAAGGATTAAAAAAGGTAGAAATAACAGAAGAAAATATGAGGTATGAAATATTAAAAAAATTCAACGCCTTCCTGGAAAAAGAAATACATACAAATTCCAATTTATCAAAAAGTTCAAAAACCAATACCCAATAAATATAATGTGTGAAGAATTAGAAATATCTAGAGATACTTATTACAAATGGTTGAAAAGGGAAAACATAAAAAATAGATATGAATTAAATCATGAAGCATTAAAACCACTAATTCAAAAATATTATGATTTATCAAATGGCACTGCGGGATATAGACAGATAAAAGAACAACTTGAGTATCATGAAGGAATAATTATCTCATATTATATGGCATTCTTAATGAAATGTTGTATTATGAAATTACCTGAGATTAGAATTAAAAACAAAAATAAAGGTAAATATACAGTTGCAACAAAAGATGATGTAAAAAAATATACTTATCAGAATATAGCAGAAAATATTGATATAGATGATATTTATAAAGTGATATCTACTGACACAACAGAAGTCCAGTTAGAAAAAAATGGAAAACAAAATGTATCATTCTTTATTGATGCATATAGTACAGAAATATTAGTATCTTGTATTGGGAAATCACTAAATAATGATTTTATAGAATATAATTTAAATTTATTAAGTGATAGTAATTATAAATTAGATAATATAATATTACATTCAGATCGTGGTGGAATGTATAGAAGTGGAATATATAATACAAAAACCGCTGAAATGCATCTTATTCCAAGTATGTCTGTACCTTATACATGCACTCACAATCCTTGGATAGAAACACTCAACGGTCAATTTAAAGAATTCATCAAGAACAATTACCCAAAAAATCTTGATGAATTACAAATTGCTCTAAAACAATTTGTATACTATAATAATAACATAAAAATTAAAAATAAACTAAAAACAACAGCGATTAATTATCGATGTTGTCATAGTTAAGGACTTTTTATTTCGTGTATAAATTTATCATGTCAGTTCTAGCTAGTTATTTTTTATTTGACTTTTATTTAAGAAGGTTATTTAATAAGAAAAGATTAAGGGGGATTTTATGGAAAATATCAGTAAATATCAAAGTTCAACAAATTTAGATAATGCACCAATTTTTAATTTTATTAAACCATATAATAATGATGATTTACTAAAAATAAATTTTAGCTTACAAGAATTACAATGGATATTAAATAATAATTTTTATCTTCAATTAAGAAAAGATTTATCATTAAATAAAAATATAACTATGGGATTTGAAATAGAAAGTGAACATAGTTCAATTCCTGCAGTAAAAAACGAATTTTATAATAGTAGTGTAAATAGTAATTGGAAAGTAATTCATGATTGGACTTTAAAAGATGGAGTAGAGGTTTGCTCTCCAATTCTAATAGATGAGGAAAAAAGTTGGCAAGATTTAAAGCAAATTTGTTCAATTTTAGAATCAGTTTCATCAATAGATCAAAATAGTGGTGCTCATATTCATATTGGGAGTGATATTTTAAAAAATAAACCCGAAACATGGTTAAATCTTATTAAGCTTTGGTCAGTTTATGAAAATATAATTTTTCGCTTTAGTTATGGAGAATGGTTATCTGCTAGATCAACTTTGCAAAAATATGCTAAACCAATGGCAAAATATTTTTGGTCAGATTACACAATACTAAAAAAAGACCATGCTAGTTTAGAAGAAATACTTTTTCGTCTTTCTCGAAGTAAATATCAAGCGATCAATTTTTGTAATATTTGTTTAAAGGCTCCTAAAAAAAAGAAAAATACTATTGAATTTAGATGTCCAAATGGCACTTTAACTCCTGAAGTGTGGCAAAACAATACTAATTTTTTTGTAAGTATATTAAATTATTGTCAAAGTAATCATTTTAATGATGATATAGTTCAAAAAAGATTCCAAACAAACATAGATAATCATTTAAATTTACAATCATATGATGAAATAAATTTAGATCAAGCTTTAGAGCTATGTGATATGATTTTTACTCTCAACCTTGATAAAATGTATTTTTTGAAACAATATCTAAAATCTTCTCAAATGTATCAAAAATCTCAAGATTTACCTAAAATGTGTATTTTAACTAAAAATACCAATAATAAAAATATTACCAATTAAATTATATAGTTAAACTTAATTTTTTTATAAAATCAGTTGCTTGAACATTTTCTTTTTTTCCAAATTGTTCATTTAAAACTAAAACACTACTTTTATATCTATTGTATGCAAAATCATAGTTGCCATTTTCGATAGCTTTAACACAAGCCTCTACAATATGATTATAAATATATTCGTATATTTTTGTCATTATCATCTATTTCTTCAATATTTTTAATTATTATAGGAGCAACCTTATAATATAGCTCAATATCTTCTTTTGAAACGAAATTGTCTCTAAACCATCTTAAAACAGTTAATTCGTAGCAATTATCATCAAATTTATTTTGGAAATGTTTCATGCAATTAGTAGTTATATAACAACCACCTGAAGATGTTTCCTTTTTGCCATCTATTTTGGTAACAGTTTCAAAAGTCTTTTTTTCTGTATCGACTTTAATATGAATAGAATCATGAGGTTTTGTTCGAGGATCAGGACTATATATATCTATTTTAGCGCCTTTTTTATTTCCATACTCAGTAACTTTTATTTCTTTATTGTTTTCTTTTTCCATATTATTTCTTATCCTTTTTATTAATTAAATCTTTTCTCAATTCTATAATTTGCCATATCCATATAACAATTTCATCACTTAAAAAGCTTTCATTTCCTAAATTCGGATTATACAAGAATTCGGTGTTTAAATCATTAATTCTTTCATATACATTTAGCAATTCACCAGATTTAATAAAATCTAAATTTTGTTCTAATTCAAATTGCACTCCCCATTTGATTATTATATTTAGTAATTGCTTAATTTCATCATGTTTCGATTTATAAGAATCTAATACAGACATTATAGTTAATGGACCAATTAGTCTGGAAAAAGCTATTTGTATATTATTTTTTACGTTTTCTTCTTGTTTTTTATTCATTTTTTCTCCTTTCTTTTTATGAAATTAAATGAAGTCAAAAAATAACTTGTAATCAATAAAAATATAATAATTATTTAATCACAAAAATTTCTATTTTCTAATAATTATATAACATTGTTTGTTATAATAAATATAAAAACTTTGAAAAAGAAAGAAAATGATCATTTAATATTTGTTCTATGTTTAAATGGTGTTTTGCTTTATTTTGATATATTAATTTTTCCTTTCTTTAACCAATTCTGATTTTTCCCATAATTCTAAAAACTCATTATACCAAATATCTATTTCTTCAATGTATTCTGTTTCTATTTCTAAACAATTGAATTTAAGATCAGTTATTAAAGAATCAGTTTCCTTAAAATCATCTTGATTTATAAGTTTTAAACTATTACCATTATAATAGATACCTATCCATTTTGTAAAAATTGATAGTAAACGTTTATAATCTTCCCAATACTTTTCATAAGGCTTATATTGTGAAGAAATAATAGTCGGTAATATTAAGCGTTGAAACATATAATAAATATTCTTATCATTCGGTTCATTCTCATAAGTAAAAGTATATTGATTATTATTCATATTTCTCTCCTTTTTCACTTATAAATTAAAAGGCGACAAAAATATATAATTTGCCACCAAAATGAAATAAAAATGTAAGAAATAAATTATTTTAGTAGCAAACTTTCTGCTTCCTAATAATTTATAAACTATATAACATTTTTTGTTATAAAATTCAATATAATTTTAATATTTTTATTTAAATAATAAAAAGTAGAGGAACAAGCGTTGCTCTAGTTTCAAAATATTTAGGTCATAGTGATATAGCCACAAAATCAAATATATATTCGCATATGTTTAAAAGTGAATTACAAGAATAGCTGAAGAATTAAAAGTTTTATAATAAAAACTAGGAGTCATTTTTATGGCTCCTAGAATTTTTTACAAAAAAGTGATATAAATATGATATTGTAAAATAAAAACCCTTGAAAAACAAGGGCTTAACTATCATTTTGGTGGAGAATAGGGGATTCGAACCCCTGACCCCCACGGTGCAAACGTGGTGCTCTAGCCAGCTGAGCTAATTCCCCAAAAGGAACATATTAATAGTACCAAATAATTAAAGTAAAATCAAGTATAAATTTGTAAAAGCTGGGAAAAATGTAGTTTTAAGTTATCATTTACATATATAAATTGATTATTTCTATCTATTTTTGTTATTTGTCCTTTAATAAAATTAATTTGATTGTTTTTATAATATTTAATATTAACTTCTAAGTTGTTATAAAAACATTCAATAACTAAGTTATTTAATTGATATAATTGATCTAATGATAATACTGGCTTTTTAACTTTTCTCTTATCTTTTAATATGGAATTAATTAAAATTTGAGATGGTATTAAACTATTAAATGGCTGCCATTTTATTATACCCCGATCTTTCATGATTTATGACCTCCAATTTTTAAATTTCTTTCTTTTGCCGTAGAATCTTCTAGTAAAGAAGAGGCTTTTAATAAACTGTTTTTACCAAATTTATTTTTAATATTATCTATTGCTTGATTATAGTTATTAAAATTTTTTATTTCATCAAATGAATTGAATAAATCTAATTGAATACTACTTTTATCTTGTAAATTGCTAAAAGATAAAGTAACTTTTCGAATGGGAAGATCTATATAATATTTATCAAATAATAAATATAAATATTTTAAAATATCATTTTGATTGTCTGTAACAGTATCTAATTTTATATTATGAAAAAAACCACCACCATAAATTTTAGAATAACCGATACCCAAACCAATACATTTAGTTTGTTTGTGATTTTGACGTAATCGAGAAGTTAATACTTCACACATTTCTTCAATAATTAAACGAATATTATTTGCATTATAATCTTTAAATAATACTTGAGAATGAGAATAAGATTTATCTTTAGTTAAATTTTTATAATCTTTAATTTTACTAAAATCAATTCCATTAGCATGATTCCATAATTCAGTGCCAATTATCCCAAATTTATGTTTTAATTTTTCTTTAGGATAGTGGGCAAGTTGATAAACATTATAGATTTTTAAAGCATTTAGTTTCTTTTCTAAACCTTTTCCTATGCCCCATACTTTAGATAAGGGAGTAATTGGCCATAATTTATTGGGAATATCTTTATATTCCCATTTAGCAATATTATTTTTATTGTGTTTAGCTTCAATATCCATTGCTATTTTAGCTAATAACAAATTAGGACCAATACCACAAGTTGCTGTTAATCCGGTTTTTTGATAAATGGTTTTTAAAATAATTTCAGCTAATTCATAATCATTTTTTTTATACAATTGTAGATAATCACTTACATCTAAAAATGCCTCATCAATAGAGTATACATGCATATCTTCTTCTGAAATAAAATCTAAGTAAATACTTACTACTTCTTTGCTTTTTTTAATATATAAGCTCATGCGAGGATTAACAACTTCATATTTAATATTTTTAGGAATTTCATATAATCTACCTCTAGATTTTATTCCTTTATTTTTTAAATAGGGAGTAACAGCTAAACTAATTGCACCACTTTTTTGAGCTTTGTTAGCTACAATTAGAGGGTAGTTAAAAGGATCTAAATTTCTTTCTACACATTCGCAAGAGGCAAAGAAGCTTTTTAAATCTATACATAAAATATGTTTGTTATTTTCCATACTATCACCTTATCAAACATTTGTTCTTTATTTCATTATAAGAAAAAATAAAATTAAAAGCAACTGGCATATTTTGGTAGTTAAAAAAAATATTAAAAAGCATAAATATAAAAAAAGGTACCATTATAATAATAAGGGTGAGAAAATATGAAATATATAGATTATCATTACAAACAAGCATCTTTAAATTATGCTAATGATTTAGAAAGATATCGTTTTGAGATGACTAATGAATATGGGTATAATTTTGCCTCAGAAAGCAAACGCATAATAAATGAAGAAGAATTATTTATGAAACCCAAAAAAATTATTAATAAAGATTTTATTAATGTTAAACGATAATTTATGGTAACAAAAAATACGTTTATTACAAACGCATTTTTTATTAATTTTTTTTCATAAAGCTATCACATATTGTAGAACTTTTAGCATAGGTAGAGTCCATATTGCAAATTTTAATTTGAGCTAAGTTACATTTATTAGCATCGCAATCACAAAATTGACAATTATGTACACTACATTCAATGCTTTGATTATAATATGGATTTTCTTCTTTCATATAAAATCACCATTATTAATATGGCTTATTTAAGTGAAAATATACAGTAAATTATAAATAATTAATTTTAAAAAGATAGGCAAAGTTACTTTTTTTTTGTATAATAAAAAAGAGGTGAGAGAAATGAAAATATTATCAGTTAATGCCGGTAGCTCATCTTTAAAATTTACATTGTTTGAACTACCATCTAAGGAAAATTTAATAAGTGGTTATTTTGAAAAGATTGGAATTGGTAATAGTTTTTATACTATAAAAATAAATAATCAAAAATTTGAAAGAGAAGTTGATTTAAAAGATCATTCTGTTGCTGTTAAGTACTTGATAGAAGAATTAATTAATAATAAAGTTATTTCATCACTTGATGAAATAGATGGGGTAGGACACAGAATTGTTCATGGAGCAGATAAATATTCTCAAAGTGTAATTTTAAATGAAGAGATTATCAAAGATATTGAATCATTTAATGATCTAGCTCCTTTGCATAATCCTGCCAATTTAATTGGCGTCAGAGCTTTTATTAAAAATATGCCTAATACACCGATGATTGGAGTTTTTGATACAGCATTTCATCAAACTATGCCTAAAGAATCTTTTATTTATGCATTACCATATGAATATTATGAAAAATATGGAGTTCGAAAATATGGCTTTCATGGAACTAGTCATAGATTTATAAATAAGACAATTTGTGAAAAATTAGGCCGTGAAGATTTAAAAGTTATTTCATGTCACATTGGAAGTGGTGCTTCGATTTGTGCAATTGATAGTGGTAAAGTTATTGATACGTCAATGGGATTTACTCCAACCCCAGGTGTTGTAATGGGAACTCGTGCTGGAGATATAGATGTTAGTATTATTCCTTATATTATGAAAAAAACTAATAAAACATTAGATGAGGTAATGAATGATATTAATAAAAAATCTGGTCTTTTAGGTATTAGTGGGATTAGTAGTGATGCTCGTGATATAAAGGCCTCTGTTTTAGAAAACAATGAAAGAGCTAAACTTGCTTATGATATTTATACTCAAAAGATAGCTAATTATATTGCAATGTATAATAATATGTTAAATACCGCTGATGTAATATGTTTTACGGCTGGTGTTGGCGAAAGAAGTTCATTTTTTAGAAAAGCAATTATGGAAAAGTTTAGTTCATTGGGCATTAAATTAGATGAAGAACAAAATGAGGAAGTTTTTGCCGAATTTGGACTTATTAGTACAAAAGACTCTAAAATACCAGTTTATGTAGTCCCAACTGATGAAGAATTAATGATAGCAAAAGACACGTTTGATTTAATTAGTTAGGAAGTGATTTTATCAAACAAATTATCAAACAAATTTATAAAAAAATTAAAGAATATGATAATATAGTTATTGCTCGTCATGTTGGGCCTGATCCTGATGCTGTAGCTTCTCAAATTTCTTTACGAGATTCAATTAAAGAAACTTTTCCTCAAAAAAATGTTTTTGCAGTTGGAAAAGGAGTAAACAAATTTAAATATTATGGTCAATTAGATAAAGTAGATATAAAAACTTTAAATAATCCATTACTTATTGTTTTAGATGTTCCAAATTTACATCGAATTGAAGTGGAAAATATTGATTGCTTTAAAGAAATTATCAAAATTGATCATCACCCATATGAAGATAAAATGGGCGATGTTGAATGGGTGGATACTACATCTAGTTCAACATGTCAATTAATAATTGAACTTATTTTTTCAACAAAATTAAAATTTACAAAACAAGTAGCAGGAAATTTATTTTTGGGGGTAGTATCTGATAGTGATCGTTTCTTACTTAGTTATACTACTTCTACAACCTTTGAATTAATAACAAGACTAATTGAAGAAAATGATTTGGATTTTATTAATTTATATCCTAAACTATATGAAAGACCCATAGAAGAAATTAGATTTCATGGTTATTTATCAGAAAATATGCAAATTACAGAAAATGGGTTGGGATATTTAAAAATAACTCCAGAAATAATTAAAGAATATAAGGTTGATTTAGCAACGCCTTCTAATATGATTAATGATTTTAATTTTATAAAAGGTGTAATTGCTTGGGTTTTTATTACTTATGATGAAAAAAATAATATTTATAAGGCAAATATTAGAAGTAGGGGACCAGTAATTAATGAAGTTGCTGCTTGCTTTAATGGTGGAGGCCATAAATTTGCTAGTGGAGTAAGAAGTGATTCTAAAGAAGATATGGATAAGTTAATTCAAGCTTTAGATGATGCTTGTAAAAAATACCAGTTAGATAATCAATAAAAAAATCTTTCCATGATAAAGTAAAAAATGGAAAGATTTTTAATTTATATAAATTTATAATAAATTTGATTTTTATAAAGTTTTTCTTAATATTTATTGGTAATTTTGTTTTCATTAATAATATCAAGTGCTACAGCTAATGCCTCTTCTTTTGAACATCTTATATCTGGATTTGTGTTGTAATTATTTATATAATCTATTTCTCCTAGTTCATTTATAGGAGCTTCTATTGGAAAAACTATTTGTACCCCTTGTATTTGGACATAATTTTTTTTATACTTGCCAGTATATGCTTTATTAGTTAGAGTAATTGCTAGTGGGGTTAATCCATATCCTTCTCCTCTAGTTGGTTCTCCTATGATTGTTGCCAGATTATTGTCTTTACAGCATTTTGTAAAAGCCTCGCTTGTTGAAAAAACATTTCTATCTACTAATAAATAGATATTATATTTTGGATTATTATGATTGGTTTTTATAACATAGCTATGATCTTCATTTTGGTTGGTAAATAAATTTTTAAATGAACAATTTACAGTTAAATCTTTATTACTTATTAATGGAAAAATAAGGTCAAAATATTCATCTGTACCACCGGTATTTCCTCTTATATCTATAATTATATCATCTATTTCATTATTAGCTAAATATATTTGTATTTTTTTATAAACTTCTTTTTCGCTTTCTTTAACAAAATGCTTTCTAGAAAAACTAGGTATTGTTATAATCATTGTATGATCTTCTATTTGAAAACTAGTATTTGGTTTTAAATCATATTCTGTCTTTTTAATTTTTAATTCTTCAGGTAATAAGTCATAAGCTATTTTTTCGTTGAATTTTAATTTTAAGTGACCTAAATTTAATTTATCTAATATTTCCGTATTAATAAAATCTATAAACTCGTTATCATTATGAATATTATTTGCTTTTTTTATAATATCATTTAAATTGATAATTCCTATTTTTTTACTGTATTCAAGATAATATCCTTGACTTTGCATAATTAATGCATATAAAAATATTATTTTATCTTTATATGAAGTCAAACTTTGGTATTTATTTTCTAATATTTCTTGTATTTTTTCTCTATTCATAACCACCATACCTTTATATTGATAATTTTATCAAAACAATAATGAGTTTGTCCATATCTCATTGACTTACAAACAAATGTATGGTAATAATTATTTATGGTGATAAAATGCAAATAGTTAAATATAATAAAGTAAAAAATAATATTTATGAGGTATATATTAAGGGAAATAATAAGCCAATAAATTTATTTGATAAAACTATTTTAAAATTTGATTTATTAATTAAGAAAAATATAACTAAGGAAGAACTTGCTAAAATAAAAGAGTATAATTACAATCTAGAAGCGTATTACATAGCTTTAAAATATATTGGTCGAAAATTGCGCACTAAATTGGAAATTATAAATTATTTAAAAAATAAGGACTTTTCATTAGATGTTATTAATAAAAGTGTTGCTCAACTAGAAAAAGAAGGGTATTTAAATGATCAAGATTATATTAAAGCATATATTAAAGATCAAATAACTTTATCTTTAAATGGTCCGGATAAAATTAGAAATAATTTATTAAAATTGGGCTTAATAAAAGATGATATAGATCAAGAATTAGCAAAAGTAGATTCGATAATTTGGCATTTAAAACTTAAGAAAATAATTGCTAAACGATTGAAAACAAATAAAGATAGCTGCCAAAGCTTTATTTTAAAGACTACTAAATACTTACAAAGTAATGGTTATAATAAGGTATTATATAATGATATTTTAAATAATATTAAAATTGAAGATAATAGTAATTTTATTAAACAAGCTAATAATTTATATAAAAAATTACAAAGAAAATGTTCTAATGAAGAGTTATATTTTGTTTTAAAAAACAAATTATATTCAAAAGGATATAATACAAATCAAATTAATGAATTTATTGAGAAAATAAAAAAGGAATCTTAAAAATTCCTTTTTTTATTATTGCTCATTACTATTATTTGATTCAACAGCTGAGGCAAGAGCGTTTTGAATATAAGTATTATATTGTTTATTAAGTTCACTATCTACAATTTCCATACCGTATTCTTTACGTAAAGCTTGAAGGGCATTAATTGTAACTGTAGCATCATTAGAAATTAAATCAGTTGCCAAAGTATCTTTTATAGTATCTTTAATTTCGTCCAATTCAGCTTTTTCTTTACTCTCAACTCTTAAAATTACATGGTATCCTAAAGATGTTTGTACAGCTTCTTTTGTGTATTCACCATCTTTTAATTCATAAGCAGCATCAGTAAATCCATCATAATCAGTTGATAAAGTGTCCTTATTAATATATCCTAAATCGCCACCATCTTCACTAGTTGCTTCATCTGAGGAATATTCTTTGGCAAGATCTTCAAAAGTTTTACTTACATCTTCAGCTTCATTTAATTTTTCTATAACTTCTTCAGCTTTTTCTTTAGCTTCATTTTCAGCTTTTTCTTTATCTTCATCACTCATATCATCAGTTACCTCAGGAGTAATTAAAATATGACTAACTTTAATATCACCAACAACTTCATCATCATAATATTTTTGAATTTCATCATCAGTAATTTGATCTTTAGCATAATCTTCAACTGCTAAATTTTGCAAGTAAGCTAAATATAAATAATCTTCATAGGCTTCCATAGTTGAATAGCCAGTATATTGCTGTACCGCAGATAAAGCATCATCACCATAATAACTATTTATTTGTTCAATTTGTGATTCAGCAGAAGATCTAGCATCTTCTAAACTATCTTCATATTCTTGTTCTAATATTTTTTTATCTACCATGTTAACTAAAGCGGATAAACCGTAGGTATCTTTAATTTCTTCATATAAATCATCAACACTAATATTACCCTTTTCTAAAGTTACTACAGCTTGGCTACCATCTTTTAGTGTAGGAATAGTTTTACCACAACCAGCAACCAATAAAGAACATAATGCCAATAAAGCTATTTTCTTTTTCATAAAATCCTCCTTAAACATCTTTAATTATATCAGTCATCTATTAAAAAAACAAGCAGAACACTCACACAAATCCTGGGTTTCGTATACTATATTAATGAAAAGACAAAAAAGGAGGAATGATTTATGAATAATGGCTGCGGATGTTTAGGACCAGCAATAATACTTGTATTATTCATTTTACTTATAATCATTGTAGGTGCATTTATTTAATTTAAAGGAGGTTTGTCCTATGTCTACAAATAATTGTTGCAAAAAAGAACCTAATTGTAATAAAGGAAAAAATAAATCATGTAATTTTAATAACTCATGTTTTATAATTGTCTTATACATATTACTTGCAATAATACTTGCAGGAATTATTTATTATTAAAAGAGGAGATTCCTCTTTTTAATTATAGAAAAATTGTTGAATATTTGTTTAATCTATGCTTTAATAGGACATTGTAAATTTAGATTAAAGAAAAGGAAATAAAAAGGTTATGAAAAGAAATAATATAAACTATTTTAAACACTATCCAATAATTGGGTGTGGCGAAAATGGAACTGTTTATAAATATTTTAATAATGCAGTTAAAGTTTTAAAAACTCCATATTCTATATATGAAATAAAAAATGCAAATAGTGTTAATCATAAATTAAAAATATTAAAAAAATTAGATTTACCTATTTATGTTAAAGTTAAACAGTTATATTATTATGAGGATTATAATAAAGATTTAATTTGGGCTTATAAAATGGAATACTTAAAGGATAATAAATTAAATAAATTTTTTGACCTTTTTAAATATAATCTTGAACAAAAAAATATAATTTTATTGAAAATACTTGATATTTTAAATCAAGGTAATAAATATAATATCTATAATTTTGATTTACAATTAGAAAATTTTTATTTATCAAAATATAATAAAATGAAAGGCATTGATGTTGATAATTTGCGAATTGGTAAGTATGATTCTGAAAAAAAGCTAAACTATATTGCTGATTTTATATATAGAAACAATTGTCAAAGAAATGGGATTTTGATTGAAAATTATGCTTTATTAAGATTAGCTTTAAGTTTATGGACTACAATGTATGATGATGATATGGATTTAGATGAAGTAAGAATGTTAATTTATAATTTAGATATTGATTGTTATCTTAAAGATACAATGCTAGCTATAACGTATGCTCAAGACGGTGTAAATCTAAGTGAACTAATTAATGGTGTTTCTTCTCATTATAAATTAGTTCCTTATAAAAAAAGATAGGAAAGTATCTATGAATACAATAGTTTATTTAGAGCCACTTTATAATAGTTGGTTAGATATGAATGTAGGATTTGTTGGCAGAGATTTTAATACATCTCAAAAATGTTATTTCACTCATTTTAATGAAGACAACATCTTTATGGGGGAGAATTATTTGCGCAAATTTGATCCTCAAAAAAATTTAAAAAAACCGTGGTTAGAAACAGTTACGTTGCCTTTTTCTGATAGTAAAAACATCTATTTTATGCGTAAGCTTTTAAACGATTGCTTTTTTAAACATATAAAATATAATCAAGAAAATGATCTACCAACTTATATGCTAGAGGACAATAAAAAAAATTATAAAACTAGCTTTATGCCTCAACTATTTGTTAATTCTCCCATTTTAATAAATGGAGCTTATAATATTTTGGAAAATTCGATTATTACTAATATAGATGAAACTTCGTATAAAAAACTTTCCTTAAAAGATAAGTATCAATTTTTTTGCGTTCTTTTACATGAGGTTGGTCATTTAAAAGCATCACTTCTTCAATTGGAAAATAATTATATTTTAGTTAAAACCGGTTTTTATCAATTAAATATTCCAATACACAAGTTTTGGGGAACTCAAAACGAGCAAATAATTATTTATAATAACGTAGAACCTGATATTAATGCTGTTATTTTAGAAGAAATATTTAATGATTTAGATTGTTTAAAAATTGATTCAAATTATATTTCTCCAAATCCAAAATTTGGAAAAGTTTTAGATATAATAAGTCAGGGAAAATTAAAGTCTATTAGATATGAAAAAGATGCTTTAGAAAAATTTTATAATTATTTATATAATTTAAATCACGATGAGAAAATGTTAGTAAAACTTATGGATTGTATAGTTAAAAGCTATGAAAATAATAGCTATTTTGCTAAAGAAGCTAAAAAGGAAGCATTTAAAATTCTAAAAAAATATGAACAAGGGAGACATTATGGATAATATAGAAGATATAAAAGCCTTAAATAATTTATTATTTGAAAAATATTTTCAAGAAAAAAATATTGATTCTAAATCAGAAAAAACTTTATATTTGCGAAATAAGATTGTCGAAAATAATCTTTTTTTAGTAAAAAAAGCAACTGCACATTTTAAAAACAATGATTATAAAATTGATATTGATTATATAAATAGTTATGGCTATGAAGGATTAATAAAAGCAGTAGAAAATTATGATATGAATGATTGTTTTTTTGATGTAGCTAATACTTATATTAAAAATGCAATACGTAATGTAATTCCTAAAATAATTAATTTTTATCCTGCTCAATCATATAGCAATTTTGTTAAATGTAAAAAAGTGATTGAAGAACAATATTTTATGAATACAGGGAAAAAAATAATTGCTGAACAATGCTCATGGATAAAAGATGAAATAGTTAAACTTATGTATTTAAATAATATGATAAATAATGTGGTTGTAACTAAACGAATGATTAATATTAATTATCCAGATAATATAGATGATTATCAAACTTTGGAAGATGATCTATTAGATTTAGATTTAATTAGTGATAAAAACAATCAGCAAATTATTAATAAAGCGTTTCAATCATTAACACTTAAAGAAAGGGCGGTAGTTAAATTATATTTTGGTTTTGATGATAATAATCCTAAGATGCAAAAAGAAATTGCAGATATTTTAAAAATTAGTCATCAACGAGTGAGCGAATTATTAAAAACAGCCTTAGATAAGCTACAAACACCTAAAAATATAAAATATTTAAAAAAAATTAGTTACTAGCTTGATACAATATTATATTTATATATATAAAAAAATAATAAGCAAAATTTATTTTTTAATTACTTTACGTTCTTTTTTTTAAATGATACAATAACTAAAGAAAAAACATATTTTGAAAAAAGGTGATATTAATGTTAGATAAGAAATATAACTATCAAGAAAAAGAAGCAAAGTGGAGAGATTATTGGAAAGAAAATAATATATACAAATTTGTTCCAAATAACAAAGCGGTATATTCTATTGATACCCCACCACCAACAGTAAGTGGTAAGATTCATATTGGTCATATTTTTTCATATTCTCAAACAGAAATGATTGCAAGATATAAACGATTAAGAGGGTTTAATGTTTTTTACCCATTTGGATTTGATGACAATGGTCTTCCTAGCGAAAGATTAGTAGAAAAAGAACAAGGTAAAAAAGCTCATGAAATTGGACGAGAAGAATTTTCTAAATTATGTTATCAGACTACAGATAAATATGAAGCTGAATTTCAAGAATTATTTAGTAAAATGGGTGTAAGTACAGATTGGTCTATTCATTATAAAACTGTTAGTCCTTCAACAATTAAAATTAGTCAAGCATCTTTTTTGGATTTAGTTGATAAAGGTCATTGTTATCATAAAGAATCTCCTGCTTTGTGGTGTAATGAATGTTTAACTTCTATTGCCCAGGCAGAATTAGAAACTAAAAGTATCAAAACAACATTTAATTATATCAAATTTAAAACAGTCGAAGATAATGAAGAATTTATTATTGCTACAACTAGACCTGAATTATTACCAGCTATTGTATGTGTATTTGTAAATCCTAATGATGAAAAGCATAAGTCTTTGATAGGAAAGAATGCTCATATTCCTATTATAGATGTAGATGTTCCTATTATGGCAGATGAAAAAGTTGCTTTAGATAAAGGAACTGGAGTAGTAATGTGCTGTACATTCGGAGATCAAACTGATATCGAATGGTGGAAAAAATATAATTTGCCCCTTAAATATATCTTTACTGAAGATGGTAAAATAATAGATAGTGTTCCAAATTATGGAGGACTAAAAATAAAAGAGGCTAGAAAAAGAATAGTAGAAGATTTACAAAATGGTGGATTCGTAGAAAAAGTTGAAGAATTAGAACATGAAGTACAGACTCATGAAAGATGTGGAAAAGAAGTAGAATATGCTGTAATGAATCAATGGTTTATTGATATCATGAGTCATAAAGAAGACTTTTTAAAAATTGGTAATGAAATAAAATGGCATCCTGCTCATATGCAAAATAGGTATAATGAATGGGTTGAAAATATAATGTGGGATTGGTGTATATCTAGACAAAGATATTTTGGAGTACCATTTCCAGTATGGTATTGTAAAGATTGTAAAGAAGCTATTTTTGCTAAAGAAGAAGATTTACCAGTAAATCCATTAGTAGATTTACCAAATATAGATAAATGCCCTAAATGTGGCTGTAAAGAATTTATAGCTGAGGCAGATGTTATGGATACTTGGGCAACATCATCAGTAACGCCACTTATTAATATGCGTTATAAAGAAAAAGATAATTACGAAGATATTTTAAAACCAATGAGTTTAAGAACAAATGCATCAGAAATCATTAGAACATGGGATTTTTATACAATTGTTAAAAGTTTTTATCATTTTGGTCAAAGACCATGGGATAATGTCATGATATCTGGATTTGTAATGGCTAGTAAAGGAGAAAAAATAAGCAAAAGTAAAGGAAATAGCAAAATTGATCCACTTACTCTTATAAATCAATTTTCAGCTGATGTAATGCGATATTGGGCAGGATCAGGACGCTTGGGAACTGATATAATTTATAGCGAAGAAACATTACAAAGAGGTCGTAAACTAATTAATAAAATATGGAATGTATCTAAATTTATTGAAATGCACCTTCAGGATTATGAAGATAGAAAATTAGATAACTATGAATATATTGATAAATGGATTTTAGGAAAATACCAAGAGATGGAAAAAAGATTTATTAAATATATGGATGATTATGAAGTTGGATTGGCACTTAATACTTTAGAAAAATTCTTTTGGAATTTTTGTGATAATTACATTGAAATTGTAAAACATCGATTATATCGTCCTGAAGAGTTTGGTCAAGAAGCACGATATTCATCTCAAAAAACAGTCTATACTTTACTTTATAAATTATTACAAGATTTTAGTATATTTTTCCCATATATTACAGAAGAAATTTACCAAGAATTATACCATCAAGAAAAATCTATTCACATAACAGAAATTAAACCTTTAGAATTTAATTTTGCTGAGGAAGTAAAAAATGGAGATTTAATTGTAGAAATCATTAGTCAAGCTAGAGGTGAAAAATCGAATAATAATTTATCTTTAAAAACACCAATAAAATTAATGGAAATTAGTGTAGATAAAGAATTAAAAAAAGCATTAGAAGCTTCAAACAAAGATTTTAAAGCTACATTATTTATAGAAAATCTTAACTTAAATGAATATAATAAAGGATATAAAATTGATAATATTCAATTAGATATCGAATAGAATACAATTTAGGAAAACGCAAACTTGTGTAAAGCACAAGTTTTTTATTTGACAAAAAATCGGGGGGGGTATACTAAAGACAACGTAAAGTAAGGAGTAGATTTATGGAAGTAAAATTTAAAATTGCAACATCTTCAGATGTAGAAAGCATAGTTAATTTATGCAATTTTGTATTTGAGGAGAAAACATCGCTTGAATATGCAAAAAAAATATTTGAAGAAACTAAGGATAATCCAAATGATATATATTTAATCGGACAAATGCAAGATCAAGTTGTGGCTCATGCTAAAATAACGATAATTAAAACGATGTATGAAGATATGAATACATATGCTATTTTAAATCATGTTTGTGTTCACCCACAATTTAGACGCCACAATATCGCTACAAAAATGTTAGATGAAGTTACTAAAATATGTAAAAAGAATAATTGTAAGACAATAGAGTTATGGTCTATGAACTTTAGAAAAGCAGCTCATGCTTGTTATCAACATTATGGTTTTATTAAAAAAAACGCTGGATTTTTTTTCAAGACTATTTAAAAGAGGAGTAATATGAAAATAAGTAATGTATATGTTGGGGGCTGGTTTCAAAGAACTATGCTTCAATTAACAGAAATTTATGATTTTTTAAGAGATGTAAAATCGCAACTTAAATTAGATAATGATAAATTATTAGAATATCGTAAGGCTTTAGAAATCGGGAAAATTGATTATGAAGTTTCTGGAGAAGAATATATTGCTTTTACAACCGCTCAGAATATTAAGGTAAAAATTTTTGAAGATGGTTTAATAGTTTTAAATAACATGCAGGTTAGTGAAGATACTTTATTTGCCGATATAGATAAAGTAACAGATTATTATGAAAATAAACTTTCTCCAGCTATAAACTATTTATTTAGTTTAGGAGCACCAGTTCCTAAGGAACTTGCTAATATTGAGACTGTATATCCTTATTTTATTGTTTTAGATAATGCAACTAAAGAAAATATTGCTGATCTTTTATCTAGAACAGAAAAACAAAAGTATTTTGAATTTAATAATGCTAAATATGATGTTGTTAGAGGAGATAAGTATTATTTTATTAATAATAAGAAACAGTCTATTGAAAACATTGAAAAATATTTAGAAGAGCAAATTTTTATTCGTGAGTTTAAAGGACAATTACACCGATATTTAAATATTCATAGAATTATTTGGGAGAAAATTGATGCTGTTAAAGAACAAGCTAATGTAAAGGGTTCTGATATAGTTAAATTTACAACAAAACTTGAAAGATATGCCAAAACAGTAAATTTAATAGATGGAAGAATAAATCAAATGGGAACTTATATCTCAACACGCGAAAAAATAGCCAAAAATGATCCGGAACTTGCTGAGTTTTTAGCTATTTCAGGATATCGCTATGAAACTTTAAGAGACACTTTAGATTATATTAAATATCTTTGGGATATGACTCAGACATATCTTTCATCAGCCCAAACATTATTCAAAGGTTTTAAAGAAGATGTTACATCTAGTTCAGTAGATAATTTAACAATTGTAACATCTATGCCAGCTGGAGCATCAATAATTGGTTTACTTACTGATTCTGCTCCTACATTTACAGTTTTTGGCGTACTTTACTTTTTTGCCCTTGCACTACTAGGGTGGGGTGCTACTAAACTGTTAAGATATGTTTCTAAAAAACGCAAGTATGAAGTTAGTGATGTGGAATATGATAAAAATATTGAATAAAAAGTATTTAAATAATCAACATCTAATTCTTTTAATGCTTGCCTTTTTTTGTATATCAGTTGGCCTATGGGGAAATTTTCGCCAACTTTGGTTAGCAAGTAATAATCTTAGTGCTACTTCTATTTCTAAAGTAATATCAATAGCTTCCTTAGTAGCTGCTTTTTGTTTACTATTTTATACTAAAAAATTTTCTGTTGCTAAAATAAAAATAGGAATCTTGAGTACGTTAATAACTAAAATATTTATTTCTGTTCTTTTATTATTAATTGATGGTACTAACAATCTATTTTTAATTAAATTCTTATCATTTTTTGATATCGCCTGTGAAAATATAATATTATCTAGTGTCTATCCATATGTCATGTCTTTTGAAAAAAGTGAAGAATTATATGGGAAGAAAAGTGTAGTAGAAAATTTGGGTAAAACTTTAGGAATATTAATAGGATCATTAATATTTGGCCGTATTTTATATAAAATAGTAATTGGGTATAAAACCTGTTTATTGGTTACAATATTTTTTGACTTCTTAGCTTTATTTGTTTTAACATTAACTACGGATAAACAAAAGGTTAAGTATAAAGATAATAACAAAAAAGTTTTTAAATATTTAAAAAACCATAAATTATTAGTTTTTTATTTATTTTATAATGGAATTACCAATATGTCATTTAATATTGCAGTTGGCTTAAAGATGATTATGTTGACAAATTACAATGATTATACTACTTCAACAGCGACTTATTTTGTATTAATGTTTTCTATTATTGATATTATATTTGGGGCTCTTGCTATAAATAAATTAAAAAGTAAAAATGACTATTTTAATATATCTATTAAATTTTTAATAAGAATTATATTATATCTTTTAGTTTTCATAACTAATAACAAATTAATACTATTAATAGCTATAGCTTATAGCTTGATTACCAATATTGCTTATAGTAATCTTATTTCTGGTTTTATGACCAATACTGTTAAAGAAAAATATATTTTAGATTCTACTGTAATTAATTATATTTTTAATTTATTAGGAGAAGCAACAGGAGTATTTTTAGTAGGAGTTATGTATGTTTATGGATTTAGATATATTTTTTTACTTGCTGCTTTAATAACTATTATTCAAATTATAATGGCATATTATTTAATTTATAAAAAAAGAAAATATTTTTGCCTAGGCTAAAGACATTTATTGACATTTTAAGAAAAATATGATAAAAGATACTTATCAATGGGGATTGGTTGGCAATATATGATTATTAATCCTTATTGTTAAGGATTTTTTTATGAGGGGGAAATAAAAATGAAAAAAGTAACGAAAATAAAAAGTACAAATAACTCAAAATTACTTGCAATGCTAACTAGCTTATCTTTAGCTTTAAGTTTAAGTAGCTGTTATTCATCAAATGAAGAAAATAAGAATAATATTGTAGAAGAAACAGAAAATACTCAAGATGTTTGGCCAAGAAAAGAAGATACTTTTACGCTTGATCAAAATGTAGCAAATAATATGTTTTATAATAATACAGTTTTAAATATAGATGAAGTTTCAAATAATTTTTATGCTGAATATTTAAATCAAATTAATGATGGACCAGATCAAGATGGCTATGTTTGTGAAATTTCCAAAAATGGCCAAAAATATTTAGTAGATGCTAGTGATTACACCAAAGTATATTTAGCTGAATATGATAATATAGGTGAAGCAGATTATGCTGAATATTTAAATCAAATTAATGGTGGACCAGATCAAGATGGCTATGTTTGTGAAATTTCCAAAAACGGTCAAAAATATTTAGTAGATGCTAGTGATTACACCAAAGTATATTTAGCTGAATATGATAATATAAAGAAAGCATATTATGTTGAATATTTAAATCAAATTAATGGTGGCCCAGATCAAGATGGCTACGTTTGTGAAATTTCCAAAAATGGTATAAATTATTTAGTAGATGCTAGTAATTACACAAATATATATGCAACGGATTTTGAATATATTATAGAAAATAAAATATATATGAAACGTCCTGAGGGAAGAATGGATGTAAAAAATGCTACTAATAGTATTGCTGAAAAATCATACGTTTTAACAAGATAATCCTTGACTAATAAATATAAATAAATTACAATTTAATTATAAATCTGTGATTAGGACATGTTAGTTAAAGCTCTTATATAAAGTGATTTAGGAAATAGTGAGAACCTAATTATAAACTTTGCTAATCCTACCTATGAGAGTAGTTAACAGCTACCGGGGAAGACCGTTATCTAAATTAAGTGAAAAAAAGGATGGTACCGCATTATTTGCTCCTTAGCATTTAATGTGGTTTTTATTTTATAGAAAAGAGGTTAGTTATGAAAAATAAGGAAATTACATCACGTGAAGAGAATTTTGCTGCCTGGTATACAGATGTTATAAAAAAGGCAGATTTAGTTGATTATTCTTCGATGAAGGGGAGTATGATTATAAGACCATATGGTTTTGCTATATGGGAGAATATGCAAAAGATATTAGATCAGGAATTTAAAAAATTAGGTCATGAAAATATTCAAATGCCTATGTTTATTCCTGAAAGTCTTTTAAATCGCGAAAAAGAACATGTAGAGGGATTTGCTCCAGAAGTAGCATGGGTCACTTATGGTGGAGACGAAAAATTAGAAGAAAGAGTTTGTATTCGCCCTACTAGTGAGACTTTATTCTGTGAACACTACAAAAAAATTATAAAATCTTATCGAGATTTGCCTAAACTATATAATCAGTGGTGTACAATTGTTAGATGGGAAAAAACTACTAGGCCATTTTTACGTTCTCGTGAAATATTATGGCAAGAAGGTCATACAATGCATGCAACAAAAGAAGAAGCTATAGAAGAGACTTTAAAGATGTTTAAAGTTTATGAAGACTTCCAAAAAAATTATTTAGCTATGCCTGTAATTACTGGAAAGAAAACAGAAAAAGAAAAATTTGCCGGGGCCGAAGAAACTTATACAATTGAAGCGATGATGTATGATGGAGTTGCCTTACAAAATGGGACAAGTCATTATTTTGGCCAAGGCTTTGCTAAAGCCTTTGGAATTGAATATTTAGATAAGGATAATAAACTTAAAACGCCATATCAAACAAGTTGGGGAGTATCAACAAGAATGATAGGTGGACTTATTATGACTCATAGTGATGATAACGGATTAGTTTTGCCTCCTAAAATTGCACCAATAAAAATTATTATTATTCCAATTGGTAGTTCAGACAAGTTAGACACAAAAGTAGATGAACTAACAAATAGGCTAACCCAGGAGAATATTACATTTAAAATAGATAGTAGTAATAAAACTCCAGGATTTAAATTTGCTGAGGCTGAGGTTAAAGGATATCCACTTAGGATTGAAATTGGTGCTCGTGATTTAGAAAATGATAATATCACGTTAGTAAGAAGAGATACTCTAGAAAAAGTAACTATATCGGCTGATATAGAAAATATAATTAAAAATATTAATAGTTTACTTAAAGCTATGCAAGAAGATATGTATAATAAAGCCTTAAAAAGACGTAATAGTATGTTACATTCAGCAAAAGATTATGATGAATTTAAACAAATAGCTGCATCTAAACCAGGATTTATTAAGATTAATTGGTGTGGTAATGTCGACTGTGAAAATAAAATTAAAGAAGATACCACTTTAAAATCCCGCTGTATTATAGAAAATGAAGCAGTTGATGGACCTTGTTGTGTATGTAAAAAAGATGCCAAATATAAAGTTTATTTTGGAAAACAATATTAAAATGGTGGTAGATATCAAAAATTTATATATTTGTAACTTATGTTAAACTAATTTTAAAAGTGTATAAATAATATCTATCCATTATTAAGAGCAAGTGTACAAACTTGCTTTTTTAGTGTTTTCATACATGGCATAAAGTTATCAAATTATTAAGAAAATAAGATTTTTATTTTAAGGTAAAGCCGAAATCTATTCATATATATTTGACTTGGTTAGGAAATAAATGATATTCTAAAGTAAATAGTAAAGGTGTGTTTAGTAGTATGAAATTAAAAAATAAAAAAAGAATATTTATGATAGTATCTTGCGTACTTCTTATCGGTGGATTAATTAGTTTTTTTTGCTTTAATAAAACTAGTAAGATAGAAAGAGTTTTAAAAACTGAATCTTATGCATATTTACCAAAAGCAGCTCAAAATTATATAAAAGAGGTATATGAAGAAACAGGAAAAGTAATTCTTACTGAAAAGAATAAAAAAGAAAATGAATTATACTTAAATCCTCAGTATGTAGAGTATCTTACTTATTCTGATAAGGAAAAAGAAAGTTTAGGAGAAATTCCTGTTTCTATGATAATTGATTATGCAATTAGAAAAGAAACAGAAAACATAAATGTTCCTAAGAAGTATGATATGAGAAACAGTTATGTTACTCCTGTTAGAGATCAAGGAGATTTAGGGGTATGTTGGACATTTGCTACTGCTGGAGTTGCAGAATCTTATTTGTTACAAAATGATGAAGAAATAACAATAGAGTCTCCATTATTAATTTCTGAAAGGCAAATTGATTATGTTACTTCTAGAAATGGTATAAAAGATTATAAAAGTGAATATGTATCATTTATAAATCGTTCTCTTGGAGATGGTGGTAATTTTTATATTTCTACTATTGCTATGGCAAATGGTATTTCATTGTTTAATTATAATTCTTTTAAAGAATATAATGATACTGATTTAACAAAAATGGAACTTTCAGATGTTATAAATTATGGAAAATCTCAATATGAAGTTAATTCTACTATAAATATTCCAAGGATGAGTTTAAGAGAATCAACAAGTATATTAACTGAAGAAGAAATAGAAACTAGAGATAGTTATTTGAAAGAAGTTAAAAAGAACATTATGGAAAATGGTGGAGCTTATGTTGGAACTTATATGAGTTCTTCTTGTCAATATACTGATGCTAATTTAAATAATTTAGTAATAGATGTTTATAATTGTAATATTTCTGATAGTCATGCGATGCAAATTATTGGATGGGATGATGACCTAGAATATTCATATTGTGCTGATACAAGAACACATAATGCAAATATATCAAGTTGTGATAATGTAGTCAAAGGTAAAGGAGTATGGATTTTAAAAAATTCTTGGGGAGAACAATTACAGTATCCATATTTAACATATGACTCATTATTTACTTCAATACATTTTATTGATGAAATGACAAGTTCTGATGATAACATTTGGGATAATAATTATGTATTAGGAAAAGGTACTGAAAATGTAAATGAAAAAACTTATTATTTAAGTGACACAAAAATTAAAGATAATGAAAAGATAGAAAAAATAAAGTTTATTACAGAAAAACCTGATGCTGTTTATGATGTTAAGATTTATAAAAAAGATGGCACTTATGAAACATTTTCTAAAACTACTGATTTACCTGGATTGATTACTATTGAAATAACAGAAGATATTGTTGTTGATGAAAATGCAAAGATAATTGTAAGTAGTGATAGTGGATTTATTGATAGAGTAAGTATATTTACTTCAAATATAGATACTACACCATATATTGATTTAACTGAATATAATAATAAAGAAATTTCTGAAACACAAATAAGATTATATTCTGAAACAAAAAATATACCTTCTGAAACAACTTTAACATATAAATTATATAATTCAGAAAATCAAGAAATCACTACTGGTGTTGCTTTTTCAAATAATATAGTTGCTGAAAACAATATAAATACTTTAGTGGAATTTTCTAGTGCTTTAGAAAGTGGAGAATATAGAATAGATGTAATTTATAATTCTAATGTGATAGGGTCAACAAAGATAAAAATTATTAAAATGTCAGGACTTGGAACTAAAGATAATCCTTACATTATTACAAATTCTACACAGCTAAGCCAAATTAGAGATGATTTAGATGGTTATTATGAACTTGCAAATGATATTGATTTAACTGAAGATACTCGTGAAGGCGGTAAATTATCACTTGCTTCAGAAGTTTGTCCACAAGGTTTTGGATGGGAATCAATTAATGGCTTTAGTGGAACATTAGATGGAAAAGGATATACTATTAAGGGATTGTACCAAAATAATTATTTAACTTGCAATGAGGAAAAAACAACTTGGTATGAGTGGAATAATGCAGGAAACGGTTTGTTTGGCTCTGCATATGGAAATGTAACTATTAAAAATTTAGTATTAGAAGATTTTGATATAAATTGTCAAGGTGGTTATTGTAGTGCATTATTATCAAATTATAAGGCTAATAATGGAGATTACAAAGATGATAATGAATATACTGCTACATTTGAAAATATTATTTTAAAAAATAGTAAAGTAAGTGGAATATATAATAGGAAAAATGGTAATAACAGTTTAAGATATTCATATGGTGGTGGACTATTGGGTAATTTTGAATCTATTAATGGAAATATTTCTATTTCTAATATATATTTAGATTTTGAACTTGAGCCCAATGGTTTACACAGCAATGCTTATTTATTAAGTTATATTCAAGGAAATGATGTTAATATTAAAGATATTCAATTAAAAGGTAATATTAATGGAAAATATGATGATGGTAGTGGAGATGCAGTCTTGATTCATACAATAATAGATAATGGTGTTGTATCTACAAAAAATATTTTATCGACTGTAACTGGTAAAAATGTTGCTGGACTTTTATATTATCAGGGCGGTAGTGCAATTATAGATGGAGTCAATGCATTAAGTATTGAAGATAAATCACTTTGTAGATGGGGTTGTTCAAATACATCAAATGTAAATATTTATAATCAAGATACTGAAATATATAAATTAACTGATAAAACAAATTATTCTACTTGGGAAAATTTTGATAACAATTGGGTTATAGAAACAATTGATGGTATCCCGAGATTACCAGTTTTAAAATTTGTTGATTTTGAATATACAACTATTGATAATATATCAATTAAACAAGAACTTAATAAATATTCTAAAATTTATGATTATATTGAGCCGAATATTGATTCAGCTAAAAGAATTATTTATAAATCCAATAATGAAGATATTGTTAAATTAGATGAAAATGGAACAATAATCCCACAATCAACTGGTAATACTACAATTCATATTGAAAGTTATTATGATGGATATATAAAAGATGTACCAATAACTATTGATTATGTACCTCATTACACAATTCATTTTGATCCTAATGATACAGAAGATTATTATAAAGATATTACAGGAACAATGGATAGTATTGAAGTTGAAGCAGGGAAATCATTTACATTACCTGCAAATAAATTTACCCAAGAATATTATGAATTTAAAGAATGGAATACAAAAGCAGATGGAACAGGAACATCGTATTCTGATTTATCGGAAATACCTGCTATGAAAGACAAAGATGAAATTACCCTATATGTGCAATGGCAGGGTAAGGAAAGAATTGTTAATTTTGATGCAAATGGTGGAACTGTAACTCCCGAAAGAAAAGTAGTTCGTGTTCGTTCAGAATATGGAGAATTACCAATACCAACAAGACCAGGATATGGTTTTAATGGTTGGGATGATTTAAAAAATCATTATTTTCTTGATGCTTTTAGTACAGTTCGAGGATTAGAACTAACTGCTTCCTGGGAAGAAGATGCATATACAATTATATATGATGCAAATGGTGGAACTATTCAAGAGGATTATGATAATGATTATAAAGTTTATTTGAACTCTGATTCTTTAGCTACAACATATGCAAAAAATGGCCAGGATAAAGTTATTTATAAGAATTTATATGAAAAAGAGGGATATGAATTTAAAGAGTGGAACACAAAAGCAGATGGAACAGGAACGTCTTATACAGTTGATGAGATTGTGAATTTAAATAATGTAGAAAATGATACACTAAGGTTATACGCTCAATGGGAATTAAATGATTATACAATTTCTTTTGATACTAACCAAATAGAGCTTGATTGTTATAAATCTATGAAATTGGATGTAAAAGTTACAGCTAGTGTACCAGATTATAAGCCTACTTTAAGTTTTTCAAGTAGTAATCCTAATATTGTAAGTGTTGATAATGAAGGGAAAATTACAGCAAAATCTTTAGGAGAGGCAGTTATTACGGTAAAAGCTTTAAATAATCAAACCGCTAGTATTAAAGTAATTGTAACTGGGAATGCATCTTATTTAATGGGAGATATGAATAGAAATGCGAAAGTTGATTTAACAGATGTTTTGCTGTTGATTAAATTATATTTTAAGAAAATTGATGCTAGTGAGTATTACAATATAGTTGGAGATATGAACCAAAATCAAAAGATAGACTTGACTGATATTTTAATTTTAATAAAAACTTATTTTGGAAAAGCTTAAATCTTAAAAATTTAAAATAGATAAACTATTTTGTAAGCTGAATTATTAATCATTTTTTGTAAAACCTGAAACTAAAAAAACAACTATTATTGACTTTATAGATATATAAATGGTAATATAAAAATATATAATCTCAAATTTATCAGTTTTAGAAATGCAAAATCTCTCAAACCCTTGTAAA